>JAPPHD010000037.1 GCA_028821125.1 Gammaproteobacteria bacterium
ACAACGCCGAATCTCGGGAAAGAGTTCGTATGCGGCGCTTCCCTTTCGGCGCGTTTAGCTCGTCCGAAAGCCTTGCGTACTGCTGGATAATGTGGCCGTGCGCCGAAAGGGAAGCGCCGTATGCGAACTCGCTGTTGAATTACCCATGTTATGTCAAATATGTTTTCCTTTAATATCAACCAGTTGAAGATTGTTCTATGCAAGCGCCGGATCCGAACGAGCCTGGCACCGTGCCCGCCGCCGGCCGCGTAGTGCGAACCATCCGACTCTCGCGTCGCGTTGCCCGCCGACGAATCCGCCGCCGTTGGTACGGTGGAATCCTGTTCGTCCTGGTCATGTTTGCCGTGAACGGAGTCGCTCCAGCGGCCCATGGCGCTGAAAAAACCCCTGCAACCAATCGCTTCAATGCCCAACCCCTGATGACACCGGAGTCGGCGGCCGGCGTTGCGCGCCGTGAGACCGGCGGCCGTGTGCTATCGGTGACGCCGCTCGAAGGCGGTCACCGGGGCTTCCGGGTGCGGCTGCTGCTCGACGGCGGCCGCGTCACCACCGTTCTGGTCGGCCCCGGGGGCGGCGTCCGCCCGCAGCGCTGATTCCGGGTCGGGCGTCATGCGGGTTCTGGTGGTCGAGGACGATCTGGCGTTGCAGGATCAACTGGCCCGGCGTCTGAAGGAAGCGGGCTATGCCCTGGATGTCGCCGGCGACGGGGAGGAGGGTCTCTATTTCGCCCGGGAATACGACTACGACGCCGCCGTGATCGACCTGGGTCTGCCGAAGCTTGACGGCAAGGACCTCATCGCCGCGATGCGCGCCGAGGAACGGCGTTTTCCCGTGCTGATCCTGACGGCCCGCGGCCACTGGCAGGACAAGGTGGCGGGTCTCGAGGCGGGAGCGGACGACTACCTCACCAAGCCCTTCCACATGGAGGAGCTGCTCGCCCGCCTCAACGCCCTGGTGCGGCGCGCCGCCGGTTACGCAACGCCGGTCATCCGGCAGGGCCCCCTGTCGCTGGACACCGCGAAGAAGGAAGTGCGGCTCGACGGCGCGCCGGTGACGCTGACGGCCTATGAGTACAATCTGCTCGAATACCTGGCGCTCAATCCGGGCCGCGTGGTGTCGAAGACCGAGTTGACCGACCATCTCTACGATCAGGATTTCGATCGCGACAGCAACGTCATCGAGGTTTTCGTGGGCCGGCTGCGCAAGAAGCTCCATCCGGTGAATCCCATTCATACCGCCAGGGGCCAGGGCTACCGGTTCGGCCTCGAAGCCTGAGGCCACCGGGTTCGCGCCCTGTATCCGGTAACGATGGATCGAAAGAGAATGCGGGACGACCGCACATCCGGTACCGGGCCGGGCGCCGAATCTCATTCGGAAATCCAGGCGGCAACCCGCTCGGCGCCCCGCATGCAGACCCGCCTTGTGGTCCTCACTACCCTGGTGCTGGCGGTCTTTCTCGCGTTCACCGGCGTGGTTCTCGACCGGTCGTTTGCCGCGAGTACGCTGACTGGCGCCGAGGAGCAGATGCGCCTGGTGATCTACTCGCTCATGGGCTCCGCCGAGACCGACGACGGCCGCATCGCATTCCGCGACCTGCCGGAACCCCGCCTGCTGCAGCCCGAATCAGGGCTCTACGCGGCGGTATCGGAGGTGGGAGGCGACTATCGCTGGCGTTCGCCCTCCGCACTGACGAGCGCGGTGAGTTTTCCGGAGCGGCGGGCACCGTTCGGGGAGTTTCTCTTCGAGGGCGATAACGAATCGAAGCGGTTTGTCCTCACCACCGCCGTCATCTGGGAGGACGTGGACGAGTCGACCCTGATGTTTCAGGTGGCGGCGGATCAGGCGCCCTACCGTGCGGCCATCCGCTCGTTCCGCCAGAGCCTCTACGTGGGTCTTGCCCTGGTCACGCTGCTGGTGATCGGGGTGCAGGTCGTCGCCATCCGCTGGGGTCTCAGACCCTTGAGGATCATGGCGGAAGAGGTTGGGGAGCTGGAAGAGGGCCGGCGCGAGGCACTCACCGGCCCCTATCCGGCGGAACTGCGGGGCCTGGCCGACAACCTGGGCCGCTTCGTCGCCCACGAACGGCGCAGCCGCGCCCGCTACCGCAACGCCCTCGACGACCTCGCACACAGCCTGAAAACGCCCCTGGCCGTACTGAGGAATGCGTTCGGGAGCACGCCGCGACCCCACGGCGAAGATCCGGCGCTCATGGCCGAGCAACTCGACCGCATGGAAAAGGCAATGAACCGCCAGCTTTCGCGGGCAACGGTAACCGGTCCCCTGGTGGTGGCGAGGCCGGTCGACCTCGGCAAGGTGCTGCGCCGGCTCGGGCGGGCGCTGGAGACCGCGCATGCGGAGAGAGCCGTTTCCCTGGAAATGGTCCTGCCGGCGAATCTGAGCGTACGGGGCGATGAACGGGACTTCATGGACCTGTTCGGCAACTTGCTGGAAAACGCTTTCAAGTACACCCACGGCCGCGTACTGGTCACCGCTTCCGGCGGCGCGCGCACGGCTGTCCGCATCGAGGACGACGGTCCAGGCATCGACCCGGACGTTCGCGCACAGGTGATCGATCGGGGCATCCGGGCCGACCGGGCACAACCGGGCCAGGGCATCGGCCTGGCGGTGGTCGCCGAACTGACGGCTTTGTACAACGGATCCCTGGAGATCGGCTCGAGCCCCCTGGGCGGCGCAAGCGTAGAAGTTGGGTTTTGAGCAAGCCCTCCGCTTGATAGGATGCCGCACCTCGATCGACGAGGGGGAACCCCATGGGAGCGATTCTGCGATTCGTCCTGATCCTGGCGGTACTGCTCTCCGCGTTGGGCTGGTTCTTCGTGGGAACGCGCCCGGGCCAGGATCTGCTGCTCTCCCGGGCCATGGACGCCGTAATGGCGCAGGCGCCGGTCACGGAGTACGACGGCCTGCGGGTGTTCATGTGCGGCACCTCCTCGCCGCTGATCGCGCCCGGCAGGGCACAGGCCTGTGTCGCCATCAGGGCCGGGCGCGAACTCTATGTGGTCGATGCCGGCACCGGCTCGAACGGCGCCATGACGCTGGCGGGGGAGCCTGTCGTGAACCTGAGAGCCATCCTCGTCACCCACTTTCACTCCGACCACATCGCCGGTATCGGCGATTTCAACCTGGCTGCCTGGGTGGCCGGGCGCGACGCCCCGCTCACGGTGATGGGCCCGCCCGGCGTGGAACGCGTCGTGGCCGGATTCAACGAGGCGTTTGCGCTCGACCGTGTTTACCGCGTGGCCCATCACGGCGCGGACCTGCTCGATCCGGAAGTGGGGCTGCTCGAACCAAGAGCGGTTGAGGCGGGCGTGATCGTCGACGGTGGGGGGCTCAGAATCACGGCATTTCCGGTGGACCACGCGCCGGTGGAGCCTGCCCTGGGCTACCGATTCGACTACGGCGGACGCTCGGTGGTGGTGAGCGGCGATACCGTCGTCACCCCTTCGCTGCTGGCCGCTTCGCGGAGCGCCGACCTGTTGCTGCACGATGCGCTTTCGCTGCCCATCGTCCAGGCGCTTCAGGCGGCCGCGGAACAGGCGGGCCGGGCGCGCCAAGCGAAGATTTTGTTCGACATTCAGGACTATCACGCAGCGGCTGCCGATCTGCCCTCGCTGGCGGAGAGCGCCGGGGTCGGGATGCTGGCGCTGTATCACCTCGTTCCCGCGCCCCGCAACACCGTCATGGAGCGCATCTTCGAGCGCGACCTGCCCGGCGATACCGTAATGACGGTGGACGGCATGGTATTCGAGCTGCCCCGCGGAACCGACCGCATCCGGGTAAGGTCGCCCTGAGCGGCGCCGGTCCGCATTCCCGAACGGTTCGGACACGTCGGGGAAGCGGCAACTAGCAGCCCGTGGCAAAAGTCCGCCGGCATTCGAACGCCGCTGCATCCCGCCTGCCTGCGTTGCTCGTCGCTCAAATATGCCCGATATTCTCGCTCCTCGCGCCTTGTCAGGCGGGCGCATCGGCGTTCTCGGTGCTACGCCGGACTTTTGCCACGGGCTGCTAGAGGCCGAGAAACACCCCGGCCAGGGCAGCGCTCATCAGGTTGGCCAGGCTTGCCGCGAGCAGCGCTTTCACGCCGAAGCGGGCCATGTCGGTCCGGCGCCCCGGTGCGATGGCGCCCAGCCCCCCCAGCAGGATGGCTATGGAGCCGAAGTTGGCGAAGCCGCAGAGCGCGAAGGTGACGATGGCCCGCGTCGACTCGGCCAGTTCTTCCCGGTGGCGCAGAAAGTCCAGGTAGGCGACGAATTCGTTGGTGACGAGCTTCTGGCCGATGAAGCTGCCCGCGAGGCCCGCGTCCTGCCAGGGTATGCCGAGCATCCAGGCGATGGGCCGGAAGAGCCAGCCGAGCATCTGCTGGATGGTCAGGTCGGGTGCGCCGGCGAAACCGCCGAGCCAGCCGGTCAATCCGTTGAGGAGTGCGATCAGCGCGACGAAGGCGATCAGCATGGCGGCCACCGCGGCGGCCATGCGCAGCCCCGTCAGGGCCCCGGAGGCGGCCGCATCGATCAGGTTGACGCTCCGCATGCCGTCGTCCGGGCCGTCTTCCGGCAAGTCGTTCTTCGGTTCATCCACCTCCGGCATGACGATCTTCGCCATCATGAGCCCGCCGGGCGCCGCCATGAAACAGGCGGCGATCAGGTACTTGAGCTCGATGCCCATGGCCGCGTAGCCGCCCATGATCGAACCGGCGATGGTGGCCAGCCCCCCGGTCATCACGGCGAACAGTTCCGAGGCGGTCATTGCCGGAACGAATGGCCGCACCACCAGCGGCGCCTCGTTCAGGCCGACGAAGATGTTGGCGGCGGCGGTGAGCGATTCCGGGCGGCTCGTGCCCAGAACCCGTTGCAGCAGCCCGCCGATCAGCCGCACGATCCAGTTCATGACCCCGATGTGGTAGAGCACGGAGATCAGGGCCGCGAAGAACACGATGATCGGCAGCACCTGGAAGGCAAACACGAACCCGAACGAGTCGGACGCCAGCTCGCCGAACACGAATTCGCCGCCCGCGCGGCTGAATTCCAGCAGCCTGGCCACGCCGCGGGCGAGCGCCCCCAGCGCCGCCTCGCCGGCGGGCAGATACAGCACCAGGGCCCCGAACGTGGCCTGCAGGGCGAACGCGCCGCCCACGGTACGCCAGTTGACGGCCCGCCGATGCGAGGAGAGCAGCCAGGCGAGCGCGGGCAGAACGAGTATGCCGATCAGGCCAGTCAAGTCATTGGTTTCCGGCCGGGTTGCGGTCAGCCTAACCGATGAGCCTGCCTATTGCGCCAGGAACGGTGCTTTTCGATGAGTGCGCTCAACCTCCATGGTGGGCGCTCCGTCCACCAACGCCTTCGTGGGTGTCCTCATGCCCTTCCATCGATTCGATGCACGTTGTGCCGGCCGGAGACATCGACCATCATGGGTGTACCGCCAGTCCTGTCATGGGAGGGCTCCGAGTGAGCGGAACCGGCATGTTTTCCAGGATCGTCAACCTGCCGCTGCACTGGCAGATCGCAATCGCCCTGGCGCTGGCGGCGCTCGTCGGCTGGCTGGCGGAGGAGTCGACGACGCTGTTCGGCGCCTCCCTGCTGGACATCTTCGACTTCTTCGGGGGGCTCTTCCTCAACGCCCTGAAGATGGTCGTGGTGCCGCTGATCCTGTCGTCGATCATTGTCGGGGTCGGCAACATGGCGAGCCAGGGCGCCTTCGGGCGCGTGGGGGGCAAGACGCTCGGTTTCTACCTGGCAACGGGGCTGCTGTCGATACTGACCGGCCTGGTGCTGGTGAACGTCATTGCCCCGGGCGAGGCGGAGTCGGCGCGGGCGCTCGCGGCCGCGCTGCCGGACGCCTCTCAGGTGATGGACAAGGTGGAAGGGCGCGGCACCGGCGACCTGCTGGAGGTGATCAAGCGGGCGGTGCCGTCGAACATCTTCCAGGCGGCGCTGGAGGTGCAACTGCTTGCCCTGATCTTTGTCGGCGTCGTGTTCGGTTACTTCATGTCGCGCCTGAAAGGGCCGGCGGGCGAGACACTGCGGAACTTCTGGATCGGCGTGCACGACGTCATGATCATGATCACCATGTGGATCATGCGCTTCGCCCCCATCGGCGTATTCGCGCTGGTGGGCAAGACGCTCATCGTGTCCGGGTTCGCCGCTCTCGAGGCGCTGGGCCTGTTCTTCCTGACCGTGTTGCTGGCCCTTGCGGTGCACTTCGCGGTGTGGCTGCCGCTGCTGCTGCGGCTGTTCGGCGGGGTCAGGCCCTACGCCTACTACGGCAGGGTCGCCCCCGCGCAGTTGACGGCGTTCTCCACCGCGTCCTCGTCGGCGACGCTGCCCGTGAGCATGAACTCGGCGGAACAGGCGGGCGTCTCCAAGCGGGTGACCGGTTTCGTGCTGCCGCTGGGCGCCACCGTCAACATGGACGGCACGGCGCTGTACGAATGCGTGGTGGTGATCTTCATTGCCCAGGTCTACGCGCTCGTATCCGGCGTGGAATTCGGCATTGCCGAGCAGTTCATCGTGGTGCTGCTGGCGTTGCTCACCTCCATCGGCGTGGCGGGCATACCGGCCGCGAGCCTGGTCGCCATCGCCCTGATCCTGCCGGCCGTGGGGCTGCCCGTGGAGGCGCTCGCCATCGTGCTGGCGGTGGACCGGATCCTGGACATGTGCCGTACCGCCGTGAACGTCACCAGCGACCTGACCATCACGGCGCTGGTGGCGCGCACGGAAGGGGAAGCGCTGCCGGGGCTGGCCAGGGGCGGCACACAGCCCGACGCCTGACGGTCAGCGGTCGTGGGGCCGCGCCAGCTTCAACAGGGCGCTGAAGAAGCGCTCACGCAGCGCCTCAGACGTTGCGCCCTTGGGACCGAGGCGGCACCAGGCCTCGGCGAGTTCCGGAGGTTCCTTTTCGGCGGCGCGGCGGCCCATGCTCTGGTTCAGCGCATCCACCTGCACCTCAAGCCTCAGTTGCCTGTCTTCCGGCGGTGACTCGATGCCCGCCAGCAGTTCCGCTTCCAGGGTGAGGCGGTGCAGTGCCTGGGCCGGCTCTTCGCCGTCGACGGCGCGTCGGGCGAAAACGGGCGCCGGCGGCTCGATGACTCGCCCTTCGGCTTCCGCCCGGCTGACTTCAATGTCCCAGGCCTTGAATTGTTCCAATTCCATGCACAGCGCTTCGATCTCGCCGGCCAGAATGAGCTGGTTGTAGCCCCGGGCGGTGTCGTCGAAGCGTTTGTGCAGGCTCCTTTCCAGCCGCTCGGGCAGCCGGATCGAGTACAACTCGGAACGCAGGCGGGACAGCGTAGCGCGGTCCGCCGTTCCGGGGTTGGCGGTGGCCACCGCTTCCTCCATGGTTTCGCAGATGGCCTCGGCGCGGGCGATGGCGGATTCCCGTTCGCCGGCGGCTTGCTTGCGGCCCGAGTCCCGGGCGTCGAAGATCAGGTCGCACTGTTCCCGGAACTGCCGCCAGAGTTTCTGGTCGGGCTTGCGCGGGGTCATGCCCACGTCGCGCCACTGGCGTTGCAGGGCTTTCGCGTCGCGAATCTTGTCGGGCAGGCTGGCATCGCCGGCGGCCAGTTTCACCGCTGCGTCAACGATTGCCCGCTTGGCGTCCAGGTTCGCGTCCCAGACCCGCTTGACCTGGGTGAAAATGCGTTCCTGCAGTGCCTCGAATCGGGCGTCGAGGCCCTTGACGTGGCGGCGGTCCACCGGGTGATGGGCGCGCCACTCGTCCCGGGCGGCGCGCATGATCTGTTCGGCGGCGCGCATGTCGGCACTCGCCCAGTCGACGTTGTCGAGGTACTCCTCGAGTTGCTCGCAGATGTGCCGGCGTTCGGCCAGGTTGCGCTTGCGCAGTTCCGCCTGCTCGTTGAAATGCGCCCGGCAGGGCTCGAAGGCCCGCTCCGCGTAGCGGTTGAACTGGGCGTGCAACGAGCGCGTGGAAGAGCCGGAAACCGGGCCGAGCGCATTCCACTCGCCGCGCAGCGCCTTGATCCGGTCTGCCCGGTCCTTGGCGTTGGCCGGTTCTTCCGCCGCCAGCGCCTTCATGCTGTCGAGCAGTTCCCGGCGCTTGGGCGAGGTGGCGAAAGCCTGCCAGTCCTGCAGTTCCTCGACCCTTGAAGCAGCAGCGAGCAGCGCCGTCCTGTGCCTGCGCACGATGCGTTCCGGCAGGGAACGGGAGAGCTTGCGCGCCAGGCCGAGGGTTGACTGCGCAGGTTTCAGATGACCGTCGGCAACGCTGGCGCCGGTTTTCTCGATGGCGGCGGCCAGGTCGTCCTCAAGGGCATTCTGGTATTCGTTGGCGCGTTCATCGAAGCGGTCGAGACTGGCGATGGTGTCCGCCAAAGACTGCAGGGCCTGGGGTTGGGGAGCCCAGGATGGCCAGCGTACCGCGTTGCACTGACGCTGAAGCTGGCCGCGTGCCCGTTCCAGGTCGCGCTGCTGCTTCCACAGCGCCTGCAGGGAATCCGGGTCGTCGGGCCAGCCGTCCGTTTCGGACGGCAACTCCAGCCGCCGGAATTCGACGGTGCGCAGGCGCTCGTCAGCTTCGACCAGTTCGCGGTACCTGTGGCTCACCGTCTCGAAGAGGGCTTTCTGGTTCTTGTCGGGCTGAGCCCGGTCAGCCTGGGCGAGCCAGTTTCCAGCCAGTTCATCGTGGGTTGGTTTCAGGACCCCAAGCGATTCGCCCGCGACCATGCGCGTATCAAAGGTTTGCAGTTCTGCGGCCAGCGCATCGAAGCCGGGGGCATCGGCAACGCCCTCGCCGCCGATCACCTGGTCAGCCGCGGAGGCCGCGCCCTCTTCATTGGCATCGTCGGTCTCGGCGGCGGCGTCAATGGCTGCCTGCCAGGCGTCGGTGTTCGGGGCTTCCAGCCCGTAGCGCTCGAGCGTCGCCGCCTGGTCGCGCACGCCGCGTGCGCACTCCGCCAGGGCGCGCTGCAACTGATGGCGGCGGCCCGGCGCGGCGCCGCCGATTTCCCGGGCAAGGGCGGCGGTGAGTTCCTCTGCGCGCGCACACAACTCCTCGACCGCCCGGTTCGACCCTCTCAGGTGCTCGAGTTCGTCGCGGGCGAGCCGGTTGGCCTGCTTGTCGTGGTTACGGGATACCCGCTCCAGCGCGGACAGGCCGCGTTCGCCGAATGCACGCACCGCGCCCAACAGCGATTCCCGATAGGCTGCGGGGCAGCGCAGGAACAGCGCTGCCAGTTCCTCCGGTGCGGTTGCCCCGCCTGCGGCTTCCAGTACGGCTTCGGCGGATGCGGCCGCACGCATCCTGGCGCTGCGCACCGCGGGGTGGTCGGTGGTTGCGCCGAGTGCGGCGAGCCGTGCCGCCGCCGGCTCGACGATGTCCGTATCGTCGAGCAGCGCTTCGAGCAGGTTGCGGTCGTCCACCCACGCGAGCGCGGCGCGGCGCACACGGGGGTCGGTATCGCCGCGCGCGCAGTCGGCGATTTCGGTGCGAAGTTTTTCTGCCTTTTCGGGCGTCAGCGCCTCGATGGCGCCGAGCCGTTTGTCAGCGCGGGCTGACGCAAGGGGGTTCCTGCCCCTGAAAAGCGTGGATAGCATGGTTGTAGCGCCTCATGGTGATTCCGGGTGATGCCTGTTCCGGGCAATAGCCGCTACAAACCGTTGTGCGTTCCGTCGCAGAGCGGTTTGCCATTGCTCTGCTTGCAGCCGCAGAAATAAAGGGTTCGGTCCTTGTCCGCCTGGTAGGCCACGGGCGTTAACCCGGTGCCCTGGTGTGAACCGTCGCAGAACGGCTGGTTGCCGCTCCGGCCGCAAGCGCACCAGAAATACTTCTCGCCGCTCTTGGCTTCGATGGGATAGGGAGCCCTTTGTGCAATACGGGGTTGTTCACTCATGATCGCGAGCCTCCGCAAATCAGCATGTCGTTCGGGCCTGGGCCGGGAAAGCTTCGTCCCGGCGCCTGCGCGCGAAACAGGGTAGCGCAAAATCGCGTTGAGGTGGTGGGCACGTACGGGTTGCCTCTCAGGAGAACTCGCGCTGTTCCCACCACGGAAAGAAATCCGGCATGTCCGAACTCACGCTGCCGCTAAACGCCGGGGCGCGTTTCTCCAGAAAGGCTTCTACGCCTTCTTTCGAATCGGGTCCGCGCCCGAGGTGGTAGACCGCCCGGGAATCCAGGTTGTGAGCTTCAACGGGGTGGTCGGCGCCGAGCATGCGCCACAGCATGTGGCGGATCATGGCGACGGACAGCGGGGAGGCGTTGTCGGCGATCTCGCGGATAGTGGCGCGCGCGGCGTCCAATAGGGTTTCTTTGGGGTGCAGGCTTTGCACCAGCCGGGCATCCAGGGCTTCCCGGGCGCCGAACACGCGGCCGCTGTAGCACCACTGCAGCGCCTGGCTGATGCCGACAATGCGGGGCAGGAACCAGGAAGAGCAGGCTTCCGGGACGATGCCGCGGCGGGCGAAGACGAACCCGAACCTGGCATCGTCGGCGGCGATGCGCACGTCCATGGGCAGGGTCATGGTGATGCCGACGCCCACGGCGGGACCGTTGATCGCCGCCACGATCGGTTTTCTGCACTCGTAGATGCGCAGTGTCAGCAGGCCGCCGCCGTCGGCATGCAGGCCGGCCGGGCGGTCCGTTCGGGCATCGGCATTGAAGGTGTTGCCGCCAGAGCCCAGGTCGGCGCCGGCGCAGAAGCCGCGGCCCGCGCCGGTGACGACGATGCCACGCACGGAATCGTCGGCATCGGCCACATCGAGCGCGTCGGTCATCTCCAGCAGCATTTCGCGGGTGAAGGCGTTGAGCCGCTCCGGCCGATTGAGGGTGATGGTCATGATGCCGTCCGCGATGTCGGCGATAATGGTTGAATAGGTCATGGTTTCACTGCTGAAGTTTTTGAGGATCGCCTAATGGTGCCCGAGTGAAAGAGTCAATTCGAGATGCGGACGAGTCGTTTGCGCGGAAAGTGCGAGCTTTCGTCGACCGGCACCGGCCGGAGGCGGAGTGCCGCGACCCCATGTCCACGGCGGAGGTCGGGGCACTGCTCGCCGGGCTCGACGAAGCGGCGGGGGAAATCCCTGACGGACGGGGCGGCGTGCTGTCCGACGCACCCGCCTTCCGGCGCAAGTCGATGTCGCTCAAGGTCCGGTTCGAGGCGGTCAAGGCCTTGGAACAGAGAGCGCCGGGCAGGGGTGAAACGGCGCCGGGCGACGACGTGACGGCCGTCATCCTGGACATTCTCTGCACCAAACTGCGCCGCGATGCCTGCACCCTTGCGGTCGAAGCGCTCGGCTACTACGCCTTGCCGATGCCGAGCGAGCGCCCCGGAGACAACGAGGCGCCGCTTGGCGGCGCTTACGCCCGGTCGTTGAGACAGGGTATGCTTGCCCGCTTGTTCGAGTCGGAGCAGGCCCTCGACGCGCGGAGAGACCACTTGGCCCTGCGGTTGCTCAAGGCGCGGAGCCCCGGCAAAACAGGTACGGAACACTGACATGGATTTCTCGTTTTCGGAGGAGCAGACGCTCCTTCAGGAAAGCATAGAACGCTTCATGCGCAACGACTATTCCTTCGAGGCGCGGCAGCGCATCGTCAGGGAGGAACCCGGTTACGATGCGGAAAACTGGCGCACCTTCGCTGAACTGGGCTGGCTGGCAGTGCCGTTTCCGGAAGGGGACGGCGGCTTCGGGGGTGCAGCCGTCGAGAGCATCATCATGTGCGAGCAGTTCGGCAAGGGCCTGGTGGTGGAGCCTTTTCTCGCCACCGTGGTGCTCGCGGGGGGCGCCATTCGCACGGGCGGGAACAAGGCGCAACGGGCGGCCTGGCTGCCGGGAATCACCGGCGGCTCCATCCAGGCGGCGCTCGCCTATGCGGAACCCCAGGGCCGGTACAACCTGGCGGACCTTGTAACGACGGGTAAGCGGACGGACAACGGCTATGTTCTCAACGGCTACAAGGCGGTGGTGCTGAACGGTCCCGCGGCGGACGTACTGGTGGTGTCCGCGCGAACGGCCGGAGAACAGCGGGATGCGGACGGCGTCTCCCTGTTCATCGTACCGGCCGATGCACCGGGCCTGAGCCGGCGCGACTATCCGACGGTGGATGCGTTCCGCGCCTCGGAGGTGACGCTTGAGAACGTGGAGGTCGGTACGGATGCGCTGCTCGGGGAGGAGGGGCGCGGGCTCCCAATCCTTCAGCAGGTGGTCGACGAGGGCACATTGGCGGTCGGCGCCGAAGCCGTGGGCTGCATGGAGGTGCTCTACAAGGACACGGTCGAGTACTGCAAGACCCGCAAGCAGTTCGGCCAGCCCATCGGCAAGTTCCAGGTGCTGCAGCACCGCATGGTGGACATGTTCATGGAACACGAGCAGGCCAAGTCCCTGATGTACATGGCGGCCATGCGCATGGACGAAGGCTACGGGCACGAGGCGCGGAAAGCGGTGTCCGCCTTCAAGGTGCAGGTGGGCACCAGCGGGCGGTTCGTCGGCCAGAACGCGGTGCAACTGCACGGCGGCATGGGCATGACCGACGAACTCCGGATCGGCCACTACTTCAAGCGGCTGACCGTGATCGACACGCTGTTCGGCAACGTCGACCACCACCTCGAACGCTTCGGGTCGCTGTAGGCCCCTTGTTCGTGGACAAGGTCGCCGAATGAGTCGAGTTTGCTCCCGGTCGCCATTGTTTCGTCGGGCTGGGGCATCGCCCCGTTAGCCGTGGCACGCTGGGACCGGAACAACGCCGGGCCGGTCATTCCGGACTGGTTTTTCGAGGCAGTCGAGACGGAAAGCGAGGCCGGCTCCGTCGAGGTGGAAGACTGCGACGTGGTCTATCGCGCCTGGCGGAGTTCAGCGGCGTGCGACATGCTGCTCGTCCACGGCATGAACGCCCACTCCCGATGGTGGGACTTCATCGCCCCGAAGCTCACCGACGCCTACCGGGTGGTGGCCATGGACCTTACCGGCATGGGCGATTCCGACTACCGCTACTCCTACGACGCGACCACTTACGCCCGGGAGATCGTCGCTGTCTGCGACGCGGCGGGATTGAGCGACGAGGTCATCGTCGTCGGCCACAGCTTCGGCGGTAACGTCGCAACCAAGGCGGTGAATCTCTACCCGGGCCGGTTCGGTGCGCTGATCCTGGCCGATTCAGGGCTGCGCCATCCGGATGAACCCCTGCCCGACTACCCGCCCATGAGCGGCCGGGCCAAGGTGTATCCCGACCGGGAAACGGCACTGGCGCGGTTCCGGCTGCAGCCCCCGCAACCCTGCGAAAACGCCTATATCCTGGAGTACATCGCGCGCCATTCCCTGATGCCGGTGGACGGCGGCTGGGCCTGGAAGTTTGACGACGACCTGCCGTTCACGCTCAAGGACGCGGAACGGGCGCCGGCGGACTACACCGGGCTGACGCTGCCGGTGGGGCTGATCTACGGCACCGAGAGCAAGTTGTTTACGGAGATGACGCGGCAGTACCTCGAATCGCTGCTTCCGGGAGAGGTGCAATCGGTGGCCATCGAGAACGCCCGACACCATCTGTTTCTCGATCAACCCCTCGCGTTTGTCGATGCCTTGCGGAAACTCTGCGATTCGTTGCTTGATGCCGATCGCGGGGAATCCTGAAAAGCTCACCTGATCTCGGACGCGCAACGGGACTGCGTTTCGGTTGATCGGTTGCGGGTCTCCCTTCGCCAGGGCGAAGCGGGTTTGCGGGGAACCCTTTCCAATTGCCGGCGTCATACTCGACTTGGAGGGATTCCGCATGTCCACGTTGAAATGCTGGGTCGACGTCATGAAGTTCGTGATCGGGGATGCCGGCGCCGCTGCTGGCGCGATCAGGTTCGGCGATCTCGCCGGTTCCGGACGAAAAGCGATCTGGTCCCCGACGAACAAGAGCGGGTCAAGCCGTCAGTTCGATCCGTTCGTGAACGCCGGCTCGCTCCTGGTGGCCTGCCCGTTGAAGGGAAGCCGTCCGTGCCCGGCAGGCGCCGCCGGTCGCCATGGGACACGGCAACCCGATGAGCCGTTGGGAGCCCGTCAGATTCGCCGGATCGTCAACCTGGCAGTGAATCCGGCGCGGGCCGGCGGCACGATGGCGCCGGCGACGGGGCGTCCGCCCGGCCTGCGAAATCTGCGGGGCGTGGTCGGAACACCCGGCATCGAATGCCAGCTCGGGAATGAAGTGCGGAAGTCCCTTGAGCGAAGATTCCTGAAGCGCGTCTTCCGGGAAGGCGATCCCGGCTGTCCGCAACCCGCCATGCCCGCGGAGGCGTTTCTCCTGGTGGTCAGATCCTGCAATGGGGTCATGGAAGACCTGCACCGCCGATTCCCGAAGCTGGCCGAGTGCGTCCCACCCAACCTTGCGCAAACCGATCTGCTGCGCGAGACCGGTTACCTGTTCGGCGGATATGACCCCGGCACGCGGACCCTGTGTTTTGCCAATCCCATGGAGCACGACCTCGACCGGATCTGGGATGACGCCCGGGCGAGGGGGCAAGTTTCGCCACAGGCCCGTGGACTCGACGGGTTGATCATGCACGAGTATGCACATCACCTGTGCCTGGGATTGTCGTGTGAGCCCCATGAATGGATAACCAGCCTGGTTACCACGCTGCAATCGCGGGGCATGCTCCCGGAGCACACGAACGTCAGCCGATGGGACCCGGCATCCGGCGACTTCGGCGATGAGGTGAGCGACAGCGTCCAATCGATGGGATTCGGCGTCAATGCGGCCGACAACGCCGCCGAATTCGCCGCGGAAGCGCTATCCTGGCGCATGGCTCCCGGGTACGGCGAATCGAGCGAGATTCCAAGAATGCCGGAGTATCTCGAGAAGTGGCTGCACGAGAGCTTTCCGTTGACCCCCGGCCAGAACCGGCCCTGACCGGCCATGGGGTCACGAACTGCCCCCCATCCGAGCACTCCTTGCGGTGCGGATGCCTGCGCACCATGGCCAGCAAACGCCTGGCGTGACGAGTTAAAATCCTGAAAAGAAGTGTTGGAGACGGTCGATGGAAGATCCTAGAACACGTGGCGTCAAGCCGGGGAAAAGACGACTTGAGCTTGGTTTGACATCAGTCATCGGAAGGGAAGACGGGTCGGTCATAGAGGTGTTTCCAGATGGTTCGGAAACCCTGCTGGTCGCGCCCCGAGACAGGGAAAGCGATCCTGTGAAAGAGCAGTCTACGGATTCCCCGAGGCCTTTGACTTGACCGAGATCCTGCACATCGTCACAGGTCCTTCGGGTTCCGGCAAGTCAGAGTTCTGTAAGCAGCAGACGGATTGGGAGTACCGGCTGTACAACCTGGACGACTGGGCCCGCTCGCATGGAGACGTCGAAGATCCACGGGTTCGCGAAAGTGGCTGGCGGGCCATTGTGAACCAGCTTCATGCCGACATGCGGGACGGGCTTTCGCCGATTGCACTGGACCACATTCTCGACTCGCGCGCGATTGACGAAGTCGTTGAGCCGGCGCGAGGCTATGGTTACGAAGTGTGCCTCACGGTCGTTTGCCCGGGCAGTGCGGAAGTTTGTGTCGAAAGAGTGGATCGAAGGAAGAAAGCCGGCGGTCATGGGCGGTCGCCGGCCACAGTAAGGCAGTTTTACGAGAACGCTCTACATGTGGCGGCGGAGGCGAGCCTGATTTGCGATACAACAAACCTGGTAGACAGCAGCGGACATGGTATGGAAACCGTCGCGAACATTGAGCGGTTTCAATTGAATTTCTTGGGAGATAAGCGGCCTCATTGGGTCGATAGGTACTTTTGCATGGGCAGAAGGTGACGCCTCCCAAGGACAGAACGGCGCCATCATGTCTTCTTAGCGATCGCTCCAGGACGAATGACTAATCCCAGCTCAACGCCCCGCCCGTCTGATACTCCGTCACCCTCGTTTCGAAGAAATTTTTCTCCTTCTTGAGATCCATGATCTCGCTCATCCACGGAAACGGATTTTTCACGCCCGGGAACTGCTCGGCGAGGCCGATCTGGGCGAGGCGCCGGTTGGCGATGAACTGCAGGTATTCGGTCATCATGTTGGCGTTCATGCCGAGCACGCCGCGGGGCATGGTGTCCTGGGCGTACTCGATTTCGAGCTGGGTGCCTTCGAGGATCATGCGGCGTGCCAGGTTCTGCACTTCGTCGTCCCACAGGTCGGGATTTTCCAGCTTGATCTGGTTGATGACGTCGATGCCGAAGTTCACGTGCATGGACTCGTCGCGCAGGATGTACTGGAACTGTTCGGAGGTGCCCGTCATCTTGTTGCGCCGGCCCATGGACAGGATCTGGGTGAAGCCGCAATAGAAGAAGACGCCTTCGAGCACGCAGTAGTAGGCGATCAGGTTCTCGAGCAGTGCCTTGTCCGTTTTCCGGGAACCGGTGGTGAATGTGGGATCGGAGATGTGCCGGGTGTACCTGAGCGCCCAGCCGGCCTTGCGGGCCACCGAGGGCACTTCCCGGTACATGTTGAAGATCTCGCCTTCGTCCATGCCCAGCGACTCGATGCAGTACTGGTAGGCGTGGGTGTGGATGGCCTCCTCGAAGGCCTGGCGCAGCAGGTACTGGCGGCATTCCGGGTTGGTGATCAGGCGATAGATGGCGAGCACCAGGTTGTTGGCGACCAGGGAATCGGCGGTGGAGAAGAAGCCGAGGCTGCGCTTGACGATGGTGCGCTCGTCGTCGGTGAGGCCGTCTTCGCTTTTCCACAGCGCGATATCGGCGGTCATGTTGATTTCCTGGGGCATCCAGTGGTTGGCGCAGCCGTCCAGGTATTTCTGCCAGGCCCAGTCGTACTTGAAGGGCACGAGCTGATTGAGGTCGGCACGGCAGTTGATCATGGCCTTCTGGTCGACGGTGACCCGTTCCAGGTTTTCCTCTTCGCCGCCGTCGTTCGATTCGATGATCGCGGCCCTGGCCAGGTCGCGTTCGCTCGCCGGGCATTGCGTGCTCTCCTGATCGCCTGCTGTTGCCGGTTCGGTGGACAGAACGGGTTCGGAAGACGGGACCACGAGCGGTGCGGCTGGCGAGGCCTTAGTGGGTGGCGCCTCGTTGGACGGCGTTCGCTCCATGGCCGACGCGGGGACATCTAGAGTGACTGGCGCCGTCGGCGGTTCAGGGGCCCAACGGTCGGGCGCGGGTTCCAGAGCGGCGAGGTTCTCCATCGCCTGGTCGTCCCGGGACCATGTTGCCTCACGCCCATTGCCGTTTGCGTTGGCCGGCGGATCTGCCGGTTCCCCGGCATCCCGGTGCTGGTGGCCATTGCCCGGAAAAGGGCCGCCGCCGCGAAGAACCTCCGCGGCTGGCATGTCGCCCTCGGCAGGGGCTTGCAACGCAACTATTTCGCGACCGGGCGCCGGTTGAACGGCATCGTCTTCGTAATCGTCCCAACTCAGCATCGTTTTTCCTCCTTTAACTAGCGGAATTCCAGCTAAGGTCAGCATTGGCCAGACTTAGTTTCGGCGACATTCGAGGAGGCAATGGGTCAAGCTTCCGTTTCTCTCCTCGAACTTCCCGAGGATCGTGGCAATGTGTGCAAGGTCGTTGGCACAAGCAGTTTGGCCAACCTTGTTCGTTAAACAGTTCCAGTTGCTTTGGCATCCTAGACTCCTTATTGGCAGGCTTCGCACTCCGGATCGTCGATGGAGCAGGCGGGCGGCGTGGGCGCCGCATCACCCAGTTCGTGGCCGGCATCGGGCGCCGGGCCGGATGAATTCGTGTTGCCGCCAAGCGCCGCCATTCCGGTTCCAGCGGCATCGACCGCCGGTGCCGCGGACGGCGCGGGGCCGCTCTGCACGGCGTTCAGGGTGCCTCGGTCGAGGGTGGACTTCTCCGTGCTGGTGGCGCCCAGGGCGCGCAGGTAGTAGGTGGTTTTCAGGCCCCTGAGCCAGGCCATGCGGTAGGTCACATCGAGTTTCTTGCCCGAGGCCTCGGCCATGTAGAGGTTGAGGGACTGGGCCTGATCGATCCATTTCTGGCGCCTGGCCGCCGCATCCACCAGCCAGCGGGGCTCCACCTCGAAGGCGGTGGCATAGAGCAGCTTCAGGTCTTCCGGCACCCGGTCGATTTCCTTCAGCGACCCGTCGTAGTACTTGAGGTCGTTGACCATGACCTGATCCCACAGCCCATGGGTCTTGAGGTCGTGCACCATGTAGGGATTGACGACCGTGAACTCCCCGGACAGGTTCGACTTGACGTAGAGGTTCTGATAGGTCGGCTCGATGGACTGGGAGACGCCGGTGATGTTGGCGATGGTTGCCGTGGGCGCAATGGCCATGACGTTGGAGTTGCGCATGCCCGCGGCCTGCACCTTGCCGCGCAGCTTGTCCCAGTCGAGGGTGGTATCGAAATTGGCGTGCAGGTATTCCTTGCCCCGTTCCGAGCGCAGGCGCCTGAGCGAGTCGATGGGCAGTACGCCCCGGCTCCACAGCGACCCGGAGAAGCTCGGATAGGTGCCGCGCTCCCTGGCCAGCTTTGACGATGCCTCGATGGCGAAATAGCTCACCGCCTCCATCGAACGGTCGGCGAACTCCACCGCGGCTTCGGAGGCATAGGGGATGCGCAGCCGGTAGAGCACGTCCTGGAAGCCCATGACGCCAAGCCCCACCGGGCGGTGCTTCATGTTCGAGTTGCGGGCCTGGTCCACCGAGTAGTAATTGATGTCGATCACGTTGTCGAGCATGCGCACCGCCGTGCGCACTGTCTTTTTCAGCTTCTTCATGTCGAGCTTGCCGTTCTCGACGTGCTGCACCAGGTTTACGCTGCCGAGGTTGCACACGGCGATCTCCTCGCGCGATGTATTCAGCGTGATCTCGGTGCACAGGTTCGATGAGTGCACCACGCCGATGTGCTGCTGGGGCGAGCGCACGTTGCACGAGTCCTTGAAGGTCATCCAGGGATGGCCCGTCTCGAACAGCATGGAGAGCATCTTGCGCCACAGGTCGCGCGCCTTGATGCGCTTGTGCAGCAGCCCGAGAGCCTTCGCGTTCTGTTCGTAGTGCTCGAAGCGCGCCTCGAACGCCCGGCCGTACAGGTCGTGCAGGTCCGGCACCTCGTTGGGGGAGAAAAGCGTCCAGCCGCCGTCTTCGCTGACGCGCTTCATGAATAGGTCCGGAATCCAGTTGGCCGTGTTCATGTCATGGGTGCGCCGCCGGTCGTCGCCGGTGTTCTTGCGCAGCTCCAGGAACTCCTCGATGTCGAGATGCCAGGTTTCCAGGTAGGAGCACACCGCGCCCTTGCGCTTGCCGCCCTGGTTCACGGCCACCGCGGTGTCGTTCACCACCTTGAGGAAGGGCACCAGGCCCTGGGACTTGCCGTTGGTGCCCTTGATGTAGGAGCCGAGCGCCCGCACCGGCGTCCAGTCGTTGCCCAGGCCCCCGGCCCACTTCGACAGCATGGCGTTGTCGTGGATGGCGTTGTAGATGCCGTCGAGATCGTCGGGCACGGTGGTGAGGAAGCAGGAGGAGAGCTGCGAGCGCAGGGTGCCGGCGTTGAACAGCGTGGGCGTGGAACTCATGTACTCGAAGTTCGACAGCAGGTTGTAGAACTCGATGGCGCGCCGGGTCGGGTCGCTCTCTTCCGCGGCGAGGCCCATGGCGACCCGCATGAAGAACACCTGGGGCAGCTCGAACTTGATGTCGTCGTCTTCGGTGTGGCTGTGGATGAAGTAGCGGTCGTAGAGGGTCTGCAGGCCAAGGTAGGTGAATTTCAGGTCACGGCCGGCATCGATGGCCGCGCCCAGGGCGCCGAGGTCGAAGTCGAGCAGGGTGTGGTTGACCAGTTCGAGCTCGACGCCTTTTTCGATGAAGCGCTCGAGCGCCCGGGGATAGACATCGGCCATCTGTGCCTGTGTCGCCGAGTAGTCGCCTTCGGCGGCGCCCGGAGCCTGCACGTCGAGGAACCGCAGGGCTTCGCTGCGCAACTGGTCGAGCAGCAGCCGCGCGGTGACCTGGGAGTAATTGGGTTCTTCCTCGACCAGCGTGCGCGCCGTCATCAGGAGCGCGGTGCCGACGTCGCGGGCATCGATGCCGTCGTAAAGGTTGGCCAGGCTCTCGTCGATGATGCGCCCGGCATCCACGTCCCCGAGGCCCGCGCAGGCCTCGGCGACGATGGTGCGGATGCGGCCGACGTTGAGCGGCTCGACCCGGCCGTCTTCCCGGGTCACGGTGATGTCGGCGCGTTCCCCGGCGCCGGATTCCGCTTTCCGGGCGGCGCGAACCCGGGCACGCTCCTCCCGGTAGAGCACGTAGTCCCTGGCCACCTTGTGCTCGCCGGAGCGCATCAGCGCGAGTTCCACCTGGTCCTGGATCTCCTCGATGTGCACGGTGCCGCCGGAAGGCAGGCGCCGGCGGAATGTGGCGCTCACCTGTTCCGTCAGCGCCGCCACCATTTCGCGGATTCTGGGCGAGGCGGCCGCCGTGCCGCCCTCCACCGCGAGGAAGGCCTTGGTCATGGCGATGGCGATCTTGTCGTCGGTGTAGGGCACCACCTCGCCGGTGCGCTTGATGACCTTGAGGCGGCCGGGCGCGGTTGCGGCGACGCCGGGCGAAAGCGTTGGCGGGGGTGTTGCCGGCGTGGATTCGGGGCTGGTTTCCAGGACGTTTGGCTGCATGGTGTCGGCTGTCTCCGTATCTCGTTGGGCCACTCACGAGAGGCTGGTGCTTCGCGGCCGCCGGAATGATCCGTGCGCGAGGCCCCGAAATCCGCAACCACAACACCTTGTGGTTGCCAGGCCGCCGGACCGACCGCGGCCGACACCCCTCCCCGAGTGCGGCAGACCCCGATGCGGCCAGCCGGATCGATGGGAAAACGGGCGCCCCCCGCCAAGGGGAACCGCGTTGTCCGGCCACCGACCGCCTGCCGGCCCTGCGCCGCAAAACGCCATATATTGGGTTTGCTGCCGCACGCCCGCACAACATAATGCGCTTCCGGTGCAATTGCAAGGGGATAACTCTTTGGAAAAGCGGGTGTGAAACCTGTGGAAAACCGGCCTGAACCTGGGGATTGTTCAAGGCGACAATTCCCGCGTCCGCGCTTGCCATGAAGGCCGCAAAGGAGGGACTGACGCTTTACGGCCAACCACTATATATTGTGTTTCCGGCACTGGAGTGCATTCGAGAGTTACCCATGAGCCTGATTCTCGCCATCGACCAGGGAACGTCGAGTTCCCGGGGCATCGTCTTCGACCTGGCTGCCGGACGAATTCTCGGAGAAGGACAACGTGAGTTTGCCTGCCGCTTCCCGCGGGACGGCTGGGTGGAACAGGATCCGGAAGCCGTCTGGAACACGACCCTGTCGGCCTGCCGGAAGGCGATCGACAACGCCGGCGCCACCGGTTCGGACATCAAGGCCATTGGCATTACGAACCAGCGCGAGACCACCCTGGTATGGGACCGCCGCACCGGCGCCTGTGTGCACGATGCCATCGTCTGGCAGGATCGCCGAACCGCGGACCGCTGCGAGCGCCTGCGCTCGGACGGGTTGGAGAACCACGTCAAGGCCAGTACGGGCCTGGTGGCCGACCCCTACTTTTCGGCAACGAAACTCGCCTGGCTGCTCGACAGCGATCCGGCGCTGAGATCGCGAGCGGCCGCCGGGGAACTCTGCTTCGGAACCATCGATACCTTTCTGCTCTGGCGCCTCACCGGCGGCCGGTCGCACCTGACTGACGCCACCAATGCCTCGAGAACCATGCTCTTCGACATCCGCCGCCAGGCCTGGGACGAGGAACTGCTCCGCTATTTCGACATATCGCCGGAAATGCTGCCTGAAGTCCGCGACAGCGCCGCGGACTTCGGCGTCACGGACGAGAGCTGGTTCGGTGCGCCCATTCCCGTTACCGGAATTGCCGGCGACCAGCAGGCGGCGCTGGTCGGACAGGGCTGTTTTGCCGAGGGCGCCTGCAAGGTCACCTGCGGCACGGGGTGTTTCGCGGTGACCAATACGGGCGGGCGCATGCTGAATTCGTCCAGCGGGCTGCTCTCAACCGTGGGGTATCGCATCGCCGGGGAGACGACCTATGCACTGGAGGGCAGTGTCTTCGTGGCCGGAGCGGCGATCAAGTGGCTGCGCGACACCCTGGGCATCATTGCCTCGGCCGCGGAAACCGAGTACCTGGCGAGGGAGACCGGCGCAACCACCCATGGGGTTTACGTCGTGCCGGCTTTCACCGGCCTTGGCGCGCCCTGGTGGAACCCGGATGCACGAGGCACCATTACCGGGCTCACGCTCGACAGCACGCGGGGCCACATCGTTACCGCTACGCTGCAGAGCGTTGCCTACCAGACCGCGGAACTGCTGGAGGCCATGGCGGGCGACGGCGCCGCGGTGGACCGGTTGCGCGTAGATGGGGGCATGGCGGTGAACGACTGGCTGTGCCAGTTCATGGCGGACATGTTGAACGTGCCGGTAGAAAGGCCGCCGTTCGTGGAAACCACGGCACTGGGCGCCGCCACCCTGGCGGGGTTCGGGGCAGGCCTGACGGCGAGCCTGCACGAACGCGACTGGGGGCTCGACCGCTCGTTTGCGCCCGAGATGCCGAACGAACGGAGGCATGCGCTGCTCGACGGCTGGGGTACCGCGGTTCGGCAGACACTGGCTGGTACATAGATGCGGGAGGGCGGTGACACACCGGTTGCGTCGGAATACAACGCTTGTAGTATGGGCACTCGCTATCAATGGGTCCGTTCGACAGTTGACGCTATGATGGAAATCAAGCCCGGGCGGCGCGATGCCCGCCGTTGAAGCCACCGCCGAGGGGCTGGACTCGGTACTGGAGGAAATCCGTGAACTCGGGCTCGAGGCGCATGCAGCGGAGCTCGATACCTGGGGTCTGACGGTATTGCCGCCGGAACGGCTGGCGCCACGGGAATTCACCATCCGGCTGCGCGATGCGGTTCTGAATCTCGCGGAGCGCCGCACCGGCGTCAGGCCGGATTTCGAGAACGGCGCCACCCACGCCAACATCCCGGCCACTTCCGGCCAGACCGGCGAGGCCTGGATGTGGCACATCCTGTTCGACGACCCCATCTTCCCAGACGCCCTGATGAACCGGGCCTGCCTGGCCATGGTAACCTACCTGGTGGGATACAGCGCCAAGCTGTCCAACAGCTCGGCACTGGTCAAGGGGCCGGTGGATTGGGAGGGGCCACCCCGGCCGCTCGGCCTGCACAACGACAGCCGCGGCGTGCCGGCGCCGCTGCCGCCCTACTCGCAGTTCGCGAGCGCAACCTGGGCACTCACCGACTATACGCTGGAGAACGGCGCCCTTGGCTACCTGCCGGGCAGCCACAAGCTGTGCCGGCAGCCGACGCCGGACGAAGCCCTCGACCGGGTCGTCCCGGTGGAGGCGGAGGCCGGGTCGCTGATCATCTGGCACGGCAATACCTGGCACGCCCCCTTCCCGCGCACGGTGCCGGGCCTGCGGGTGTCGATGCTCCTCTATTTCTGCCGCGACTACATGACCACCCAGGAACGCTATCGGGAACGGGTACCGAAGGCGATGCTGAAGCGCTATCCGCCACGCTTCCGTACGCTCATGGGCCTGATGGACGGCTACGGCTGGGCGGACGAGGGGCCGGACGTGACGCTGCTGCGCAAGTCCCGCTCGGGGTACAGTCAGCATTCGTAGTTTAGGAATCGCTGCCCGCCACCTGAACTGAGGCAGCCGAACGCAATCCGAAACGGGGAAGGACCGATGATTCACAAGGGATCCGTGCAGACGGTACTGGGACCGGTCGCGCCGGACGCGCTGGGCCTGACGCTCCCCCACGAACACGTGCTGGTGGACATGACGCTGGGCGCCTGTTCGTCGGAAGCGCTGATCGACCAGACCGAGTCGGGCAAGAAGGCGGCCAGCGTTCCCGAAGCGGGTTGGGAACCCGGCGAAGACGGCCCGGGCACCGCGGCCACCTGGCGGGCGAAGTGGAACCAGCCCATCTGCCTCGAGAACCGGGGCGACGTGGCGCGCAACTGGTTCTACTACGGCGACTACAAGATCTCCGACATCGAGGACGTGATCTACGAGGCCAACCTGTTCAAGCTGCACGGCGGCGGCTGCCTGGTTGACCAGACCTCCATTGGCCTCGGCCGGGACCCGAAGGGGCTGCAGCAGGTATCCCGGGCCACGGGCGTGCACATCGTGATGGCGACAAGCTACTACACGCAGGAATACCATCCCGAGCACGTGGCCGGCCTGGATATCGAGGCCCTGGAACAGCGCATACTCCGCGACCTCGACCGGGGCGTGGCCGGAGGCGTGCAGGCCGGCATCATCGGCGAGGTGGGTCTGGGCACGAACATCCACCCGGATGAAGAAAAGGTGTTGCGCGCATCCGCACGGGCGCAACGGGCGAGCGGCGCGCCGTTGAGCGTGCATCCTGGCTTCGGCCCCGACGCCATCTGGGCGGCGGTGCGCATCCTGGAGGACGAACAGGCCGATCTTTCCCGGGTGGTCATGTGCCACTGCGACCACCGCCTGGCCAGCCGTCCGGCGCCGAACTCCTTCGATCCCGAACCCTTCCTGGAACTGGCGACCACCGGGATGTACCTGGAATTCGACTGCTTCGGCTGGGAGGAGTCGTATCGCCAGCGCAGCAACGTCGATGCGCCGAACGACGCCATCCGCCTGAACGAGATCATGGCGCTGGTGGAAGCGGGTTACGACTCGAAAGTGCTGATTTCCCATGACATCGCGCTGCAGCACTGGCAGCGCAAGTACGGTGGCCACGGCTGGCAGCACATTCCGGAGTCGGTCACGGCGCTCATGCGCTACAAGGGCTTCGACGAGGGGCTGATCCAGCGGATCATCGTCGACAATCCGCGCGAAGTTCTCACGATAGTCTGAGAAGCGGGAATCGGGGGCACTCCTGGGCGGCTCGGATAGTTCGGCTTGAAGCCTGGAATTGCTGCGGCGCAGGCTCGCATGGAACAAATCTCAACTGATTGTTTTTATTGGGTTTATTGTAATGTATCGGATTGCGGAACAGGCGCTTCGATCCGGCTCCGAGAGTGGGCATGCGGTGCGGACATCCGGCACGCCAAGCGGACGCGTTGTGGTGGAATTCCAGGGCGCAGGGGTGCTTTAAAGGTGCCGGATGTCCGCACCGCACACCCACTCTCTCCCTGCGATAGGCCAGCGTTCCCTTCGTGTCAACACCCCGGTGCTAGTAGCGTTAGGGGAGAATGGTCACCGGGTGTGGGCGAGGCGGAGCGGCCGGCGCGAGTTCGCGCATTTGCGGAATGTATCCGGCGAGCGTGAGTTGTCGGTTGCCGGGGCTCGGATGCGTGCTCAGGAACTCGGGCTGACGCGAGCCGCCGTGCCGTTGCATCTTCTGCCACAGGGTCAGGGCCGCCAGCGGCTCGTAACCCGCCCGCGCGGCGATCTCGAAGCCCATGCGGTCCGCTTCGGATTCCGCCGTGCGGCTGTTGGGCAGTTGCAGCGCGAGCACCGCGGCCAGCGCGGCGCCCTGCCCGAGGCCCCGATGCTCGGTGGCTGCGGTAACGGTGAGTACGCCGAGGCCCTGGGCCAGCGCCAGGGACATGCGTTCGGCGGTGTGGTTGGCGACGGCGTGGGAGATCTCGTGGCCCATGACCTGCGCGAGTTCGTCGTCGGTGAGATCGAGCTTGTGGACAAGGCCGCTGTAGATGGCCATGCGCCCACCGGCCATGCACCAGGCATTGACCGTCTCGGGACCGTCGATGAGCGCCACGCTCCAGCGCCAGTCGGCGGTGTGCGGGTACAGCCGCACCGTCTCGGCGACCAGCCGGCCGGTGACCGTGCCGACACGGTCGGCCAGAAACGGGTCGTCGAGCAGCCTGTCCTGCTGCTCCAATTGCCGGACGGTGGAAGTGTAGGCCACGCGGGACTCGGCGATGGCGGCGTCAGGTGAAATGAGCATGAACTGGCTGCGGCCGGTGGGGCTCGTGGTGCAACCGGCAACCACAAGCAGAAGAAACGCAAGCGCTGTCGTCAGACGCGGCACGTATTGCTTCCCTGGCAAGGCCAAGGTGCATTTTCGACAAACAAAACGGGGAATTGCAACCGAACCGAACAGTCTGCCACCGAGCGGCGCGAACCCGTCGAAGGGCTCAGGTCAATCTCGCCCCAGCCGCCACAGCGACGCCAGGTTGTTGCGCTGCATGTCCGATGAGCCGCCGACGATGGGCATGCTGAGCAGGTCGCGCACGTTGCGCTCGATGTCGTAGCCGTCGGAGAGCGCGTAGGCCCCCATCACCTGCTGGCAGGCCAGCGCGATCTCCACGCCCACATCGGCGCAGAAGAGCTTGGCCATGCTGGTCTCCACCGCGCAGGGGCGGCGCCGGTCGGCGAGCCAGGCGCTGTGATAGAGCAGGTGGCGGCAGGCCTGGAGCCGGGTGCGGGCGGTGACGAGCTTGTGGCGGATGGCCTGGTGGCCGGCGATGGGCTTGCCGAATTGCACCCGTTCCCCGGCATAGGCCCAGGCTTCCTCGAGGGCCGCCCGGGCGATGCCGAAGGCCACGGCGGAGATCTCGATCTTCTCGACGTTCAGGGCTTCGCCGGCCAGCAGCTTCCAGCCCTGGTTCCACATCTCCTCGCCGCCGACGATGGATGTGGCGGGTAACTCCACGTTGTCGAAGTAGACATCCGAGGAGAGCGTATAGCGGAGGTTGACGTGCTCGATGGGCTGCACTGTCAGCCCCGGCGAATCGGTGGGCACGAGCACGAACGACAGGTTGCGGTAGCGCTCTCCGGCCGGGCCGGAGCGTACCAGGCAATAGATGTAGTCCGCGAAATCGGCGCCGGTACACCAGCGCTTGGCGCCGTTCAGAACGATATTGTCGCCGTGCCGCTCGGCACGCGTCTCGACGCTGGCGAGGTCGCCGCCCACGTTCGGTTCCGACAGCCCGTAGGCGAAGGTGATCTCTCCCCTGGCCAGGCGCGGCAGCAACTCGCGTTTCTGCGCCTCGGAGCCGTTTTCGGAAATGTTGATGCCGCCGTAGAAGGCGGTGTGGATGAAGGGGCCGGCCAGGAACGGCCCGGCCTGGCAGAGTTCCTCGATGACGGCGACCGCGGCGAGAATGTCCCGGCCCGCACCGCCGTATTGCTCGTCGATGGTGAGCCCCATGATGCCCAGGTCGCACAATTTTCGGTGCAGGTCGCGCGGAAACGTGTGGTTCCGGTCCCATTCCCGGCGTTTCTCGCGGGGCGCTTCGGTCTCCACGAAACGCTGCATCTGGCGGCGCAGTTCGCCGACGTGCGCCGGTTCGTCGATAAAGGTCTGCAGGCTGATGGGCTACATCCTCTGTTCGCGGGTCCTCTCAGCGAAGGGCGGCTTTCAGATCGGGTTTCCCCAGGTGTCGCTGTAGAACAGATCGGAGACGGGCATGCGGGCCGTCGGCCCGTAGCCGCCGGCAATCGGGTAGCCCATGGGCACGTGGGCGGCGGTATACCAGTCGGCATCGATGCCGAGCAGTTCGCGAACGGCGGGTTCGTCCATGCACAGCAGCGTGGTCAACACGCACCCGATCCCCTCGGCGCGGCAGGCGAGCATCAGGTTCTGGACCGCGGTGTAGACCGATCCGCCGCCGACCACGGAAACCCGGTCCTGGCCGGCATCGGTGACGGCCATGAATTTGGGGTTGAAACAGACCACGGCCACGACGGGGCAATCCCCGAAATGGGCCGCGAGATAGTCGCCTGCGGCGATGGTGCGTTCTTCCTTCTGCCGCCGTTCCTCCGGCGCGTCCACCCAGCGCTGCCGGTAGATCTTGACGAAATTGTCCCAGTGCACCGTGTACAGCTCGCCCATGCGCTCCTTGCTGGCCCGGTCGCGCACCATCACGATTCGCCAGGGCTGCCGGTTGCCCCCGGTAGGCGCCCAGGCGGCGGCCTGCATGATGCGCTGCAGCACCTCGTCCGGGATGGGATCGGGCTTCAGCCGGCGTACGGCGCGCTGGGTGCGCATGAGGTCGTAGATGGCATTTGCGGACATGAAACGGGCTCCCTCTCGCTTTCGTGGGCAGCCTAGCGTTTAACGGTCCGCGGCGAAAGTCCGGCGGTCAGATTCAGACAGGTTTTTCCCGCAGGTCGTAAAGGTCGCCACACACGATGAACGGGCAGATGGCGCCCGGGCGACGGTTCCCCCGAGCCGTTCAATCCGTTTACATTGTAGGTCACCGGATGAGGATGGAATGAGCGTGGAAGGCATCAACGAAGAGCGGGTCACCGAGTGGCTCACGGCGCGTCTCGAGGATCTGGAACCGCCGCTGGCGTTCTCGCTGATTGCCGGCGGCCATTCCAACCTGACCTACCGTTTTACCGACCAGGCCGGTTCCGCGTGGGTGCTGCGCCGGCCGCCGCTGGGCCACGTGCTGCAGAGCGCCCACGACATGGGCCGGGAGCACAAGATCATCTTCGGGCTCAGGGACTCCGACGTGCCGGTGCCGGAGGCGATTGCCCTGTGCCGCGATACCGGCGTGAACGACGCGCCCTTCTACGTCATGGCCTTCGTCGCGGGCGATGTGCTGCACGATGCCGGGGCGGCAGGGCGGCTCGGCGAAGACCAGCGGTTCGCGATCGGCATGCATGCCGTCGACGTGCTCGCCCGGCTGCACAACCTGGAGCCGGATACGGTCGGTCTGGGTGACCTGGGGCGGCGGGAAGCGTACCTGGCGCGTCAGCTCAAGCGCTGGAAGCGGCAGTGGGAGGCATCGAAAACCCACGAGATACCCGAGATGGAGGAAACGGCGCGCATCCTGGAGGAGAGGATGCCGGGCCAGATCGGTTCGGCCATCGTGCACGGCGACTACCGGCTCGGGAACATGATCGTGGGCGGCGGCCGCGTGCGCGCCGTGCTCGACTGGGAACTCTGTACCCTCGGCGACCCGCTGGCGGACGTCGGTTACCTGCTGAACTCCTGGATCGCGCCCGGCGAGGCCGATGCGCAAGCCACCACCGCGGCCGGCGGCTTTCCGTCCCGGGCGGCGATCAGTGAGCGTTACGAGCGGATGACCGGACGGGACCTCGGAGGCATCGGCTACTACCGGGCCTTTTCCCACTGGCGGCTGGCGGCGATCGGGCAGGGCGTCTACAAGCGGTATCTGGTCGGGGCGATGGGCAAGCGCAGCGACTTTGACCTGGAGAGTTACAAGAGCAGCGTGTCGGTGCGCGCCGGGACCGCGCTGGAATTACTGTCTGGCGGTGACTGATCCGGGCGGGTCGAACGCCTTGGAGAGGAAGGCGAGGGCGAGTGAGGAGTGGAAAAAAGGCGTGTCAGAAAGGGGGAGATTCTGAAAGCAACTTCACTTCTGGGGGGAAGGACACTTGAAAGGGAGGACTGCGTCGAAGTTGCGGGCACGCCTTGTAACTGAATGGGGGAGGATTATGTACAGTACAAAACCTGCTGTCAAGCCCTTTTTTGAACTTTTTTTGATTGTTGTCCGGGTTTTGTTCGGATCGCGGAGAAACTATCCGGCCAGCAGTTCCTCCGCGTCGGCCACCGCCTCAAGGGCCGCCTCGAGTTGCGCCCGGGCATGGGTCACATCGCCGTAGATGCGCTCGTGCAGTGCCGCTGCCCCGGCCGGGGCTTCGTCGGCCTCCTGCCAGGCGAGGGTGTATTCAGCGAAGGCATTCAGTTCTGTGATCAGTTCAACCAGGTGCCGGGGCGATTGGCTCGGGTCCCTGGCGCTGGCGGCAATGGCGATCAACTGCTCGTCGGTGAAGCGGCGCGGTGCCGTGCGCGCGGCGCGCTGCGGGCGCAACGATCCGGCGAAGCACGCCTGTTCGATCTCCGCCCAGCCCACCGGCCATTGCAGCGTGGCGACGCCCCGGTCCTGCACCCGGTTCAGGTGTTTGTCCGTGGCGAACTGGTACAGCGCGACGATGCGCGCCTCGGGATAGGCTTCCTCAATCTGTTCAACGGGTTGTGTGCGCAGTACCGGCAGTTGCACGGCGATGATGTCCGGCGCCGGGGATGCTTCGGGATGGGCGGTGAAGGCGTTCATGTTCGCCCAGCGGGCCGTGACATCCGCGTTGCTGTCGGATTCGTGCTCCAGAACGAGCAGGTTCGGGCCGATCAGGCCGATGCGCGGCCTGTATGCGGTAATGCGGTGGCTTGCACTGAGCCGCCCGGCCAACTGCTCATCGGAAAGGTCGACGAGGCTCGAGATCGGCTGACCCTCGTCGATGAGCTGCTTGATGCGTTTCAATCGTTCGAGCTGCGCCCGATTGTAGAAGCGGGTCTTGCCGGCCCGGTGGGCGGGCGCGAGGCCGTAGCGGCGATCCCAGGCACGCAGGCGCTCGACCGCGATGCCGGTGAGGCTCGCCACCGTTCCGATGCGGTAAAGGTCGTCGTCAACTTCCATGCCGGGCCGCAATGACCAGTACAACAGGTGGACAGATTCTACAGTTTCAGAATCCCCTGTCCAGCGACGCCAGGAGCGTACTGCGCCCGGCCGGCAAGCGGCCGACATATTCAGGTAGCGAAAGACGCATTGCGGTAGCAAAGACGCATTGCGGTAGCAAAGACGCATTGCGGTAGCAAAAACGCATTGCGGTAGCAAAAAAGAGAAGGCGTGGCGACAGACCTTTCGGGTGCTGTCTTCGCGGTCAAGGGAGGAAGGGGAGAGAGAACCGCGCCACGCCTGTTTCTCCGTCCTGAGTTTCACAGAAACCCTGGAGCGAAGCCGCGAATTGTACGAATTTAGACACGCGTAGCAAGAAAAATTCCCCGAAAATTTGTTACGTTTCGTTTCGGCGCGATTCGGCGGGACTTCCGAGGCTCTCGCGGGACGGAATGCCGGCTGAAAAGCGGCTGGATATCGAGGAGGACACATGCAGAACAATCTGGGCCTGTTCCTGACCAAGCGGGCGTTTCTGAGCCCACGGAAGGAAGCCTATGTCGACAGCCACTCCGACCTCCGGCTGACGTTCGCGGAACTCAATGAACGCAGCAACCGGATCGCAAATTCATTCGTAGAGGCCGGTATCGAAAAGGGAGAACGGGTCGGCCTGCTGTTGATGAACAGCGCCGAATTCATGGAAGCCTATTTCGGGCTCGCCAAGATCGGCGCGGTGGTGGTGCCGCTCAACTGGCGGCTGGTTGCCGACGAACTGGAGTTCATCCTGAAGGACAGCGGCACCACCCGTCTAATCTTCGGCGAGGAATTCATCGACACGGTGGCCGATCTGCACGGGCGCGGCGACAAGACGGACATCCGGCAGTGGCTGCAGGTGGACGGCGAAACGGATATTGCCTGGTTTGCGGACAGTTACCAGGCATTCCGCGGTGCGGGCGGGGCCTCGGAACCCGAGACCGGCGCCGCTGACGACGACATGCTCTACATCATGTACACCTCGGGAACCACCGGATTGCCCAAGGGCGTGGTGCATACGCACAACACCTCCGTCTGGGCGATTCTCACCATTGCCGTCAACACCCACTACCGGGAAGACGACCGCTTCCTCGGCGCACTTCCCATGTTCCACGTGGGGGCGTTGACTCCCTGCGCGGTCAATGTCTATCAGGGTGCGACCTCCGTAGTCATGCGCAGCTTCGCGCCGCAGCTTGCCTGGGAACTGCTCGAGCGGGAACGGGTGACGACCGCGCTGATGGTGCCCGCCATGCTGAACTTCATGCTGCAGGTTCCGGACTTCGAGCGCTTCGATCATTCAAGATTGCGGTGGATCATGACCGGGGCCGCCCCGGTGCCGGTATCGCTCACGCGGCGTTACCTGGACCTCGGTATCGGCGTCCGCCAGGTGTACGGGCTCACCGAGTCCTGCGGCCCGGCCTGCCTCATGGATGCCGAAGACTCGCTGCGCAAACCGGATTCGACGGGCAAGTCGTTCTACCACACGCAGGTACGGGTGGTGAACGAGGCCGGCGAAGACTGCGCGCCGGGCGAACCGGGCGAGGTGCTGGTGGCCGGCGCCCACATCATGCGCGAGTACTGGAACCGCCCCGAGGCCACCGCCGAGACCATCGTCGACGGCTGGCTGCACACGGGCGATGTGGCGACCATGGACGAGGAAGGGTTCGTCTCCATCCAGGACCGCATCAAGGACATGATCATCTCCGGCGGCGAAAACGTCTACCCGGCCGAGATCGAGGGCGTGCTGGTGACCCATCCCGACATCGCCGATGCGGCAGTGATCGGCCAGCCCAGCGAGACCTGGGGGGAAAGCCCATTGGCGATACTGGTGAAGTCGTCAGACGGGCTCACCGAGGCGGATGTGTTCGACCACTGCCAGGGTCGCCTGGCCCGGTTCAAGCAGCCCAAGGCCGTGCAATTCATCGACGAGATCCCGCGTAATCCCAGCGGCAAGATTCTCAAGTTCCTGCTGCGCGAACGATATCCCGGGCCGGCCCCGGTGTAGCCCGATCTGGGAAGAAACCGCCTTGTCGATGACGCCGCTGATCGACCGCGCCAATGAACTGCTCGGGTGATTCTGCGCCCGGACCGGGATGCACAAGGAACAACGCCGAATCTCGGGAAAGAGTTCGCATGCGGGGCTTCCCTTTCGGCGCGTTAAGCTCGTCTGACAACCTTGCGTACGACAGGATGTTGTGGCCGTGCGCCGAAAGGGAAGCCCCGCATGCGAACTCGCTGTTGCGACTGACGATAGTATGTCAAATCATCTTTTCCTCAGAATCAAAGGGTTGAATTTTCTTCATGGAAACTAGAAACGTTACCCGGACAGCCATGGACATGACTCGTTCGCCACTGCCAGCCACTGCCGCGGAAATCTTTGAGGCCGTCAAGGCCCTGGGCCTGGAACAGTACGTGGCGGAGATCGAAGGTCTGGGCTACACCGTCATCCCGCCGCACCTGGTCGGCCCTCCGGACCTGGCGGCCGACCTGTTGCGGCGTGTCTGCGAAATCTCCGAAGAGGCGCGCGGGCAGTGGCCGGATTTCGAGAATGGATCGACCCATACTGACCGCGTGGAACCCGTCGAGCGGCAGGCATTCCTCCTGTCCAGGGGCAGGGCTTTCGAACGGGCCCTGATGAATCCGGTCGTACAGACGCTGGTGCGTTACCTGGTTGGCGAAGACGCGGTGCTGTCCACCTGCATGAGCCGCATCAAGGGCCGGGGTGTGCTGCCGCTGATGCTGCACACCGACCAGGCCTTCCATCCCGCACCGCTGCCGTTGGTCTGCAATGCCACCTACCTGCTGACGGACTACACCCGGGAAAACGGCGCGCTCTGTTTCGTTCCGGGCAGCCACCGGCTGCAGCGCAATCCGTTGCCGGAAGAGGATTTCTACCTGGGCGGCCTCGACCGGGTCAGCGCCGAGGCGGCGGTGGCCCGGGGCGAGCCGCTCGAAGTACGCGACCCGCCGGGCCTGCACGTGGTAGAAGCGCCCGCCGGGTCGCTTGCGGTCTGGCCGGGCAACACCTGGCACGGCGCCGTGCCCCGCTCCGCGCCCGGCCTGCGGGTGAACCTCATACTCTACTTCTGCAACAAGTGGCTGCGCCCCCAGGAAGCCTACCGCGAGTGCCTGTCCCAGGCGATTCTCGACCGCAACGACGAACAGTTCGCGCGCATGGTCGGATCGGAAATCTTCTATGGTTGGGGCCCGGAAGGCACGGAATTCAATGCAGCCAAGGCATTTGCGGACGCCCGCAGGCGTGTGGGTACCATCTGACGCGCAAGCAACAACTCCGAACCTCGGGAAAGAGTTCGCATGCGGCGCTTCCCTTTCGGCGCGTTAAGCTCGTCTGAGAACCTTCCGTACGGCAGGATGATGTGGCCGTGCGCCGGAAGGGAAGCGCCGCATGCGAACTCGCTGCCGGATGCCGGCGGTATTTTTGGTGAAAGGAACGGTTCCTGATTAAAGCGAATGTTAAAATATTCAAAATAATCAATATGATGAAAAATATTTCCATGCGAGCGGACCGAGCGGGGTGCAACCACCGGTTGGGCCCCGGAACAGGCCACAGCGGTTTGTTGATCGCGGCACTTGCCGGTTTGCTGATTTCACCCGGTGCGGTCGCGGCGTCTTCGGAAGGCGCGGCCTGGCCGACCGAGGTCTTATGGGGCGATACTCATCTCCACACCCGCCTGTCCATGGACGCCGGCGCCATGGGCACCGTGCGCACGCCCGAAGACGCCTATCGATTCGCCCGGGGTGAGCAAATCGTCTCGACGAGCGGCGTACTGGCCCAATTGTCCCGCCCGCTGGATTTCCTGGTGATCGCGGACCACTCGGACGCCCTGGGCACGGTCACGGAAATCATGAACGGCAATCCCCGTTTCGGCGTCGACCCGACGGTGCGCCGCTGGCAGCGCATGATCGCCTCTGGCGACGATGCGGAACTGCTTGCCGCCGTATTCGAGATAGTCGGGGCTTTCGGCGCCAGCGAGGACCTCCCGCCGATTCTGCTGGACGAAGCTTTCGCCCGTGGGGTGTGGAACGACTACACGGCGGTGGCGGACCGCTTCTACCAGCCCGGACGGTTCACCACCCTGATCGGTTACGAATGGACCTCCATGCCGGACTGGAACAACCTGCACCGGGTGGTGATCTATCGCGATGACGGAGCGACGGTGCGCCGGCTCATGCCCGCTCGAGTAGCCGACGGCATGGACCCCGAAGACCTGTGGCGATGGATGCAGCGCTACGAGTCGCAGACCTCCGGCCGGGTGCTTGCCATCCCCCACAACGGCAACATGAGCGAGGGACTGATGTTCTCACTGCAGCGATTCGACGGCAGCCCCATGAGCGCCGGACATGCCCGCACCCGCAGCCGCTGGGAACCCCTCTACGAGACCACCCAGGTCAAGGGCGACAGCGAAACCCACCCGCTGCTCTCGCCAAACGATGAATTCGCCGATTACGAGACCTGGGATGACGGCAACTTCTACTACGACGGCGCCGACCCGGCGACCCTGGCTGGAGATTACGCGCGTTCCGGCCTCAAGCGTGGCCTGGAAATCCAGGCGCTGGTGGGCATAAACCCGTTTCAGTTCGGCCTGATCGGCTCTACCGACTCGCATACCGGCCTGGCCACTGCGGACGAAAACAACTTTTTCGGCAAGTTCGTCTACGGCGAGCCGTCCCCGAATCGGTTGGGGCCGTGGACCGACGGGGCCAAACGCAGCGGCTGGGAATACCCGGCCTCCGGCCTGGCCGCGGTATGGGCGACGGAGAACACCCGGGAGGCCATCTTCGACGCCATGCTGCGCCGCGAGGTCTATGCGACCACGGGGCCGCGAATGACCCTGCGTTTCTTTGCGGGCTGGGATTTCCGCGCCGAGGACGGGGAAAGCGCGGGCCTGGCCGGAATCGGGTACGACAGGGGCGTTCCCATGGGCGGTGAACTGTCCGCGGGACCGCCGGGCGAAGCGCCCGGTTTCCTGGTAGCGGCGAGCAAGGATCCCGAGAGCGGCAACCTGGACCGTATTCAAATCGTCAAGGGCTGGTTGGACGAGGCTGGCCGAGCCTGGGAACGGGTCTACGATGTGGCCTGGTCGGGCGAAAGAAAACCCGATTCCGCAGGCCGATTGCCACCGGTAGGCAATACCGTGGATGTCGCGGATGCATCCTGGAAGAACAGCATCGGCTCGTCCCAGTTGGCTGCGTTCTGGACCGATCCGGATTTCAACCCCGATCGCCCGTCGTTCTACTACGCGAGGGTCATCGAGATTCCGACGCCCCGGTGGACCGCCTACGATGCAAAGGAACACAAGCAGACTTTGCCCACCGACGTGCCGGTGACGACCCGGGAAAGAGCTTACAGTTCGCCGATCTGGTATTCGCCGTAAACCGGTGGCGCCATTGGTCGACATCGGCCGCTGCGAGCGGTTGCGCAAACTCGACGAAGAATTCGAACGGTTGCGCGCCAGGCTGACAGGCGTGTTTTCGGGCCGCTCCGAGTCCCAAGTCGAAGCCCTCGTGGATGAAGCGGTCAAGTCGGTACGGGCAGATTCCGCCAAAGAGTCAAGATTGACCTGCGAGTGAGTGAGTCGTACAGTAAACCTGTACGTGTGGAGATCTCGGATGATTCACGAAACCAGCTATACGCAAGCAAGGGAGCGACTGGCTGCCTTGATGGATCAGGTCACCGATACGCGCGAGCCGGTTCTGATACGGCGGCGCGGGAGGGAACCGGTTGCGTTGATTGCCGCCGAGGAACTGGCGGGTTGGCTGGAAACCGCGTACCTGTTGCGCTCGCCGAAGAACGCAAGGCGTCTGCTCGAAGCGAGCGAGCGAGCTGCCGGCCTGGAGGGCGAGACGCTGGACGTAACTGAACTCCGCGAACGATTGGGCTTGGCACGATAGTGTCAGGCAAAAGGCTCCGCGAAGCCGTGATGGACGTCAACTTTCTCGAAGATCTCAGGTTCTGGACGCGAACCAATCGCAAGCTGGCGTTGCGTACACTCCGGCTGGTGGAGGAGGTACTCCGGGAACCGTTCAAGGGGACGGGCAAGCCTGAACCCCTGCGCGGACAACTCAGCGGCAAATGGTCCCGGCGTATCGATCACGAGCATCGCCTCGTCTATCAGGTCGAGGCGGACCGCGTGTATTTCCTCGCCGCGCGCTATCACTACTGAGCCGGCACTACCGCAAGAACAAACGGCCGGGTGACCGGCTGCATCGCAGACCCCCAGCTCGAAGCGCTTTTCGATTTCCCGTTTTTTGTCAGGTCAGTGTCGAAACGTGTTTGAAGCCAACATAGGGGTAAAACAGCTTGTAGAGCTGACACTTGACCAGCTCCGCGCCCGAAGGCTCACCGAATTCGCCGAAGTCCGGGGACTCTACAGCTTCCCTGGTGTTCAGGTCGCAGAGCGTGAGGCACTGCGGCACGGCGTGGTCGCTGTTGTGAGTGACCCTCGGGTGCGGATATCCCGGCGCTGGCCGGAAGTGCCGGGAAGCGACAAGACCGGGAAGGTCGCCCAGTCGGGCGAGAAACGAATCCTGGACCCAGGCGTCGAATGCCGCCGCACGCTCTTCCGGCATGTCGTGGCCGATGACGAGAAGATACGGCGTAAACGGCGGATCATAGTCGTCGTGGAGGCTGAACTCGTGTTCGTATGAGGCCGATACCCAGCGCGCGCCCTCGACGTGCAGCGCCTCGCCGGTGTCCGGAACCTTGGATTCGGCGATGTTCGAGGCGACCAGCGCCCTGGCCTCGTCCGAGAGCAGGACCGAGTTGTCGCGCTGGTCGCTCAGCGTGAAGTACTTGTGTTCGGCAGGCAGGCCCAGCTTCGGCACATCGGGCACGATTTCGAATCGGCGCCACGCGAACACCCCGTTGAGCCGAAACCGTTCCGGGCCGTGCTTGGCGTTGTACCAGAGATTCCACCAGTACTCCTTGACCTCGTCTGGCGGCGGGTCGATCCAGACGGTCGAAACGGTTCCTATGTTCATGCGCTGCTCCTGCACCATTGCTGTTGCCGGCCGGGGACCTTCTCAATCGGCTGCGATCTCGCCGGCACCCCTACGGTAATGCAGTATGCGGCCGTAGTCAGGCCCTTTGCGGGTCCGAGCCCACCGGGTCGTCGGCGCCAGGCAGGCCTGCCACTGAGTCTACCGGTAGCATTGCCGATACGCGTGTGTCAAATTCCAGCCGGTGGCGGTTGGAACCATTGTCCGGGGACGGGAGGTTGAACGATGAAGGCATTGTATGTGGTTGCAGGGCCGGAAGGGGGCAAGTTCCGGTTTGACGATGCGCCTGTGACCGATCCGGGTCCCGGGCAGGCCCGGGTCCGTGTGCGCGCCTCGGGCCTCAACCGCGGCGTGGTGATGTTCCTTGCGGCACAGCGGGGCGACGGGTCCAGGGTCTTTCCGATGGGCATCGTCGAGTTTGCCGGCGAAGTGGATGCCCTGGGCGAAGGCGTCGAGGGAGTGTCGGTGGGCGATCGCGTCATGGCGCGAGGACCGGACGCCGCCGCAGAGTTTGTAAACCTCGATGCCCGGTTCCTGGTACCGGTGCCTGCCGACTGGTCGTGGGAACAGGCCGCCGCCGTCCCCAACGTGTTCGTCACCAGTCACGACGCGGTGGTGACCAACGGGCGGCTGCAGCCGGGGGAGTCGCTGCTGGTGACCGGCGGTGCTTCGGGGGTGGGAACCGCCACGCTGCAGATCGCCAGGTTGCTCGGCGCCAGTCCGGTGATCGCCACGACCCGGACGCCCGGCGCCAAGGGAGCAACCCTCGAGGAACTCGGTGCCGACCTGATCGTGGACACGACCGAACCGGATTGGCCCGAACTCGTGCGCAAGGCGACCGACGACAAGGGCGTCGATGTGGTCATAGACACGGTGGGTGCGCCGCTCCTGGCCGGCAACCTGGATGCCATGGCCCTGTGCGGGAGGCTGGTCAGCGTGGGCCGTACCGGCGGCACGACGGACGAGATCGACCTCGACCTGGTTGCGCTCAAGCGCCTGCAGCTTATCGGCGTCACCTTCCGTACCCGTACCGTGGAGGAAGACATTGCCTGCAGCAGGCGGTTCGCCGAAGACCTGCTGGGCGCCCTGGACGACGGCCGGCTGCGGCCCGTTCTGCACGGTTCGTTTCCCTGGGAAGAGATCGAGGCTGCCTACGCCTCGATGGCCGAGGACAACCACATCGGCAAGATCGTCGCGATCCTGTGAGCCAACCCGACGCCGCTGCACCGGGCGCGCGGCGGCGTCCCGGGCTTCCGTTCCATACCAAACTGTTCTTCGGCATGGGCCAGATTGCCGAGGGGCTGAAAAACAGGACCTTCGAGACATTCCTGTTCTTCTACTACGTGCAGGTCCTGGGCCTGTCGCCGGGCCTCGCCGGCCTTGCCATGCTCATCGCGGTGCTCTCCGACGCGGTGACAGACCCGCTGGTGGGAACGCTGACCGACGGCCATCGCTCGCGCATGGGGCGCAGGCACCCGTTCATGTACGGCGCGGCGCTGCCCCTGGGGCTGCTGTTCATCGGCATGTTCAATCCTCCGGAGGCGCTCGGCGAACAGGGCCTGTTCATCTGGCTGACGGTGGGCTCGGTACTCGCGCGCACGGCACTGAGCGTCTACCACGTTCCACACATGGCCCTTGGGGCCGAACTGAGCAGCGACTACAACGAGCGCACCACCGTGGTCGCCTACCGTTCCTGGTTCCAGCTCGCCTCCGCCTGGTCGGTGACGCCGCTCGCCTTCGCGCTCTTCTTCACCGCGCGGCCGAACCACGAGAACGGCCAGCTCGATCCCTCCTCGTACTTCGGGTTCAGCCTGTTCTTCGGGATCATCATGGCCGCGGCGATACTGCTGACCGCGCTGGGCACCCACTCGCGCATCCCGATGCTGCCACCGTCACCGCCGAAGTCCCGGCGCCTGGGGCCGGGGCGGGTCATCACCGAGTTCAGGGAAGCCTGGCGGAGCCCGTCCTGCCGGGTGTTCGTCGGTACGCTGCTGGGACTCGCCATCGGCACCGGGGTGCAGCGCGTACTGGAACTGCACATGTTCACCTATTTCTGGCTGCTAACTCCGGAGCAGATTCGCGACGTCGGCGTGGCCGGCCTGCTCGGCGCAATCGTCGGCGTGCCCTGCTGGGCGCGGCTCAGCCGCTACCTGGGCAAGAAGTGGACGCTCATCCTGGGCAACATCATGTGGATGGGGTTTCTCACACTGCCGCCGTTCGCGGCGATGCTGGGCGCCTTTCCCGACCGGGCGAGCGAGCTGTACGTTCCGCTGCTGGTCGCGAGCATGATGCTGGCGGCGTTCGGCAATGGCGGAACCTTTGCGGTGGGTGGGTCTCTGGCGGCGGACCTTGTGGACGAGCATGCCCTGGCGACCGGCGAACGCCGGGAGGGGATGTTCTTCGGCGTATTCGGATTCTGCGGCAAAGCCTCGCCCGGCATCGGCATCTGGCTTGCCGGGCTGGTTCTCGAGTGGATCGATTTTCCGACCGATGCCGCGCCGGAAGCGGTCAGCGAGCTGACGGTAAACCGCCTGGTCTGGGTTTACGGGCCCACGGTATTCCTGTTTGTAACGGTGACCACCCTGCTGATGTTGCGCTATCGGATCACGAAGGAAGCGCTCGAGGAGATTCAAGGCAAGCTGAGCAACAAGCGTTGATCGCGATACCTGCTTGTTGAACGCCCCCGGTGGGAGTTCCACAAGACTCGTGGCCGCGGGTCGGGTCGGGGCTCGGGGCCGGTCGGGGACAGTGGAAGCAACCGTTACAGCGCACCCTACGGCCGTTCCCGGTAGGGTTTCATGCCGTAAGCCAGGAGGCCGATCCCCACCGGCGTGAGCACACCGCTGACGATGGCGAGCGAATAGCGCAGCGCTTCGTCGTAGCCGAACACATAGTCCGTGATCAGGGCCACGCACGTGGGCCCGAGCGTGTAGCCGGCCAGCACCGCGAACAGTATCTTGATGGCCGATACCTGGGCGCGCATCCGGTTGGGGGCGATCAGTTGCAGGATGGTGGGCGCGAGCCCCTGGGGAAACGACAGCAGGAACGTCAGGATCGCCAGCATGATCACCGCGGACTGAACGGTGGGCGCCAGCGGCGTCAGAATGCCGAAGGCAAGCATCACGCAGGCGCCGATGACGGACGCCCGGAACTCGGCATCCCGGTAGCCGCGCCGCGCCAGCCGTTCGGCCAGCCAGCCCCCGGCGTAGGGGCCGGCGCTTCCGAAGACCAGCAGGCACACGCCATAGATTACGCCGGATTCGGCGATGTCGATGCCGTAGGTGCGCCGGAGCCACTCCGGAACCCAGACCAGGTACGCGCTGATCACCATGCCGAGCGCCAGGTAGCCGAGAAAATGCGCGACGATGATCCGCATGTTGGACCGGAAGAAGCCCCACAGCTCGGCCCACGGCACGGGTTGGGACATCGATGGGCGGGTGGTTCCGTCGGCGAGGTGCTCCCGGCGGGCGGGCTCCTTCACGGTAGCCATGAACGCCAGTACCAGCAGTCCCGGCAAGGCGACGACGAAGAAGGTCAACTGCCAGGGGTACACCGTGCCGATCACCGGCAAGTCGATCGTCCCCGCCTGGTTGACCACGCTGATGACCGCGCTCCCGGCAAGCAGGGCGAGTCCGGCGCCGATGTAGAGGCCCATCGCATAGACGCCGATCGCCTTGGGGAGTTTGTGGGGCGCGAAGTAGTCGGAAATCATCGAATAGGCGGCGGGCGACAGGGTGGCCTCGCCGGCGCCGACGCCCATTCGCGCCAGGAACAGTTGCCAGTAGGACTTGGCGAGGCCACAGGCCGCGGTCATCACGCTCCACACCACGACGCCGATCATGATCAGGAAACGGCGATTGGTGCGGTCGGCCAGGCGGGCGATGGGTATGCCCAGGGTGGCGTAGAACAGGGCGAACGCGAAACCGGCGAGCAGGCTGAACTGGGTGTCGGATATCCCCAGGTCGCGCCGGATCGGCTGTACCAGGAGACTCAGGATCTGGCGGTCGATGAACGATACCGTGTAGGCGAACATCAGGACGGCGACGACGTACCACGCGTAGAAATCCGCTTCAGGAACGGCCTTCCGGCCGCGATTCGAGGTGAGTTCCGCCAAAACCCGGCTGGCTCTACGGGACGATGGCAGGGATGCTACCGCGACATTGGACCAGTGTCTGCAAATTGCTTCGTGTGTCGCCGGGTTCCCGATTTTCATGGGTCTCCGTTTTGGACAAACTGTCGGCGAAGCAGGAACATGTACAGCCCGATGATCGGATGGGCGACATCGCCTTGCTGAACGTGAAAACGGCGCGTATTCCGCCGCTGCCTCTCGACCGCTGGCCGGCGGGGCTGCTGGATGAAGTCAACGGCCTGGGCGGCGGCAACCTGCAAGCGGGAAGGAACGTCTTCTGCACGCTGGCCAACTATCCGCGGCTCTTCGTTGCCTGGATGCAGTTGGGGGTGCACGCCCTGGGGGGGTCTTCCCTTGGCGCGCGCGAGCGGGAAATGGTGATATTGCGCACGACGGCGCTGGCCGGCGGACGATATCCCTTTGCCCAGCACGTGGAAATCGGACTGCGGTGCGGGCTGAACCGCAAAGACGTTGCCGCGCTTCTCGCCGGGCCGTCGTCCCCACATTGGCGGGGCGCGGACAGACGGCTGCTGAAGGCCGTCGATGAGTTGAAGGCCGGCAATGCGCTGAATGATGCGACCTGGGATGAACTGCGCGGCGGGCTGAGCGTTGCTCAATGCATGGATGTCGCGGCGACGGTGGCGTTTTACCGTCTGGCGGCCTGGCTGTTGAACGCTTGCCGGACTCCCCTCGAGGACGGCCAGCAGGGCATTGGCATGTCCGCGACGGTTCCGCAAGAGCGGCTCGAAGAGAACGCCTATGCAGGAGAGCCGCGAATCCTGCCCGTGCCGCCGGAGGACTGGCCGCCGGCCCTGTTGGAGGAGACGGCGAAATGGCCGGGCCTCGTCGCCAGGCCGGAATTGCGTAACGCCGGGGTCTACGTAACCTTCGCCAACCATCCCGCCCTGTTCCAGGCCATCGGCGGGCCGGCCGTGCACATCCTGAACGCGAACAGTCTGCCGGACCGGGCCAGGGAGGTGGCCATCATCCGTGCCTGTGCCCGGGCCCGCGGCGCCTACCCGTATCGCCAGCATGTCGGGATCGGCCGCAGCGTGGGCGTTGCGGAATCGGAGATCGCCGCGCTCAGCCGACTGCAGCCGACCGGGCTGGGCGGAGAGGCTCGGCTGCTGGTGGATATGGTGGACGGGCTGTATCGCGACAATAATCTTGACGACAGCTTGTGGGCGCGCGCGCAGGTGTTGTTTTCGAACGATCAGATCATGGACGTGATCCTGATCTGTGGGTTCTACGGCCTGATCTCAGCCGTTCTCAATGTTGCCAGGACGTCCCTGGAACCGGGCAGCGACAGCCTGCCGGAGCATTTCATCGAGCGGACATAGCGTCCCGGCACCGGATGTGGTGCCGGGACAAGTCCGACTGAATGTCGCGCTGTGACCTGAGGGTGCGTCCCGCGGCCTACTGGCCCCAACGCCAGTTGGCGGTGACGCCGAAGCTGCGCGGCGCGCCGTATACCCACACACCCCAGCCCAGTGCGACGGGATCGGTCAGCGTATCCGTTACCCAGACCTCGTCGTTCAGGTTCTTGGCCCAGGCGCCGATGTCCCAGTTGCCGTTCGGGGAAACATAGGTGATCCGGGCATTGATCATGTCCTGGTTGACCTTCAGCGGGATCAGGTTGACCGCTTCCTTGAAGTGATCCCCCATGTAGTAGTAGTCGGCGAACAGGCGCAGGTGACCGCCGTTGGTGAGCGGAATCGTGTAGGTGACCGCGGCGTTGAACGACTGCTCCGGAGAGTTGGGCAGCTTGCGCGGCGACAACCCGCGGGCGCCGTCGAAGTTCGGCCTTGGATCGTTGTTCTGCGTGTCCAGGACGCTGACGCCGAGCTTGATATCCAGGGCATCCACGGGCCGCAGGTGAAGGTCCGCCTCGAATCCTTCGACGTCGGCTTCCGCCAGGTTGTCCAGGGAAGTGAATACGACTTGGTTGTACACGCGTGCGGTGGCCGCCTGCAGGCCGTCGTAGTCGTAGGTGAATGCCGCGGCGTTGAAGACCGCCCGGCCGTTGGCGAGGGTCGACTTCAGGCCGATCTCGAAGGCGGTGACTTCCTCCTCGTAAAAAGGCAGATACTGCAAGGGGTTGAGGTTGAAACCGCCGTTGAAACCGCCGGGCTTGTAGCCGGACGCGACGCTGCCGTACACCATGATGTTGTCGTTGGGTATGAAGTCCAGGGCGACCCGCCAGGTGAACGCGGTGTCGTCCAGCTTGCCGTCCAGTTCCTCGATCGAGCCGTCGGGGGCGACGATGGTTCTGGGCAGCATGTTCGAGAGGATGACCGGCCCCGAGGGTGGAATGTACAGGCTGACGCTCTGCTGGAAGGTCACGTCGTCCCGCAACACGCGGCCACCGGCGCTGATGCGCCATTTATCGCCCAGGTCGAACGTGAACTGGCCGTAGCCCGCCAGGTTCTCCCGGTCCTGTTCGTAGGTCAGGTCGATCCGCCAGCCATTCAGATAGTCTTCCACGTAACCGATTCGTCCCGGCAGCTCGGCAACTTCGTCCCTGCCGTAATTGGCGCCGACGATCCAGTTGAACGGCCCGTCGTAGTTGGAGGTCAGCCGTATTTCCTGGGAGAACGCCCAGATCTGGCTGGTAAAGAGGAAGTCCACGTACAGCGAGGGGGTGCCGTCGGATTCCTTGGGCTGCCACCGGTCGTACTCCTGGTAGCTGGTCACCGACAGCAGGCTGATGTCGCCGAACTCCTTCTCGACGGTGATCGTCCCGCCCCAGTTGTCGTTTTTCAGCGTTTCGTCCTCGTTGATGAAGGTCGAGGGGTCGTTGGTGTAGTCGCCGGCGTAGGGGTCGCCGTCGGTGTCGCTGTAGCCGTCGAAGCTGACGCAGGTGTTCGGGTCCAGGCGCCCTTCCAGGAAGGCCTGGCACAACTGGCCGATGTTGCCCTTTTCCCGGTAGCCGACGTGCTGGAAGTAGACCGGCTGCGACCGGTCGCGGCTGCCGAACAGCTTGAAGTTTACGCTGAAGTCATCGGAGGGTTCCCACATCAGTTGCACGCGGCCCGAGAGGATGTCCACCTCGCCGACATCGTTGCCGGTGGTGCGGTTGTAGACCCAGCCTTCGCTCTGCCGCACGGACATCAGGCTGATGCGCCCGGAAAGCGTATCGCTGATCGGGCCGCCCATCGCCGCCTGGACTTCCGAGCGGTCCCAGCGGCCGTAGCTGACGCGTGCATAGCCGTCTGCCTCGCGGCTCGGCTTGCGGGTGAAATAGCTGACCGCGCCGCCGTTGGTGTTGCGCCCGAAAACGTCGCCCTGGGGCCCCTTGATCACCTCCACGCGCTCGATGTCGAACAGGTGGGCGCCCATGACCGCCATCGAGGTCTGGAACACTTCGTCGACGAACAGGCCGACGCTCGGCGTGTCGCTGGCCTGGAAGCTGTTCATGCCGACGCCGCGGATGGTGTAGACGGGCATGGAATTGCCCCACACGTACTTGATGTCGAGGTTTGGCGACTGGTTGGCCACCTGGGTGATGTCCGTCCACCCGAGATCGTCGAGATCTTCCTGGGTGAACGCGTTCATCGAGATGTGCACGTCCTGGATGCTCTGGGCGCGCTTCTGGGCGGTGACGAGGATTTCCTCGATGGCGCCGTCACCCTCCTCGGCACTCACATTACCGACTCCCGCCAATAGCAGTGTGGCGAGCGTGGCCCCGACAATGCGTACGGATTTTCTGATCATGGGCTCCCCCTTCGTGGACGATTCAAACATGACCGCCGCGCCGGAAAACAAACGACGCGTGGTGCGGAAGACAAAAAGGATAACACATGGGATTTGTTCGTTGCCTGTCAGCGGTTCCCGGAAGATTCGCTCCACGCCGCTGCCCGTTCCAGGCTGGCGCGATACGGTTTGATCCCCAGCGCCAGGCCCACCGCCGCCAACGACAGGGTTATGGAGAAGACGATTGACAGCGAGTACCGCAGGTCGTTCTCGTCGCGGAATACGTAATCGGTCACCACCGCTACCGAGGTCGCCCCGAAGGCGATGGCCGAGAAGGTCGATACCACGAAGAACACCGCGACGACCTGTGCACGCATCTGGTTGGGGGTGATCAGATTGATCGCCACGGGCGACAGGCCCTGTTGCAGGGACAGCGTGAGTACCGCAAGGCCGAGCATGGGGATGGCGAGGTCCGCTTCAGGCACCAGCGGCGTGATTGCCATGAACGGCATGGCAATGGCGAAGAACGCGGCCAGGGACCGCAGCGCCGCATCCCTGTAGCCCCGGGCGGTGAGCCAGTCGCAGGACCAGCCGCCGGCATAGGTGCCTGCGGTGCCGAGCAGCATCAGTTGCGTACCGAACACGATGCCCGCGTCGCTGATGTCCCAGCCATGGCTGCGGCGGAGGAATTCCGGTATCCAGAAAAGAAAGCCGTAGATGGCCATGCCGCCCGTGGCGTAACCGAAGAAGATGGAACCGAAGGTGCCCCGGTTGAGCCACAGGAATGCAGCCACTTCGCGCACGGGAATGCTCTTTTCCCGGGCCGCGGCGAGGTTCCGGCGGACGGGTTCGCGCACCGTGAACCTCATCAGCAGTACCATCAGCAACCCCGGCACCGCCACCACGATGAAGGTGAGTTGCCAGGGCGCGAGCGTACCGAACACCGGCAGGTCGACAGGTCCTGACGCGGAGATCGCGCGAATCGCCGCTCCGCCGAGCACCAGCGCCAGGCCCGCGCCCAGGTACACGCCGACGGCGTACAGGCCGATGGCGCGGCCGAGAATCGCCTTGGGGAAGTAATCGGCGATCATCGAGTAGGCGGCCGGCGTCAGGGTCGCTTCACCGACACCGACGCCGATGCGGGCCAGAAAGAGTTGCCAGAAGTTCCTGGCCAGCCCGCAGGCGGCGGTGGCCAGGCTCCACAGGAAGATGCCGGTCGCAATGATCGTGCGCCGGCTGTAGCGGTCGGAGAGCCGGGCGATCGGCACGCCCATGGCCACGTAGAAGATGACGAACGCGAAACCCATCAAGAGGCTTATCTGCGTGTCGCTGATCGCGAGGTCGGCGCGAATGGGCTGCACCAGCAGCGTGATCACCTGGCGGTCGATGAACGACACCACCTGGGCGAGCATCAGGATGACGACGACGTACCAGGGATAGATCAGCCGGCGCCGCGGCGCTTTCGAGTCGGTGGTGGACGGCGTCCCTGGGCCTGGTGCCGGATCGATGAGCGCTATCTCCCTGTTGGCACGGGCCTTCCGATACGATGCCGGCCGTTCATTGGCGCAGTCACGGCGGCGCTTGGCAACCCCGGGTCACTGCGCATGGCGGCAGCCGGGCAGTGCCGCCGGGCCGCCGCTCGATCGGGTGGTTTTGCCGGGCCCGGCTTACTGGCCCCAGCGCCAGTTGACCGTCGCGCCGAAGCTGCGCGGCGCACCGTACACGATGGCGCCCCAGCCGAGCGACGCCGGCCCGTTCAGCGTGTCCGCGATCCAGGCTTCGTCGGTGATGTTCCGGCCCCAGACGGCGACGTCCCAGTTGCCGCCGGGCGAGACATAGGTGATCCGGCCGTTCAACTGATCCTGGTTGACTTCCAGCGGTATGATGTTGACGACCTCCTTGAAGTGATCCCCCTGATAGTAGTAGTCGCCGAACAGCCGGATCATTGCGCCGTTGGCGAGGGGTATTTCATAGGAGACCGCGGCACTGAACGTCTGTTTGGGCGAGTCGGCAAGCCTGCGCGGCGAGTCGCCGGTCGCCCCATCGAAGTTGGACCTCGGATCGTTGTTCCTGGTATCCAGCAAACTGAACCCCAGCTTGATGTCCAGTGCGTCCACGGGGCGCCAGTGAATGTCCGCCTCGAACCCTTCGACATCGGCTTCCGCCAGGTTGTCCAGCGAGTTGAACACGATGCCCTGGTGGGTCCGCGGGGTGGCTGCCTGCATCTGGTCGTAGTCATAGGTGAACGCGGCGGCATTGAATATTGCCCGGCCGTTCGCGAACGACGATTTCAGGCCAAGCTCCATCGCCATGACTTTTTCGTGTATGAACGGCAGGTACTGCAGGGAATTGAGCGTGAATCCGGCGTTGAATCCCCCGGGCTTGTAACCCGTGGCGACACTGCCGTAAACCATGAGGTTGTCGTTGGGAGCATAGTCCAGCGCAACGCGCCAGGTGACGGCGGTGTCGTCCAGTTTGCCGTCGAGGTCCTCGATGCTGCCGTCCGGGTTCACTCTTGTAGTCGGAAGCGAGTTGGTGAGCACGAGGTTCCAGGCCGGAATCGCGAAGGTGACATCCTGGGTGAAGGTGACATCGTCCCGCAGCACGCGGCCCCCGGCGCTCAACCGCCACTGTTCGCCGAAGTTCACGGTGAACTGGCCGTAGGCGGCAATGTTTTCCCGGTCCTGCGAGTAGGTCAGTTCCCCCCGGCCGGGAAGTACGGGCAAGTCATCGAAGTACGCGATGCGGCCGGGCAGTTCGGCAACTTGGTCCCTGCCGTAGTTGGCGCCCACAATCCAGTTGAATGGGCCGTCGTATTGAGAGGTCAGGCGCACTTCCTGCGAAAAGGCCCAGATCTCGCTGGTAAACAGGAGATCCACGTACAGCGCGGGCGTGCCGTCGGATTCCTTGGGCTGCCACCGGTCGTACTCCTGGTAACTGGTTACCGACAGCAGGCTCATGTTGCCGAAGTCCTTCTCGATGGTGAGCGTACCGCCGAAATTGTCGTTCTTCAGGGTCTCGTCTTCGTTGATGACCGTTGTGGGGTCTTCGGTGTAGTCGCCGGCGTAGGGGTCGCCATCGGTGTCGCTGTAGCCGTTGAAGTCGACGCAGGTCGCCGGATCCAGGCGATCTTCCAGAAAAGCCTGGCACAAGTCGCCGCCCGGGCCGAAATTGTTGATGTCGCGATAGCCGACGTGCTGGAAATAGACCGGCTGCGACCGGTCCCGGCTGCCGAAGACCTTGACGTTGACGCTCCAGTCATCGGCGGGTTCCCACAGCAGTTGCGCCCGGGCCGACAGTATGTCCACCTCGCCCACACCGTTTCCTGTGGTCCGGTTGTAGACCCAGCCGTCGCCCTGTTGTACCGACATCAGGCTGATGCGTCCGGAGACGGTCTCGCCCAGCGGCCCGCCCACCGCGGCCTGCACTTCGGACCGGTCCCAGCGGCCGTAGCTGGCGCGTGCGTAACCGTTTGCCTCGCGGCTGGGCTTGCGGGTGAAATAGCTGACGGCGCCGCCGTTGGTGTTGCGGCCGAATACGTCTCCCTGCGGCCCCTTGATGACCTCCAGGCGTTCGATGTCGAACAGGTGGGCGCCCATCACGGCCATGGAGGTCTGGAACACCTCGTCTATGAACAGGCCCACACTGGGTGTATCGCTGGCCTGAAAGCTCTGCATGCCGACGCCGCGGATCGTGTAGACGGGCATCGAGTTGCCCCAGCGGTACCTGATTTCGAGGTTGGGCGATTGGTTCGCGAGCTGGGTGATGTCCGTCCAGCCCAGTTCCTTGATATCTTCGGGGCCGAACGCATTCATGGAGATGTGTACGTCCTGGATGCTTTGGGCGCGTTTTTTGGCGGTGACGATGATTTCCTCGATCGCTCCGCCGGAAACCCCGGTGTCCTGGGTGGCTGTCAATCCGGCCGGGCCGAACAGGGTGGCCGCTGCTGCGGCACAGACAAGTTGCAGGCTTCGAGTGATCATTGGTCCTCCACGACAATCAAATCCATAGCCGGCAGCGCTGAAGCGGGTTCGCGTTGCCAGGTTCCCCGGGGGAGGACCGGCAGATCATAGCACAGGGCGAGGCAGGGACGGCTTGCTGCAAAAGGCCTTCCCGGCACGGCAGGCGTACTCAGGGCGAGTACCAGATGGGCGAGGTGTAGGCGCGGTCCTGCACGGTTGCCGGAATGTGACCGGGCAGGTCGACATTGAAAAAATTCGCGTCGTAGGCTGTCCAGCGCGGCGTGGGTATCTCGATCACCCGGGCATAGTAAAACGCGCGCTCTCCCGGATCGAAATCGGGGTCGGTCCAGACCGCCGCGAGGACGGGAGCGCCGATGGTGTTGACATAGCTTGCCCTTGCCACGTCTACCGTCGATCCTACCGGTGCGGCCTTGCCGGTTTCCGGATCCGTTTCACGCCCGTCGGAGAGCGCCACGTCGTAGACTTTTTCGTGGCTGTTGCCGGCGGCGTCCAGCCAGCCCTTGACGATCTGGATGCGGTCGAGGTTTGCCGCGTCCGGGTCCCTGGCGGCGGCGGCGATGAACACCGGCGCGCGACCGTCCGGCGCCGCTGCCAGATCGCCGCCCATCGGCACGCCCTTGCCGTAGGCGATGTCGAGGTAGGCGGGCTTGTGGATGTCGCCGGGTTCGTAGTCCCAACCGCCGAAAAATCGTACGGCGATTCGCGTACCCGTGGTTGCGTACACTTCGCGCCGCTTCAGGGCCGCGAAAAGCTCTTCGCGGGTGTTCTCGCGCGCCCAGATCGCGGTGTACCCCGAGGCGGAGAGTTTCCAGTTCTCCCACATGCGGTTGGCGCCCATGGCGGTCTCCAACCGCTTCGCGTCCGGTTCCGCTTCCGGATACTTGCCGAAGTAATTGTCCTCGGCGGCCGTGGCCAGCGAGGTGTGGCTGTCGGTGCTGCCGATCATGCCGAACTTGAAGGGGTTGACGCCCAGGTCCGCCGCGTACTCAAGGCCCAGCTTCAGGGCGCTCCGGGCGTATTCGTGAGGCAGCATCCAGTCTTCCTTGGCGGCGCTCTGGAGGATGTTGTCCCAGTCCCAGGTCTCGAAGTCGGCGAACTCATCGTTGGGGGACAGGACGGGATGCGCCTCGCCGTCGCCCTTGAACTGGGAGACTTCGACGATGGGCTCCCAGCGGGAGCGCAGTTCGGCATAGGCCCGGTCGATGGGGCGGCCGTCCACAGACCTGGCGGGGAACATCATGCCGTTGGAGAGATTGCCGTTGTGCGGAATGGCGATCACCTGACCGCCGGTCTCGGCTTCGTAGCGGGCGAGCGCCCGCCACAGGTCCCGGGGGTCGAGGCTGTCCTGGGCGGAGAACGGCGGCAGTCGGCCGGCCTTGTCTGCGCCGTCCCGGTAGACGACCACGCGGTGCAGGTTGTTGCCGTCGATCATGGAGGTCCACTCGTAACCGATCAGGGTGGTGAAACGGCCCGGATTGTTGAAATCGTCGGCGGTCTCCGCCACGTCCTGCCAGATCAGCTTGCGGGTGCCGTACGGAAACGGGGGATAATTTCCGGGATCGGTCCTGGTGCCCAGGATGGCGTTGATCGTTCTTTCCATGTCGCCGTCGACGAAAATCTGCGCCCACCTCTTGCGGGCCACCTCGGTATCCACAACGACGGGATCGCCCGCGTTGAAACGATAGAAACCGCCGAGATACTCGCCGTGATCGGCGACCACGAGAAAATCGAGAGGCCGGCGCAGCCGCGCGCGCATCCCGTTGTGCGCGGTGAGTTCCTCGCCGCGGGCGAAGCGGTAGGCATCCGCGGGGCCGAAATTGGTGTTGCCGAGGGTATAGGCGTCCGAGGAGTTTCGGGTGTGTACGTGAGTGTCGCCCCAGTACAGGTTGAGCGGATGGTTCTTGCCCACGGGTGTGGAGTAGCGGGCGTCGGCAAACGCCGTCGCCGCGGCCAGGCCGGCGAGAACTGCCGCACACCGCCACTTGTTTCCTGCCCTTTGCCTTGCCTTGCCGGTCACGCTGCCCCCCGAATCGCCCGATTGCGATGACTTTGGAGATTGCGGTCGGCATATGCAACCGGTTCGTCCAGGCGGCCGATGGATGCGCGCGGCCGCGCACCGGGAGTGTCCATGCGGCGGGCGAAGCGCTGCTGCTGCATCGAGGTTGCGGACTCTTTGGGGGGCCGGCGGTTCCTGCGCATGCCACCGATCGTCCGAATTGCGCCGGCCTGCCCCCGCCAGTATCGTTGCCGGCGACTTTCCCGGTTCCCGATTTCATGCACACCGCCAACGGGGCAGCCACATCCAAACGCTATACCGTCGTCGGCATGTGCTTCGCTGCCGCCTTCGTCTGCTACATCGACCGGGTGAACATATCGGTCGCCGCCATCGCCATGCAGTCGGAATTCGGCTGGACGGAGACCACCAAGGGGCTGGTGCTCTCGTCCTTCTTCGTCGGCTATATGCTCACCATGGCGGTGGCGGGCTGGCTGGCGGACCGCTTCGGCGGCAAGCTGGTGCTGGGGCTCGCGGTCATCTGGTGGTCGCTGTTCACGGTGCTGACCCCGTGGGCCGCCTATTCGTCCATGGCCATGCTGATCGCGGCGCGGGTGGCGCTGGGGCTCGGCGAGGCGGCGACATTTCCGGCCAGCTACGGGCTGTTCAGCCGCTGGGTGCCGGTGGAGGAGCGGGCGCGCTCCATCTCCCTGCTGGCGAGCGGCATTCCCATCGGCACGCTGTTCGCGCTGGTCACGACCGGCTGGATCGTGACCAACTACGGGTGGCCGGCCGTTTTCTACTGGTTCGGCGCGGTGGGCATCGTCTGGGCGGTGGCCTGGTTCTGGTTCATCCACGACGACCCGGCCTCCCATCCCCGCATTTCCAGCGCGGAGCTCGACCGCATCGGCGCGGGTGCGGGCGAACCCAGGGAGACGCTCCGCTTTCCCTGGAGGGCCTTCCTGAAGCTGCCGGCCTTCTGGGCGCTGCTGGTCAATCACTTCTGCAGCAACGTGCTGCTCTATGTCGCCCTGGCCTGGCTGCCGAGCTACTTCCGCGATGCCCAGGGACTGAGCCTCACCGGAGCCGGGCTCTATTCCGCCGCGCCCTGGCTCAGCATGTTCGTGCTGACCAACGTCGGCGGCTGGTTCGCCGACTACCTGCAGCGCCGGGGAATGAGCGTCGTCGCCGTGCGCAAGACCATGCAGACCGTCGGCCTGGTCGGCGGCGCGGTATTCCTGCTCATGCTCCGCGGCGTGGAGTCGCCGAACGTCGCGGTGCTGCTCATGTGCGGCGCGCTGGGGATCGCGTCGTTCTGCATATCCGGTTTCGGCACGAACCACCTGGACATTGCGCCCAGGTACGCGGGGGTACTGCTCGGCATCACCAATACGGTCGGCACAATCCCGGGAGTCGTCGGGGTGGCGCTGACCGGCTGGCTCGTGGACACGACGGGCTCCTACGATTCCGTGTTCCTGATGGTGGCGGGTGTGAACCTGGTGGGCGTGGTCGTCTGGCTGCTGTTCGCGAAGGGAGAGAAGCTCGTCGATTGAAACCGTCGGCGGCCGGGTCTCATACTCCACGGCACCGGATAGTCAAACGCTGTTCCGCACTGGTTACTGCGTCGCCGCGACGGAGTCGGTTCCGTGGCTAGTCGCGCGAAGCGGTGACGAAACGTGAGGGCGCGGCCCGGCAACGATGGATATCGAAATAGAACGAGCTATCTCACTCGTCGCGCGCCCTGCTTGAGGACATGGCTCGCGATGTTCGCCCCAACCTTATTGGGTCCGGCAAAGATCAGATAGTAAAGCGGTCTGCCGGTCGTACTTTGGATCTCGCGGGCTTCGGTAACGTAACCGAATATCTCCTTCAGGCGTTTGCGATACCACCTGACCAGGAGATCGCCGGATTCTTGCACCTTTTCGACCTGCTGCCCGATCAAATCCGTTTTGTACTTGTAAAGAAGGCCGTACCACTCGTCGGTGCCGAAATAACCATTGAGTTTAGACTTTTCTTTTTCGGTGAATTGACCACTACGTTTGAGCAGCCGCTGGATCGCCATGCCGACGGGAAAGTTGATCAGCACCTCAACCGCTCGGGTGGCGCCGAGTTCGGCGATCGTATTCCAGGGAACCTGCATTCCGAACGGATCAAGGAAGACGATGCCTCGCCATTGACTCCACTTGTCGTTCATGTCGCCAATGAGTTTGCGAAGATAGGCGTTGCAGTCTTGCTCGCGAATATGGATACGCGTCTGGTTTGAAGAAAACTCGGCTTCCAAGTCTTTCAGTCGACCAATGCGGACAGGGTCTTGCTCGACGAAGACGTAATCTGTGAAACGGTTCTCGATCCCCAATGCGATGCGAGGCGATCCCGCCAGGTAAGTTTCTTCGCCCTCGTCGTTAGCGGCGTATCCCGCTGTCTCAAGTAGCGACTTCTGGACCGGACTGCGTTCCTCTCGAGCACGTAGCTTCAAAAGGCCGGGCCCAGCAAACGCATCGATATAGAAATAGCCTTTGAATTTCTGGTCTTTGAGAATGGTCGTGTACGCTTCGAGGTACTTGCGAAGGCAATCGAGCTTTTCTTCGGCCCACGGACCAACATCCATCGGTTCATTCCTTGCGAAAGCCGGCCGCGATCACACTTGATTGGGGCGACTGCTTCCAGCCCTGTTCGGGTACTCCAGCCACCGTCGGCCATCGAGCGTATTGCCTCCTGACTTGGGCGTTCTACCTCCCCATTGCTTGAAGAAGAAAGCAACTTCCTGGACAAGGCATTGGTCGCGAATCTCGCGAACCCAGTCGATCTCCATGCTACGCGCGCCCGGTCCGCTCTCGCCGCCGGCGATCACCCAGTGGATACCGCTAAGGTCGACGGTGCCGAGCGGGCCGAGCAGGGGTTCGAAAGAAACGAAGCGCGTTCGGGAAACGGTTTGCCTCAAATGCCTCAGGCGTCCGAGCGTGGAAGTGTTCTCGATGGACACACCGAGCCAGATGTGACGTGGAGGGTCACGGTCGGCATAGCGCTCGTTAATGAAGTTCCGCATCAGCGAACTACGCTTTGTCAGCACCTGGAAGGTGTGCCAGTCCGCCGTTTCCATCGTGTCGAAAACGCTCTCGATGAACGTCCTTGGGATGTTCTTGTGGAACAGGTCGCTCATCGAGTTGACGAAAACCAGGCGCGGCTTGCGCCAACGTTCAGGTTGTTGGAGCCGTTCGGGACGTAACGTGAGGTCGAACCCGGGTTCGAAGGGGTGGCCCGGTACACCCCTGAATCGTTCGGAAAACCGTTCAGCGTAGCAGTGGTCGCAACCCGCGCTGAGCTTGCTGCATCCCGTCACGGGGTTCCAGGTGGCGTTGGTCCACTCGATAGCGGTGTTTTCTGCCATTTGATCGGGCGTACATGGTTATTTATACAGTATTATCGCCAAACCGGACTACGACCGTCCAGCCGTTTCGCATCCCCTGACCTTGAACCAAACGCCGCCATGCTTGCCGGAACCATTGATTGCCCTCAGGGCAACTATGGGGAGAACGGGTGCGGGGACTGCACCTGATCCGGATCGCCGTCGACATCGGCCAGCAGCTTCTGCAGGTTTCCGATCGCCCCGAGGACCGAATCCGCGTCGATGTCGGCCAGTTTCTCCTCCGGGGGCGTGAATACGTCGAGCCGCGAGGCGCGGAGCCAGTTCGTGAGCTCCTCGTTCGTCATCCATTGCGCCTGGTTGAGGGCGTTGCCCAGGGAAGTGCGCAGGAAATCTATGTCGGAATCGGGGTGGGGCACCGGTGAGCAGAGTTGGTTTCCTTCCTCCTCGTCCGGAATCGTCGCCTCGACATGGGCGATGAAGGCGGCGCTGAACACCTGCTGGCAGGTCCTGAGTGCCTGCAGCGTGATGCTGCTGCCGTTGAAAACGGGAACCGCCGGGCGGCGCGCCAGGCCGTCGGCGGCGCAGTGGACGTGCAGGTAATCCGCTTCGAGTCTCTCCATGGCGTTGAGGGGCCGGGTTCCGAATCGTTCCATGAAACCACGAAAAAGGCGTCCGCGTCTCCGGGCCGGGAGGACGGCGGTACCGGCCGCGGAGTGCGCGGACTGGAACCCGCCAGGCCCTCTCGACCCCTGAACCCGGGGTCGATCCTTTCGAGCTGCAGAGGCGTCGACAGTCGCACCCGCGGGACCGGCGCTGCGTTGCCTCCCCAGATGGCCCTGCGTAAGCTTGCCGCCAAACGAAGACACTCGAACGGAGGGACCCATGGCCGAACCGGTCGTCAATCTCGACCCCGACACCATGACGCGCTCGCCGGGCCTGACCTATCAGGACCTGCTCGACCAGGACACCCGCGAGGTGCCCGAGGTGCTGCGGGTACAGTCACCCAGGTTCCTGGGCGATGCGGACGTGCCCGCGGCGCGTTACACCAGCGCGGCCTGGCACGACCTGGAGGTGGAGCGGCTGTGGAAGCGCGTCTGGCAGATGGCCTGCCGGGAGGAGGACATTCCGGAACCGGGCGATCACATCCGCTACGACATCGTGGGCATGTCGTTCATCGTGCTGCGCACGGAAGCGGGCGGCATCAAGTGCTATCCCAACGCCTGCCTGCACCGGGGCCGCATGCTCAAGGAGTTCGACGGCCACGCCTCGGAGCTGCGCTGCCCGTTCCACGGTTTCTGCTGGAGCCTGGACGGCAAGCTCATCGACATCCCGGCCCGCTGGGATTTCCCCCACGTCAGGGACGAGGCGTTCTCGCTGCCGGAGATTCCGGTCGCCACCTGGTCCGGCTGGGTGTTCATCAATCCGGACCAGGACTGCGCGCCCTTCGACGATTTCATCCGCGACCTGGCCTGGCAGTTCCGGCGCTGGGACATGAGCAGGCTCTACAAGCAGGCCCACGTGGCGAAGATCATGCCGGCCAACTGGAAGATCGTGCAGGAGGCCTTCTGCGAGGCCTACCACGTCAACGGCACCCATCCCCAGGTGCTGAAGAGCCTGGGCTGCGTGAACAGCCAGGTGGACGTCTGGGAAAACTGCGCCAGGGTGATCACGCCGTCCCTTACACCCAGCCCGCTGCTCGACTACGAAGTGACCGATGCCGATGTCGTGCGCGCCATGCTCGACATTCCCGAGGGGCAGCCGGCGCCGGAGCTTCCCGACGGGATGACGCCCCGGGCCTGGAGCGCCGCCATGAGCCGGGAGTCCCTGCGCGCCGAAGCCGGCGACCTTGTCGATGAGTACTGCGATGCGGAAATGGTGGACAATCTCGACTACACCCTGTTCCCCAATTTCCACCCCTGGGGCGCCTTCAACCGCATCACCTACCGCTTCCGCCCGAACGGCAACGACCACCGCTCGGCCATCATGGAGTGCATGATGATGGCCCCCTTCCAGGGCGAGCGGCCGCCGCCGGCGCCGGTCCGCTGGCTGGAACCGGACGAGCCCTGGTCGGCGGCGCTCGGCTTCCTCGGCCGGGTCTTCGACCAGGACGCCTTCAACATGCCCAAGGTGCAACTGGGCCTGGAAGCGACCTACAAGCCGGGGATCACCCTGGCCAACTACCAGGAGTCGAAGGTGCGCTGGCTGCACCACAAGCTCACCGAATGGGTGGAGGAGGGCGCATGAGCGCGTCCGGCGGACCCAGCATCCGGCATCCCTTCAGCGGCGCGATCTATGCGTTGCAGGAAGACGGCAACGTGCGGATTTCGGGCGACGGGGGCGAGGGCGTCTTTCGTCCCGACGGGCGCTGGGTGTCCGGAGAATTGCGTGAGGCGGATCCACAGATGTGCGTGTGGATCTCCAATCAGAGCCCGCCGCCGGAACAGTTGGAATCGTCCCTGCTGGTCACGCAGGAAGGCGCGGAGCGGAGCTGACGCTGAGGTGGCTTTCGCGGGCATCCGAACGGATTCGCCCGGCGTTGGCGTAACACCGCTTCGGCGGGTAGCAACGCGCTGCTCCGGCCCGCGAGGCCACGAGGGACTGCGCCTCAACGCCCTCGCTACGAACAATTGGAGTCAGAGCAAAAACAACAACATTTGGGGTCATGGAAAAAACCGGTCAGACAGTGTTCAGGCTGGCCCCATTTGAGATTGTGGTGAGACGGTTTTTGCTCTGACCCCAATTGTTGAATTCAGCTTTCCTCCGGCAATGCGAACACCAGCAGTGCGTTGCCCGGTTCGTGGAAATACAACCCGTAACCCGAGTTCACGACCAGGTGCCCATCGCCCACGGCCGGCCCGCCGCCGCTCATTCCGCCGCCCCGGGCGACGAGGCCGTTCACCGCGTCCACGGGCACGGTGGTGTCGAAGTCCCAGAGCACGGCGCCGTCGGCGGTGGCATAGGCCCGGATGTGTCCGTCGAGGTGGCCGGCGAATACGATGCCGGGCATGGCGGTGACCGCGGCGGAGACGCCCGGGTCGCAGAACGGCCGGCCGTCGCCGCAGAGATTCTCCTGTACATGGCGCCACAGGACTTCGCCGGATGACGGGTCCAGGGCGTGCACGCCGGGGCGGGCCAGGTCCGGGTCCAGGTATTCGCCGGCCCGGGTGTCGTTCATGTCGTTGATGGGCACGTAGAGCACGCCGTCGCCCGCGGCCATGCCGAAGTGCACGCCGCCCTGGGTGCTGCCGCGCCCGACCCGGGTTGACCAGACGAGCGCGCCTTCGCGGTCGGGGTCCAGGCCGAATACCCTGCCGTCCTTGCTGCCGGCGGCCAGCACCGAGCCGCCTTCGCTTTCGATGAGCACCATGCTCGCCCCGTAGTCGACATCGGGCCCGTCCTCCTCGGGGCAGTTGGGATTCTCCGCCATCATGCAGGCGACGTTCCAGGCATCGCGGGGGGTGGTCTGGCGCCGCCAGGCGCGTTCGCCGGTGTCGAGATCGATGGCGATGATCGCATCGCTGTTGCCGTCGGCGGGGGACGAATAGTTCTCGCCGGTGCCGAAATAGACGAGGTTGCGGCGGTAGTCGACCGCGGGGCTGTTCCACACCGGTGCGCCCGAAGGGGCCAGCACCCGGGTTCCGGCACTGGTGACGGCGACCTCGGCCGGCGGCGTGGGAATGGACGAATGCGACCAGGTCACCTCGCCGGTCGCCGGTTCAACGGCCAAGACCTTGCCCTGAAAGCTGCAGCACTCGTAGTCGAGCCTGGCGGCCGAGACCACTTCCAGGGAGGAAACGGGCACCAGCAGCCGGTCTCCGGCAAGGGCGGGGGTTCCGGTAATGGTCGCATCCGGGTGTTCGTCCGCCTTGATTGACCAGAGCAGCTCTCCAGTCAGAGCGTTGAGGGCGTAGAGCCTGGCCAGAATGTCGCCGAAGAAGGCCATGGGAATGCCGTCATCGGCGCCGGCGCCTTTCAGTACGATGCCCGTGCGCACTTCCGCGGAAGCCTGGAACGACCAGCGTTCGCAGCCGCTTTCAAGATCGAAGGCGTAGACGGTGCCGTCCTGGCTGCCGACGAAGACGGCGCCCATGGCGATGGCGGGCTGAGACCGCGCCCGGAGCGAGTTTGGGTAGGCGAAGGCCCACTTGAGTTCCAGGTTAGGCACATCCCCGGCGCCGAATCCTGCCGTATCGGCATCGACGAAGCGCCGCGTGTCGTGGCCCCAGCCGACCTTCGGTACGGGGTTTGAACGGTCGAATTCGGCTTTTGCACCCGTGCAGGCCGGCGCATGGGCACCGGCGATGACGGCGTCGAGGCGCGCCCGGGTGATGTACTCGGCAATGTGGGTTCGCTGCCCGTCGGTGAGGTGCGCGGACTGGGGCTGCATGATTCCGTCCGTCATGGAGGCGTAGACCGACTGGGGCGTGAGCATTTCCAGGAAGTTGAGCGTTGGCGACCTGCTCACGCCGCCCTCGTGACAGGCGGCGCAATGTTGCGCATACAGCGGCGCGCCGGGCATTTCCTCACGCGGGCCCAGATCCTCGCTGGTGGCCTGGAACTGGTCGGTCGAATCGAGAGTGGTCGGGCTTTCGGACTCGCTCGCCGGCTGCCCCGTCAGCGAGTCCCGGCTTGCGGAAGGCATTGCAGGGCCCGGAGAATCGGATGAAGGCCCGCAGCCGGTTGCACACAAGAAGAGCACGGCAAGAATCGGCAGGGAAAACTTGTACATCAGGGAAAACTCGACATCGGGGGAAGCGACAGTCTAATTGAGCCGCGGCGGTTTCGCGCCCGCTCGTACTGAAGTCGGCGGCAAAACCACCTATCCTTGCCGGCTTTGCCGTGCAAACGGCGGACCGGGGCGGGTGTTGATTACAAAGCAGGGCACCGGGGCGCAACCCGGCGGGGCCAGGTATGCCTGGTACGTGGTGGTGGTGCTCATGTTCACCTACACGGTGGCGTTCATCGACCGCCAGATACTGAGCCTGCTCGTCCAGCCCATCCGCCATGACCTGGGCCTGAACGACACCCAGATCGGGCTCCTGGGCGGGTTCGCCTTCGCGGTTTTCTACACGGTGCTCGGCGTGCCGATCGCGCGGCTGGCGGATCGGGTGAATCGCCGTTACCTGATCGCCGCGGGGGTCGCGCTGTGGAGCCTGATGACGGCGGCTTGCGGGTTGAGCAAAACGTACTGGCAGCTCTTCGTGATGCGTGTGGGCGTCGGCGTCGGGGAAGCGACCCTGTCGCCGGCGGCTTACTCGATGATCGCCGACTACTTTCCGCCCCACAAGCTGGCGCGGGCGATCAGCGTATACACCATGGGGCTGTACGGCGGCGCGGGGCTCGCGCTTTTGGCCGGTAGCGCGGTGGTGGCGCTGGTCAGCGGCACGGAATCGGTCACGGTTCCCCTCATCGGCGAGTGGCGCCCCTGGCAGCTCACCTTCTTTATCGTCGCCTTGCCCGGCGTGCTGGTGCTGGCGCTACTGGCCACGGTCCGGGAACCGGAACGGCGGGAGTTCTCGCACCAGGCCGCGGTCGCGGCCGGGGACCGGAAGCCGGCCGAATGGCGCGAACTGGCCCGTTTCTTCCGGTCCGACCGCCGCATCTGGCTTGCGCACTTCGGCGGTTTCATGGCGCTCGGCACCGTGATCACGGCCTACCTGTTCTGGGTTCCGGAGTTCCTGCGGCGAAACCACGGGTTCGACATCGCCGAAGCCGGATTGATCTATGGCCTGGCGCTGGTGCTGCTGGGCACCAGCGGGCCCTATGCCGGCGGATGGCTGGCCGAACGGTTGGCGGTTGCGGGCCGGCGCGATGCCGAATGGCGCGCGGCGATCTACTGCGGGTCGGGCATGATTCCTCTCAGCGTGATCACGCCGCTCGTCGCGGATCCGGCCCTGGCGGTGGTATTGCTGGCGGCCGCGACCTTCGTGCTGGCCATGCCGCAGGGGCTGGCGCCCACCATCATCCAGTTGATCGCGCCCAATCGGCTGCGTGCCCAGGTAACCGCCATATTCATCCTGGTCGCGGTGCTTGCCGGATATACGGGAGGGCCGACTTTCGTTGCCATGCTCAATGACTTCGTGTTTCGCGATGAGAACGCGCTACGATACTCGCTCGCCATCGTGAGCGGCGTGCTCACTCCGATCGGCGTGTTAATGTTGCTTTGGGGGCTGAAGCCATACCGCGAATTGCGGGCTGACGCCGAGGACGCCGACGCCGACGGGCGTTGAGCGAAGGGAACCCGGGATGGACAACCAACGGACGACACAGGCCAGGCCATACCTTGGCGTTGACGTCGGCGGCACGTTCACCGACCTGGCCTTCTACGACGAGAGCGGGGAACTCACCTGCATCAAGGTGGCGAGCACGCCCGCGACGCCCGGTCTGAGCACCTTGCAGGGCGTCAACGAACTGCGGCGGCTCTCTTCCTGTACGGATGCCGCCTGGTCGGAAATGAGCCACACGCACAGCAACACCGTGGCGGTCAACTGCCTGATCGAGCGCACGGGCGCGAAACTCGGGCTGCTGGTGACGGCGGGATTCCGGGATACCCTGGAGATCGCGCGCATGACGATACCCGAGCCGGCCCGTTACGACTCCCGCCGGCCCGTTCCGCTGGTGCCGCGCCGCCGGGTTGCCGGGGTGGAGGAACGCATCGATGCCGAAGGCCGCGTCGTGAAGCCCCTCGATGCGGAATCGGCAATCGCCGCCGCCGCCCGCCTCGGGGAACTCGGGTGCGAGATCCTGGTGATCTGTTTCCTGCACAGCTACAAGAACCCGGCCCACGAGCGGGAAGCCCGCGCCGCCATCGAGCGCGAGCTCCCCGGGCTGCCCGTGGAGATCTCTTCGGACGTGTGGCCGCAGGCCCGGGAATTCGAGCGCGCCACGCTCGCGCTGGTCAACGCGCACATTCGTCCGGCCGTGGAACGGCAGGCGAAACTGCTCGTGGGCGGCATGGCCGAGCGGGGCGTCGGTACGCCGGCACGCGGCTCGCGTTCCAACGGCGGCATGGAGCTCCTGGCCACCATGGCCGAACGGCCGGTGACCGCCCTGCTGTCCGGGCCTGCCGCCGGCGTCGCGGGGGCGGCGGCGGCCGCAGCGGATGCGGGTTGGACCGGGGCGAACCTCATGACCCTCGATGTGGGCGGCACCAGTGCCGACATCGGCGTCGTTCGAGGCGGGCGGCCCGTGCTGAGTGCCGAGGAGCGGGTCGCGGATTTCCCGATCCTGGTTCCGACGGTGGCGGTCTCCGCCATCGGGGCCGGCGGCGGCTCCATTATCTGGACGGATCCGACCGGTGCGCTGAAGATCGGACCGAAAAGCACCGGCGCGGACCCGGGCCCGGCCTGCTACGGGCTCAAGGGCGGCGGCGTGGCGGCCATGACCGATGCGTTCCTGCTGGCCGGATTGCTCAATCCCCAACGGTTGCTGGGCGGCCGGATGAAGGTGCACCCGGATCGCGCCCGCCGGGCCCTGGAAGCGGTGGGCGGGCAGGTGGGCCTGTCGCCCGAACAGGTGGCGGACGGCGCCATCCAGGTCGCTACGGCCATGCTCGCCGCGGAGTCGACGAGCGTGCTGGCGCGGCGTGACGTCGATCTCTCAAGGTATCGCATGGTCGCCTACGGGGGCGCAGGCCCGCTGGTGGCGGCGCTGGTGGCCGAGGCGGTCTATGTGAACTCGGTACTGATCCCGCCGGTGCCCGGCACCTTGAGCGCGCTGGGCGCCGCACAGGCCGACCTCGAAGGTGACTTCGTGCAGCCGATCTATCGCGGCCTGGACAGCCTCGATGCGGCCTCGCTCGGCGGCGCCCTGGAGGGAATCCGCAGCCAGACCGCCGGCTGGCTGGAGCGGGAGGCGGTGGGTCTTCGTGTGCAGCACGCCGTGGTCGAGTACAGCGCGGAGATGCGCTACGAAGGGCAGGGTTTCGATGTGACCGTCCCGATCGATGAAGCCTGGCTCGCCGCAGGCGATTCGGCGGCGATACTCGCGGCGTTCCACGACGCGCACCAGCGGGCCTTCGGCCACAGCCACCGGGGCACGCCCGCCTGGCTGCAGGAGCTGCGCGCCCACCTCACCGGCCGGCTGCCGAAACCGGCGCCGGCATCGTTGCAGAGCGCGGAGGTCGGCGGCGACCCGTCCATCCGCAATATCCGGCTGCGCGGCAAGGAGGTAGAAGGCCGTATCTTCAATCGGGAAGACATCGCCGCCGACAGCCGCATTGCCGGTCCGGCGATCGTCGAGCAGATGGATACCACCACCCTGGTGCCCGACGGCTGGATGCTGACGCTTGCCCTCAACGGAGCGTTGATTCTGGAAAGGGGCGCGGCTTGAGATTCACTTGGGAGGAGTCCCGATGACCACAGCGGCACAACAGGCTGCGGCAGCGGCGATCGACACGGAGATCTTCGCCAACCTGTTCCGCGCCATCGTCAATGAGATGAGCTGGATCATCCAGCGCTCGGCCCACACCACCTTCGTCAAGGAAACCATGGACTTCGGCACCGCACTGGTGACCCCGGAGGGCGAACAGTTCGCGGTCAACGACTCCACCGGAGTCAACGCCCTGGTCGGCACCCCCATGGCGCCGGGCATCGAGGCCTTCACCGACTGGGCGCCCGGCGATGTGGCCATCACCAACGACCCCTATACCACCGACGGCATGGTCACCCACCTGAACGACATCTTTTTCCTCAAGCCCCTGTTCGTCGACGGCGAACTGCTGTGCTTCGTCTGGGCGTTCATCCATTGCAGCGACATCGGCGGCAACGTGCCGGGCAGCATCGACGGCAACAACCGGGAGGTCTTTCAGGAAGGCCTGCGCATCAAGTCCACCAAGCTGTACCGGGCGGGGGTCCTGAACCAGGACATGGTGGACGTGATCGCCAGCAACTGCCGCAGCCCGGAGATGAACTGGGGCGACCTGGGCGCGACGATATCGGGCCTGAACCGGGGGGAGGAACGCCTTCGGCAACTGATCGCCCGTTACGATGTGGAAACGGTGCGGGGCGCCATGTACCGGATGCTGGACCGGGCCGAGGCGCTGACCCGGGAGGTGCTGAAGGGCATACCGCCGGGTTCCTACGAATTCGTCGAGTACATTGAAGACAGCTATGTGAGCGCGGTGCCGATTCGGGCGATGCTCAGGCTGACGTCGCGGGGGGACGGCAGCGTGGAGCTGGACCTCACCGGTTCTGACCCGCAGGTGGCCTGTTCGTTCAACATGCCCACGGGCGGCCAGAAGCACCACCCGATGCTGTCGGTCGCCATCATGAACCTGGTGGTGACGCTGAGCGAGGCGCCGATATTCAATGCCGGCATTCTGCGCTGCATCGACCTGGTGCTGCCCAGCCACTCGTTCGTCAACGCCTCCTTCCCGGCTGCCTGCGGGATGCGCGTGCTGACCACCCTGCGGGTGCACGACATGACGCTGGGCGCCCTGGCCGCCGCCATTCCCGGGCGGGTTCCCGCGGGGGGCGCGGGGCAGCTCGCGGTCATCTCCGTCTCGACGGCGGATTTCGCCGGCAAGACCCGGGTGGTGGCCGCCAACGCGGTGGCGGGCGGCGCCGGCGGCGGGCTCGGCCTGGACGGCCTGTCGGGCGCCGACTATCCCACCTCGGCCCTGCGCAACATTCCGGTGGAAGTGCTCGAAGCGGAGGCGCCCGTGCTGGCGCACCGCTACACCCTGCTAACCGATTCGGAAGGCGCGGGCAGGCATCGGGGCGGGTTCGGCGTCGAATACGCGTTCGAGATTACCGATGGCCGGGCCAGGGTGGTCGTCCGCGGCAAGGACCGCTACCGCTTCTGCGCCTGGGGCGTCGGCGGCGGCAAGGCGGCGATACCGAGTTTCAGCCGGGTGCGGCAGGCGGACGGGACGGAGGTCGATGTCGGCAAGCAGTCGGTCTATCAACCGGAGCCGGGCGACCTGCTGATCGTCGGCGGCGGCGGTGGCGGCGGCTACGGCAACCCCATGGAGCGGGACCCCGACCGGGTGCGCGGGGACATTCTCGACGGACTGGTCTCGCCGGAGCGCGCCAGGGAGCAGTATGGGGTGGCGCTCGCCGCCGACGGCGAGATCGACCGCGAGGCAACGGCCGCGCTACGCGAGAAATCCGGGGCAACCGGGGATGCCCGCAGTACGACCCCGGCCGGAAACGGCCCGATGGAGGTCGACTTCGGGCCGGGCCGCTCGCAATGGCAGGCAGACTGGCAGGAAACCTATGCGATCATCGCCGAGTGGTGCGGTAAGTTTCCTCCCAACGGCCGGAGACTTGCACAGGAGCGGGCGTACCTGCGCGCCGTGAAACGCCTGTCCCCCGCACCGGCACGCCGGGATGTCCTCAACCTGCTCGAGCAAATTGAGGAGGAGTGGGCGTAGTCGCCTGGATTCGCCTGCGTTCCATCGCTCGTGAGTTCATGAACACCAGGACAGTCATTCGATTTCTCGCCGTTGGCGCCGTTGTCGCGACAATGGCGGACAGCGCTGCGCTGGCGGAAACAGTCCAATCGCCTGTCCCGGACGACTCCGGACGGGTCGAAGAGATGGTCGTCACCGCCGATCTCGACAGCCTGCCCGGTGAGGGCGTCACGTCGTTGTTCGGTTTCAACAAGTCGCTCCTGGAGACGCCGCGGTCGGCATCGACGGTGAGCGACGAGATGATGGACCGCTTCATCATTCGGGACATCGACGAGTTGATCAATCTGGTGCCCGGCAGCTTCACGCAGTCGTTTTTCGGCGTGGCCGGGTCCCTCGACATCCGCGGCACGCCGGGCGAGACCTATTTTCGCGGGATGCGGCGCCTCGACAATCCCGGCAACTACCCGACGCCGCTCGGGGCCTCGAAGCGCGTGGACATCGTGCGCGGGCCGGCGTCGCCGATCCACGGGCCGTCGAAAATCGGCGGCTATCTGAACTTCAACCCGAAGTCCGCCCGCATCGAGGAGACGGGGGAGTTCATCGCCGATGCCACCGGCACGGTCGGGGTGGACTTGGGTTCCTGGAACCGGCGCGTGCTAAGCGCCGAGGTGGGCGGGCCCGGGCACCTGGGCGGGCAGGCTTTCGGCTATTGGCTCTACGGGATGCACGAGGACTCGGGCAGCTATTACCGCAACAGCGGGACCGAGCAGACGATCGTGCAGGCGTCCTTCGACCTGGATGTAGGAGCCGTTCAGTTCCAGTTCGGGGGCATGGTCCACGACTTCACCGGGAACCAGATTGCGGGCTGGAACCGGCTGACCCAGAACCTGGTGGACCGGGGCCTCTACGTGACCGGTTCGCCCCGGCCGCTGGACGCGGACGGCGACGGTTACATCTCCCACCAGGAATTCGACATCGACGGCGACGGATTTTCCGACTTCAGTCCGTTCGCCGCGGGACTGGCGCCGGGCGCGCGGGGCGGGCTCCGTCCCAATGAGCCGTTCGAGGGCGCCTGCACGATCGGCGCGACCCTGGTGTTCGGCTGCCGCGCCGACCTGCTCGGGCTGACCTCGAGCGGAACGGCGACACTCACCGGCGATCAGGTGCTGGTCGGGCCGGACGATGTCGTCTCCAACGAAGTCATCACGCTGTATTTCGACACCATAGTCGTCGTCGGCGGCAACTGGGAGTGGCGCAACCAGGCGTTTTTCGAGACCTACGACAACCTCAACGAGAACGAGTACGGGTTCTCGCAATTCCACGACTCCTGGGTGTTCGAGGACAAGCTTGTCGTCGCCAACGAGTTCGTTCGCGGGGACACCCGCATTGCCGTTCAGGTCTCGCCGTCGGTGCGGATCACGGAGTTCGACCACGGCGACGACTACACCAACGAATACTTTGACCGGCGCGATCTCACGCTGCCGTCCAGCAGCCTCGCCAGACGGCTGCTGGCCACCCGGATCGACGACGACTACACGGAGTACTACATCGGCAGGACCGTGAATGTCGGTATCGCGGCGCTCGTCGACATGGATTGGCGGCGGGTCAACGTGCTTGCCGGCCTGCGCCACGACACGGTCGACATGGAGAGCCGCCAGCCGGTGGAGAAGCTGCTGCTGCCCAGTTCCAACAACTTCTGCCTCGATCCGTCCTGCGTCGTCGCGGAAGCGGAAGACCGGGTCGATGGCGTGTCGTGGACGGTGAGCCTCAGCTACCGCGCCGGTGCGGGACTGATCCCTTACGTTACCGCATCGCGGCAGGCCACCGTGATCGCGGGCCAGGGAGCGGAGATCGCAACCGCGAACATCGCCGACGGCCAGGCGTTCGATGATTCGACCCTGCTCGAGGTCGGCGTGAAGGGCAGCCTGCTCGGGGACGCGCTGTATTTCGCGCTGGCAGGCTACGAGCAGGAACGGACGGACTACTCGGCCCAGCAGACGGTGACCAACCAGGCCAGCCGCACCCGAGGACTGGAGTTCGAACTGCGCTGGGCGGCGAGCGAACGCCTGCTCATGACGTTGGGCTACTCCGATATCGAAGTCGTCAACCTGAACACGCTCGAGGCGGGCCAGCGATTCAGTTTCATCGGGGCCGACGACGTGCCCGGCATTCCGCCCGAGGCGATTTACGGCGGGTCATTGGGGGGCTCGGTGGTGCGCAGCGGCAGCAAGGGAGCGCGCCGCGCGGGAATCCCGGAAAAGATCCGGACCGCGACGGCGACTTATGATTTCGGCAGCGGACTTGCCGCGAGCGCCGGCGTCGTCGACGTTGCCTCGACACCATCCGGCTATTCGGGTTCGGTGGTGCTGCCGGGGTATACGCTGGTCAATGCCGGTCTGGTCTTCGAGGCCGGCAATTGGGTCGTGAGCGCGACGGCGAAAAACCTGACTGACGAGCGGTACTTCCGCGCCAACTTCCCGAACCTGTTCGGGGGCGTGATCGTGCTGCCGGAGTTGCCGAGGCACTTTGCGGCGCGGGTCCAATACCGCTGGTAAGGGGCTGGACTTCCTGGCCGATTCCCGGAATCCGTGAAAGACACCCGGTTTGCATTCTGCGCTTCAACGCCCCAACGTGCGGGCGCGTCAATGTTTATGGTGATCGACGATGAATGAACGCATTGCCGTGGCGGCCGGGCGGCTGCTGCTGATCGTGCTCTGGGCAGCGGCCTGGGAACTCACGGCGCAAAGCGGCGCCCTGCCCCGGGGCCTGATCGGCCAGCCTTCGGTGTTTCTCATGGATTTCGTCGAACTTCTCATCGACGGCACCTTTCCGACAGCGGCCCTGATCACGCTGCAGGCGGTTTTCATCGCTTTTGCGCTCGGTGCCGTGCTGGCGCTCGCGACGGCGCTGCTGATGACGGTGGCGCCTCTGGTGGAGCGGCTCGCCTCGCCCATCATCGATGCTCTGAACGCGCTGCCCCGGGTGGCCCTGATCCCGCTCTTCATCCTCTGGTTCGGCATCGGGCTGGAACAGAAGGTGGCCTCCGGCGTCTCCATCATGTACTTCGTGCTGCTCTCCTACACCATGGCGGGCGCCAAATCGACGGACCCGGACCACCTGCGCCTGGCCCGCAGCCTGGGCATTCCCGGGTGGAAGGTTTTCGTCGAGATCATCGTGCCGAGCGCCTTGCCGGCCATATTCGCCGGCCTGCGCCTGGGCATGATCTACACGGTGCTCGGCGTGATCACCGCCGAACTGATCGCCGGCGGCAAGGGCCTCGGCACACTGGTGAGCTACTACTCCAACACCTTCGACCCGAACGGCGTCTTCGCCACTTTGATCGCTCTCGTAATCGTCACGACCGGCATGACCATGGCGATGACACGGATGGAACGGTCCATCATGAGGTGGCATGTCCCGATCACCACATGACGGCTCGGGTTGGCCCACAGTGTCGAGTCAATTGGACGGATGAATTTTGTCGATTGAACTCGACAATTTGCAACGTGACGAGTGCACTCGACAAATGGACGACAAGACTTTCCGTGAAATCACCCGCGCTAGGAGTTTCCGGGGCCGTCCGCCTTCACGGTCGATTGGGCGCACTCTCAACTTGCCGGAGAGGATGTCCCGGCGCGCCGCCCTGGTGATTCAGGAAGTCCGCAGACGCGGTCAGAATTTGCACGTAGTCGCAGCCATTCTGTTGGTCGTCGTCGGCGGTTGCGGCACCGAAAGCGATTCGGAAATCCGGCCCGTGCGCGTCCAGGTGTTCATCGGGGCCTACAGTTCGATACCGGTGCATGTGGCCGCCGAGAAAGGCTTCTTTCGCGAGCACGGGCTCGAGGTGGAAATGCTGCCCGCCAATTCGTCTTCCGCCGCCGTCGCCGCGCTGATCGGCGGCAGCATGGATATCGTGGAGAGCGCGCCCGACCTGGTGATGGCGAACATCGACAAGGGGATCGAACTGAAGTTTCTCGCCGGCAACGAGAGCTCGAGCTACGTCACGCTGGTTGCCGGCAACCACGTGCCGTTGCCGGAAGCCGATGCCGGTTATGCGGAGATCATGCGCCACCTGGCCGGGTATCGTATCGGCGTCAACGCCATCGGCGGCACGGTCTACCTGGCGGCGGTGCTGATGCTGGAGGATGCCGGGCTGACGGCGGAGTCGGTGGATTTCGTCGCAACCGGCAGCGCGGCGACAACGCTGTCCGCCTGGCAGGCGCAAGCCGTGGATGCGCAGATGACCTTTGCCCCGGTGCCTGAATTGCTCGAAACCCTGGGCGTCGCACGCCCGGTACTGGTTCTTGCAGACGACGGCCCGCCGTCGGTGCGGTTTCGCGGCCTGTTCTCGGGATGGGTCACGAGTGCCGCCTTCCTGGAGCGTGATGCGGCGCGCGCCGAGGCGTTCATCGCGGCGCTCCGCGATGCCATCGACTGGATACGCGACCCGGCCAACCACGAAGAAATGGTGGGCCTGGCGAGCCGCCATGCACCTGTCGCCGCGCTTTCGGAATCCGAGAACCGCCAGGTTCTCGACGCGATGGTCACCAACTACCGGCGCTACTGGGGCTACGAGATCAGCCCGGCGGCCATCGAACTCTGGAACGATTATGCCCAGCGCTTCGAGTTGATCGGGGAGAGGGTCGCGTTCGCGGACATCGTCCATCAGGGGGCACCGGTTTGTGGTGACCCGTGCTGATTGCCTATCGGGCTTGACAGTCCCCGTCATATACTCTAAAAAACAAAGTACACTTGTTTTAATAGAACTTTGTTTGTTCTTGAAAGGAGTAGAAGATGACGGATGCCAAGTTACTCAAGGACGACCTCGCCTACGTTCGGGCAGCGGCCGAGCGTTCCGGCCCCGACCATGTACCGGCCATCTATTTCCTTTGGGCCTCGTTGTGCCTGTGCGGATTTACCCTGATCGACCTGGTCGGGGCGGGGTCGAAGTGGATCGGCATCTACTGGCTGGTCGCCGGTCCGGTCGGTACCGGCCTCACCTGGTGGATGTCGGTGCGGGCGGGCCGGCGCACCGGTCAGGCCGATCGTCGCAAGGGAAAGCGTTGGGTGAATCACTTCCTGGCGTTCTTCGCGGCGGGCCTGCTCGGCTGCGGCCTCGCGGCGACGGGAGAACTGAGCTGGTCGGGCCTGAGTTCGCTGTGGATTCTGTTGCTGGCGTTGACGTACTTCCTGGCTGGATTGCACCTGGAGCGACATCTGCTCCCGGTTGCGGGGGCTCTGGCGACAGGTTATGTGATTACGCTTTTCCTGCCGGAGTACAGATTCGCGACAGCCGGCGTACTCGTTGCCCTGGCGCTGGCCGTGCAGGGTTTGCGTGGCACCGGGAACAGGCATGCAACGAACTGATCCGGAGGTCGGCGGCCTGGAAGAACTGGAATCGCTCAAGGGCCTGCTCGATCACCGCGTGCGGCTCGCGATCTGCATTCTGCTCGCCGAACACGACGCCATGTCGTTCAGCCGGCTCAAGCAGGTGCTCGAAGAGACGGACGGCAGCCTGGGCACGCACCTGCGCAAACTCGAGGATGGCGGGTACCTGGCGATCGAGAAGAGTTTCCGCGATCGCCGGCCGGTGACCTGGTACGAATTGACCGAGCCGGGTCGATCGAAACTCAGGAACCACGTCTCCAACCTGGCACGCCTGATCGACCGGGTAGGCTGACACCGCGGCGAACAGCGCTGTTCACTTGAACGCCTGATAGCGGATACTCCGTTTTCTTCAGCGGCAGGGCGGCGATCCTTGACGGACGGGATACGGATACGGGGCTTGAGCCACGTTTACGCGGGCGGCGGTGAATCCGTTGCCGCGCTTGGCGGAATCGACCTGGAAATCCCGGCCGGGCAGTTCGTCTCCCTGGTCGGCGCGAGCGGCTGCGGCAAGACCACGCTGCTCGACATTCTGAGCGGTCTGCTGGAGATGCAGGCGGGCGAAGTGCTGCTCGCCGGCAAGCCGCCTCAGGCCGGCCGGCGCGACATGGCCCGGATGTTTGCCCGGGATGCGCTCATGCCCTGGAAATCCGCGGCGGGCAACGTGGAGTTCGCCCTGGCCACGCGCATCGGCGACACGAAGGAACGGGCATCCCGGGTCGATGCGCTTCTGGAATCCGTGGGCCTGGGCGAATTCAGGGATGCCCTGCCGGGCGAACTGTCCCAGGGCATGCGGCAGCGGGTGGCGCTGGCCCGCACTTTCTCGCTGCGCAGCCGCTTCATCATGCTCGACGAGCCGTTCGGCGCCCTGGACGCCCTGACCAAGATCACCCTGCAGGACCGGCTGGTGGAACTCTGGGAGCAGATTTCCGGCAGCACGGTGGTGCTGGTGACCCACGATCTGGCCGAAGCGGCAGCCCTTTCAGACCGCGTCATCGTGATGTCGCCCCGGCCCGGGCGCATCGTCGCGGATGTACCCGTCGATCTGCCCCGGCCTCGCAACGTGCGGGCGCTGCATGCCATGGACGGGTTCCAGAAACTCGTGGCCGGGTTGTGGGAAACGTTGGATGCCGCGTCGTGACGGTCAGGCGTCTCGTCCGACGAGGAACCGGCCCTGCATCGCTTCGAGCTCCTCGAATCCGACGATCGCCTTGAATTCCCCCATGCTGGTGACGCCGTTGGGCAGTTGTGCGGATGTATGCCGTTCAGCCAGTGTCTTGAGGTTGGCCCGGAGCGCCGCGCTTGCGGTCATCAACGCAACCAGCGGGAACACCGCGAGGCCGGCCAGTTGCTCCACCTGCCCGGGTTCCAGGTCGCTTTCCAGCCAGCCGAGCAGTTGCAGCGACAGGGGTACCCCGACCGCTTCCCGGAACCGGGCAAGGCCATCGAAGTCGCTGAAGCACTTCGATATGGGCTGCACCAGGTCCGCGCCGGCGTCGACGTAGGCCTGGCCCCGGTCGATGGCTTCGGCTTCGTCCATGGCATCAGTCCGGGCGATGATCAGCGTGTCGGCGCTGTTCCTTGCATAAGCCGCCGCCCGGATCTTTGCGGCGCCTTCTTCGAGCGTCAGTATCTCCACCTCGTTGGCGGCGGCGGGGCAGCGCTTGGGCGACTCCTGGTCCTCGAAGATCATGGCCGCGACCCCGGCGCGCTCGAACTCGCGCACCGTGCGCATGACGTTGATGGCGTTGCCGTAGCCGGTATCCGTGTCGGCAATGACCGGAATCGATACGGCATCCACGATCTTGCCGACGACGGTGAGGTTCTCGGACATGGTGTACAGCTCCATGTCCGGCTGGCCGAGGTGCGAGGCGGAGATGCCGAATCCGGTGGTCATGGCCGCGGTGAAGCCCGCTTCCTCGATCAGGCGTGCGGAGAGCGCATCGTAGGCGCCGGCCGCCCAGACGGTCCGGCCCGCACGGGCGGAGTCGGCGAATTGCGATGGTTCGAAACTCATGAGGTTGCCTCGATGTCTTGTTCGGCCCGGGCCCGGGCGTGCAGGTATCCGATCAGCCCGCCGGCTTCCAGCATCTGCCGGTCGGCTTCGGCGAGGGGCTCGAACGGGAGGCTCGAACCCCTGGTGAGGTTGCGTACGATGCCTGCCGTCCAGTCCACTTCGACCCGGTCCCAGCGGTCGACCGCGTCGAGAATTCCGGGGCAGCAGACCTGGGGAAAGCCCATGGCGACCTCGCCCCGCCAGTAACCCGGCGCAAAGCTCTCCGCGATCACCCCGGCGATGCCGAGATGGCGCATGGCGATCATGGGCGGGTAGTGCGGGTGCCCGTAGCCGAAATTGTGATTGCCGACCAGCAGGTCTCCGGGTTGCACCTGTGCGTGAAACTCCGGCTCGAACTCGCGCATCGCCATGTCCGCGAGCTTCTCGACATCCTGGATCTTGATGTTCTTGACGCCGACGATCTCGTCGATGTCGAAGTCGGCGCGTTCGAATATCCAGGCCACCCGGCCCTGCAGGTTGGAGAGCGCCACGTCAGGTTGTCCGGCCCCGCCCCGAGGGCGGCATGGCGGCTGCCCGGGAACCCGACGACTTTTGCAACTGACGAATGCGGACAGGCACGGCTACTGGAGATAGGGTCTCGGGTCGGTGATCTTGCCGGTGAGCGCCGACGCCGCCACCGCGGCCGCGTTGACGATGTAGATCTCCGAATCGGGGCTGCCCATGCGCCCGCGAACGTTCAGCGTACCGGTGGATACGGCCCGCTGCCCGGCGGTCATGACGCCCGCGCGGCCGAAGCAGTAGTCGCAGGAGGAAGAGGTGACGAAAGCCCCGGCGGCGATCAGGTCGGTGAGGTATCCGCGCCGGGACGCCTCCTCCATGATGGCCTGGCTGGTCGGCACCACGTGCAGTTGGAAGCCCGGCTTGATGTGCCGCCCCTTGAGCACCCTGGCAGCGATCTCCAGGTCTTCCAGCCGGCCCGAGGCGCAGGAGCCGAGATAGCCGACCTGTACTTCGGTGCCCGCATGGTCCGCAAGGTTCTGCGTGTTCCTGGGGCTCGGCGGCACCACGGCCACCGGTTCCAGCGCCTTGACGTCGATGTCGTGAACCGCCGAGTAGCTGGCATCCGCATCGGAGAACACCGGCTCGATGTCCAGGCGCGCCCTTTCCCGGGCAATGGGCAGCGTCAGGTCGTCGGGGTTCATGATGGCGGTGACGGCGCCGGTGAACATCGCCAGGCAGTTGATGGTCTGGCGGCCGTCGACGGAAATTCCCGCAAGCCCGTCGCCGCCGATCTCCAGCACCTGGAAGCGGCAGGCGGCGGGGCCAAGTTCCCGGACGATGTGATGAAAGACATCCCGCGCCATCACGCCGGGCCCGGTCTCGCCGTGCAGGTTCACCCGGACGGTCGCGGGAACCTGCATCTGAATGCGCTCGTTGACGAAGGCTTCCAGCAGGTGGCGGCGAATGCCCATCGCCAGCGTGCCGAACGTGCCCATCTGGGAAACATGGCCGTCGAAATGCACCACGAAGGCGCCGGGTGTCGCATAGCCCAGCTCCGAGGCCACATGGTGCCCGATACCAAGGCGCTCGTAGACGGGGACGCCGTTCTTCTTGCCCCAGTCCCGTGTGTTCCTGTGCAGGTCTTCTTCCTCGGGCGTCACGGCGGGCACCATGTGATCGATGAAGAGCGCGAAACGCTCCGGTTCGGCCACCTTCTCGATGCCGAAGTCCTCCTCCATCTGCCTGAAGATGACGTTTGTATAGCCGGGAAAGTCGTAGGCGATCACGAAATCGGGCTTGGCGCGGACCTCGTCCCCGGCCTTTACCGACGCGAGTCCGGCGGCCCTGGCCAGAATCTTTTCTGCGATGGTCGATCCCATGGGCGCCCCTGTTGAATCCGGCAGTGGTGCAAGCGCATCTGCCGCGAACGGCGAGAGATTCGATGAGTCCGCAAGCGCGGCAGTCCCGCCGCCCCAGGCAAGATAGGAACAACGCTGAAGACTGTCAATGTGTGTGCGGGTTCAGGGGAGGTAAGGTTGGGAGTTGCCCCTGGCCAAGCGCGTCAGGCACTTGATCCCGATAGGGGAAATCAGACCGCGGGATGAAATAGGGAGATTCAGGGGCGCCGGGAATCAGGCTGTAGCCGATATCGGGGACGCCGACTTCCGGTTCGTACCTTTGCGGGTCGAACTCGATCACGAACCGTGTGCGGAAGAGGCTGGATTTTCCACTCAAAATCGCGTCAGTCGGGACCGAACCGGTTTGGGAGTGTTCCTGCACCCCCGCATCGGGGAAACGATGCCAATACAGGGGCGTGATCATTTCCGCGATCCCGAGACGAACTGCGCCGTCATCGGTTTTCCACAGGGAGTACGAGTGTCCCTCGAATACCCCCTCGGGATAGCCGTTCATTATCGCCAGGTGCGGCAGTTCCGGGTTCATGCAGCCCGCGTAGACGCAGGCGAGGGAAGCGGGGTCGATCATCCGCGAGACCTTTGCAAGCATTCTGTCGTTCCGGTTGCCGGCCTGGTCCGTGCAGAACGCAATCAGTTCCCGGGCCACGGTATCTGCACTCGCGTCGCGGGGCAGTTCCCTGCCATCGATGAAGAATCGCGCCCTGAACCTGCCAACCCGCGCGTTCTGGTTGAGACGAAGAAAATTCATGCAATTGCTGGCCAATCCTGTGTCATGCACCTCCCTGTTCGAGCGCGCATGGCGAACGAATGCCTCACCGATTTTCTCAAGCGTGATATCTGCAAGCGGCACGGCCGCATTGCTCTCGCCCAACCGGTCGGGCGCGGGGAACGGGATGCCGAGGTTGCGCAGGGCTGTTATCGTCGCGTCGTTTGGCCGGCCGTCCGCGGCCAGCACTCGACCGCCATCCACCTCCCGGCCTGTTTTCTGCTGCAATATCACCCACAAGCCATTCAGCACCTTTGAAACGTCGCCCGCCTTCGACTTGAATGACCTGTCGTCGCCGGGCGGCCTGGCGGTGCGAATGTGTTGCTCTGTCTCCGGAAATTCTTCGGCGTACCAGGTGGCGGCTTGACAGATGCTGCGCAACGGGCTGTGTTCCTGGCCCATTCCACGGAGAATATCCCGGGCTTCGGACTCGCTTCGGGAGGAGAGGGCGATACGCCATAGCCAGCGGTACACAAGCGCCTCGTTCGTTTCACTCGCGTCCATGCCCGGCTCGCGCCACGCTGTCACCATTGCCAGGCTCAGGTTTTCGACCAGAGCTTCCGAATCCACCATCTGCGGGAACCTGGCCAGACGCTCAAGGCCGTCACGGATCAGCAGACTGGTCTCCACTGCCCTCGACACCAGGCCAGCCGGGATGCTGTCGCAGGAAACCTGGGCCAACAGAGCATGCCTTGCCGCCCCGGACAAGAAGCCGAGCGAATCGAACTGCGACCGGGCGGCCTGCCGTTCGTCGATGAAGCGGCCCACCTCCTCTTCGGCCAGTGCCCGCAATGCACCTTCATCGTCGAGTTGTTCGGGACGGATTCTCCAGGTAGCGACCGCATCGGAGAACCTCTGGTGCAATTCCTCGGCCGCATCGGGCGTGAGCGTGTGCTCGTCGTAGTTCAGGGGCGGGGCGAATCGGGCGAAACGGTCACCAAGCGCCTGAAAGACGAGCGAGCCGTCCAGTCGAGGATTGAACGCCGCAAGGGCTCTGCATTTGGCTGCGTGATAGTCATTGTGGGCATTGGCCACTTCCCGCGCTACCACTTCCCCTCGAATCTTGCGGGCTTCCTTGACACCGACCAGGTGCCTGCTGTCCCGTCCGGCCTCGACGATTGCCTCCCTGGTCTTGTCTGCGACCGCTTCGAATGAGATGCGGGCGGTAATCTCGGCGCGAATGCCACGGTACCTTTTATTCTCAACCTCCCGCTCGACCTCGGTTCTGATGGACTCCGTCGCGGCACCTTGCGGTTCTATCCTCCGCACGGCGTCAGCCAGCAGTTGATTGTTCTGTTGCACTCTGGCTTGCAGGTCGTCGGCCGCACGCACAGCGTTCGCCACCTTTCTGGCGGTCAATGGCGTGACGCGCCCGAGCCTGCTCAGCCCGCGCGCCGCCGCAACTTCCCTGGCAATCTCGGCACCGTAACTCCTGCCCAGAGCCTGCAGGAACCGGCCGGTGGCCTGATGGTTATCGGCGAGCCGGACGCGCCCGAACAAGCGGGCGAACAGCCCCGAACGCAAGGTTATGTTCTGTTGGCGAGATTGCGGCACGAGGATCGCACCCGGATCGGCCGCCTGGGCCGTATTCTGAAAACCCTGCAAGTCGAACATAAACACCTCTCGCCTGTGCCAGCCTCCGCTCGAAATCGTACGCATTGGCTTTTCGCGGCGATTCGACGCCTTCGCGGGGCTTCGACAACCGGAAGAATCGGAAGTTCAGGTTCAGACATCTCCTGCCCGCTTTCGCACCGTAGGGACGCGGCAGTCCTCCTTCCGGAAGCAGAATCAGGACGATGCCGACTGCTGACGATGCAGTCGTTACCGTCTTCGCGTTGCCGCGTGGTCCCTGCCCATTTGACTTGCCGTTCCCGGCCCCCTTACATTCAGCAGACGAGTGGAGGTGCCCGCTGCCGTCCGGGCGACGCGATTGGCGGGTGGGTTTTTGACAATGCCGATGCATCAGCGAGCGAAACGATGACTGTCGCAACCGTCGACCCGGTCACCATGGAGGTGCTGCGCGGCCGCTTCACCGCGGTGGCCGACGAGATGCAGCACGCGCTGATCAAGAGTTCCTACTCGACGATCGTCACCGAGGCCCTCGATGCCACCTGCGCCGTCTACGACCATGACGGCCGCACCGTCGCCCAGGCCTGCGCCATTCCCATTCACCTGGGGGCGCTCACGGAACTCGGGCGGCGGTTCGCCCGGCGCTATCCGCGTGGCGAAGCGAAACCGGGCGATGTCTACCTGGTCAACGACCCCTATGCGGGTGGTACCCATCTGCCCGATTTCGCGGTTGCAAGCCCCGTCTTCCACCAGGGCGAACTTGTGGGTTACGTGGCCACCATGACGCATCACCAGGACATCGGCGGCACCGCGCCAGGCAGTGCCGCGGCGGCGGTCTACGATCACCTTGCCGAGGGGCTGCGCATTCCGATGATTCGCCTGGCGAAGGAGGGTGTCGTCAGCGAAGACCTGATGAGCCTGTTGACCGCGAATTCCCGGTCGCCGCGCAACATGCGGGGCGACCTCGAGGCGCAGATTGCCGGTTGCCGTACCGGCGAAGCGAGGCTCGAGGCCCTCTTCAGTCACTGGGGCACCGACGAGGTGCGCACCGGTGTCGATGCGCTCATGGACTATGGGGAACGCCTGACGAGGCTCGCCATCGAGCGGATGGAGGATGGCGAATACACGTTCTCCGACTGGCTCGACGACGACGGGCTTTCGCCGGAGGCCGACCCGGTAGAGGTACGCGTCACCCTGCGGGTGAAGGGCACCGAACTGGAGTTCGACTTCACCGGTACCGGCGAGCAGGTCGGCGCGGCCATCAACAATGTACCGTCGTCCACGATCTCGTCGGTCTACTACGCGGTGCGCCTGCTCACCGGCGACGCCGCGCCCAACAACGATGGCTGCTTCCGCCCGGTGTCGGTCGTGCTGCCGCCCGGAACGATCGTCAACCCGACTTTCCCGGCGCCGGTGAATGCCCGGGGCGTCGGCATTGCGCGCATTGTCGATGCCGTGCTCGGGGCGCTTTCCGCCGCCTTGCCGTCAACCATTCCCGCGGCGGGATGCGGGCACGCCACCGTGATTCTGGCGGGCGGCAGCGAACCGGAGACCGGCAGGCGTTTCGTCGGCGTGCTGGGCGGGCCGCTGCGCAGCGGCACCGGCGCGCGGCCGGCCATGGACGGGCTCGATGTGACCGACCACGACCTGTCCAATTCGCACCACATTCCCCTGGAAGTGACGGAAGGGGAACTGCCCGTACGCTACCGGCAAATGGAACTCTGGCGCGATTCCGGCGGCGCCGGTACCTGGCGAGGCGGCCTGGGCTATCACGCCGAGGTGGACTGGCTGCGCGGCGAGGGCGTGCTGGCGCTGCGCGGCGAGCGGCAGCGGTTCCGGCCCTGGGGCGTTCACGGCGGGGAGCCGGCGCCGCCGTGCCGGTGGCAACTGGTGCACGAGGACGGCGCAGCCGAAAACCTGCCCGCCAAGTACCTCTTGCCCATCAAAGGGGGGCAGGCATTGAGTTACTGGTCCACGGGCGGCGGCGGGTACGGGCCACCCTGGCACCGGGACGCCGAGCGCGTGCTGGCGGACGTGCTGGACGGCCGTGTCTCGACCGACGAGGCGCGGGAGCACTATGGCGTGGCGATCGAAGACGGGGCGGTGGACCGGGCGGCAACCCGGGCGCTGCGCGCGGCACGGAAGGTGGCTGCGCAGCAGGCGGCCGGTTGAATGGAGGAACAAATGGATCGGGAAGCGGAAATTCAGGAAATCATCGATCGCGAATCGCGGGGTTACGACGAGGAGGATGCAGACCTGCTGCTGTCGGTCTATCACCCGGACATGGTCTGGGCCTGGCCGCCCACGCCGACTTCATACGATCCCATGGACTGGGTATTGCGCATGGGCCGCTATGACGAGAAGCGCTGGCGGGTGTTGATCGAACGCTTCTTCGCGACCCACACGATAGTGCACAACCACCGGGTCACCCGGAAGATCGTCGTTTCCCCGGAGGGGGACGGCGCCTTCGCCGTCGTGGACATCGATACGCTCTGGCGCCGCGAGGCCGAAGGCGATACGGCCTGGCACGACGGCAGCACCGAGGAGCATGTCATCGGCCGGGCGTGCAAGATCTACACGCTGGTCAACGGGGAATGGAAGATGCTCTATCAGCCCGGAACCATGCAGTATCCCGAGACCGCCTGAACCGGAACCTCACTGGGCACGCGACCTGCGGCCCCATCCGACGGGGCATCGCCGCCGCCCGCCCGCGGTCCGGGCTGCTCGCCGCGCTGCCGGTCAAGTATGGGCGGAGTCGCCCACGGGCACATCGATCAGGATATTGCGGAAGCTGTCCATGCGGGCCCGGTGGCCGGGGTAGACCAGCGTGGTGGTGTCGGCCTGTTCGACGATGGCCGGCCCGGTCCATTCGAACCCCACCGGCAGGTCGTCGCGGTGGTAGACGGGCACATCCTCCAGGCCGGCAGCGCTGTCAAGGCAGGCTTGCCGATGCCGGGGCGCCGGCGCTTCGGCCCCGTTCGCGGCACTCTCGGCGAGCAACGTGCTCTCTTCGGAAACCTTGAAGTGCACGCTGCGCAGGGTGACGAATTCGGTCGGCGCGTCCTTGTCGCAGTGGCTGTAGGCACGCTGGTGCGCGTCGTGAAACGCCCGGGAGGCCCCGCCGATGGCTTGTGCGTCCCGGGGTGAAATCGTCACTTCGAGTTCGTGGGACTGTCCCACGTAGCGCATCTCGGTCCGATACTCCACTGCCGCATCGTCCGGGTCCACCCCGTCCTCGCGCATCTTGGCGCGGCAGGATTCGTCGAGTTCGCTGAACCGGGCTCGCAGCTCATCGAGGCTTGCCTCTGCCGCGGCCACTTCGAAACTGGTCATGGCCTCGTGTTGAATCGGCGCCAGCATCAGGCCCATGGCGGACAGCACGCCGGGCGCGGGCGGTACGAGTATGGTGCCGATGCTGGCGGCTTCGGCCAGCTTGCCGGCGCTCAAGGGGCCGGCGCCGCCGAAGGCGATCAGCGCGAAGTCGCGGGGGTCGTGGCCGCGCTTGATGGACACGAGCCGAAGCGTCTGCGCCATGTTGTTGTTGACGATGGCCTGGATTCCCAGCGCCGCCTCCAGCAGGCCGAGGCCCAGCGGCTTCGCGATTTTCTTCTCGATCACGTGCCGGCTCTTGCCGATGTCCAGGTCGAGGCCACCGGCGAAGGTTTCGGGGTTGAGGTAGCCGAGCACGAAGCCGGCGTCGGTGACGGTGGGTTCCTCGCCCCCCCGTCCGTAACAGGCGGGCCCGGGGTCGGCGCCGGCGCTCTGCGGCCCCACCTTCAACGCGCCGCCTTCGTCGACATAGGCGATGCTGCTGCCACCCGCACCGATGGTCTGCACATCGATCATGGGAATGTTCAGGGGATAGTCGGCGAAACTGCCGTCGTTGCTGATCAGCGCCCTGCCGCCGCGAATCAGCGCCACGTCCGTACTGGTGCCACCCATGTCCAGGCTGATGCAGTCGGGAAAGCCGGCGCTCGCCGCCACATTGGCGGCGCCGATCACGCCGGCGGCCAGGCCGGACAGCACCGTGTTCACGGGACGCTCGATGATGTTGCCGACACCGCCCACGCCGCCGTGGGACTGCATGATGTGCAATGGTCCCGCCACGCCCGCCGACCCGAGTTCCTCGACAAGGCCGCGCAGGTAGCTGGTTACCACCGGCTTGACGTAACCGTCGAAACCGCTCACCACCAGCCGGCGGTATTCGCGCCTGCGCGGCAGCACGTCGCTGGAAAGCGTGACGTCCAGCTCCGGGTACATTGCGTTCAGGACCTCGCGGGCGCGGCGTTCGTGGGCGGGGTTGGCGTAGGCGTGCAGGAAACAGACCACCAGCACTTGTGCGCCCTGTTCCTCGACCAGGTTCTGCGCCACGCCTCTGAGATGCTCTTCGTCCAGCGGCGTCACCACCTGCCCCTGTGCGTCCATGCGCTCGCGCACGCCCAGCGAGCGCCGGCGTGGCGCCAGGAACAGGGGTTCCACCGGGTCCATGTCCAGGTCGTACATGCGCGGGCGCCAGCCGACGCCGATGTACAGCACATCGCGGAATCCTTCGGTCATGACCAGGCCCAGGCGCGCGCCGCGACGGGTGAGTATGCAGTTGGTGGCGACGGTGGTGCCGTGTACCAGCCGTTCGACTTCTCCGGGGGACACCTCAGCCTTCGCCAGGGCCTGCTCGAGCCCCGACATGAAGCCGCGGGAAAAATCGGGTGGCGTGGAAGGCGCCTTGTGCACGACCCAGGAGTCCCGGTCGCGGTCCCGGATGAAGACATCGGTAAAGGTGCCGCCGACATCGATGCCTGCGATAGCCATGCTTTCCCCCTTGAAATAAAGAACCGTTTACAGGAAACGGTGTGCGGCTACCAGTGCCCAGACGGCGCCGAGCAGCAACAGGCTCAATGCCACGGCGGCGGAAGCGATGTCCTTGGCGCGCCCGGCGAGGTCGTGGTGCTCGTGTCCAACCCGGTCGACCACCGCCTCGATGGCGGTATTGAGCAGTTCGGCAATCAGCACGATGGCGTAGGAGGTGATCAGTACGGCGGTTTCCACCAGGGTCTGCCCCAGCCAGAACGACAGCGGCACCAGCGCCACGCCGAGGGCGACTTCCTGCCGGAACGCAGACTCCTCCCAGGCGGCCTGCAGGCCTTTCATGGAGAACTGGCTGGCCTTCCGTATCCGCTCGATGCCCGTATAACCCGGCTTCACGCTGGCTTCATCCCTTCATGGCCGCCGGTTCGTCGGGGCAGGGCCCCTTTTCCACCTGTATCGTGGAGTGGTCGACCCCGAATTTGTCCGTCAGCACGGATTTCAGCCGCTGCACCACGGGTTGAATGTCCGTCTCTTCGGCGACCCGGGCATGCACGGTCACCAGGGGACGCTCCGCGGTCAGCGACCAGGCGTGCAGGTGGTGCACCTCCACGACGCCCTGCACCGACGCCAGGCTGTCGCGCAGGGCGCCCAGGTCAAGGGACTTCGGTACGCCCTCCAGCAGGATGTGCGCCGCTTCCCGCAGCACGCGCCAGGCGCCCCGGCCCAGGATGAATGCGACAATCAGCGCCAGCAGCGGGTCCACGCGTGTCCAGCCCGTGAAGTAGACGACCGTTGCCGCAATGATGGCCGCGGCGCTGCCGAGCAGGTCGCCGAGCACGTGCAGCGCCGCGGCACGAACGTTGGCGTTGCGTTCGGCGCCATGCAGCCAACGGTAGGCGACGAGGTTCACGGCAAACCCGATGCTGGCAATGATCAGGGCCGGAATGGGGAGCATGGCCTGGGGAGTGCGGATGCGTTCGTACGCCTCGTACAGTATCCACAGCACCAGTACCGCCAGTGTGAGGCCGTTCAGGAAGGCTGCGAGAACCTGGAACCGGTGGTAGCCGAACGACAGCCGGTTGTCGCTGCTGCGGCGGGACAGGTGCATGGCGCCCCAGGCGAGGCCGAGTGCCGTGGCATCCAGGAACATGTGCCCGGCATCGGCGAGCAGGGTCAGCGAGTTGGCGAGGATGCCGCCCGCCACTTCCACGAGCATGAAGCCGGCAATCAGCAGAAACGCCCGGCGGAGAACCGTCTCCTGTCGGTCTTGATGCTGTTCGGGATGCGGCACGCGGCTTGCCCCTCATCGGGCTTCGTGTCCCCGGATTATAGCGCGGCCGGATTGGCCCGCCGGGTGTGCAGGCAGGCGCCATATCCGTTAAGGTCTGCCGCTTTTCGAGGGAATGCCATGGAACGGATGCTGCTGGATTTCGACGGCAAGGTCGCCGTCCTCAAGTTCAACCACCCCGAAGTCCTGAACGCCATCGGCGCGCAGATGCTCGAGGAAATGTCGGACGCGCTGCTGGACGTCGAGAATCCGGCCAACGGCGCCCGCTGCCTGCTGCTCACCGGCGAGGGCAGGGGCTTTTCGGCGGGCGCAAACCTGCGGGACGAAGGTCGCAATGAGCGGCGCGGCAGCGCGGGTTCCCCGCTGCGTGGCGGGTATCACCCCATCCTGTTGCGTCTGCGTGATCTCGAGATGCCCATCGTTACCGCCGTAAACGGCCCTGCCGCGGGGGTCGGGATGAGCTTCGCGCTGATGGGCGACATTGTCTGTGCACAGAAGGAGGCCTATTTCCTGCAGGCGTTCGCCCGTATCGGGCTGGTGCCGGACGGGGGATCGACGTTCATGCTGCCGCGCCTGGTGGGCTGGGGCCGGGCCGTGGAACTGTCGATGCTGGCGGAAAAACTGCCGGCGGAAAAGGCGCTCGAATGGGGTCTGGTAAACCGGCTGTTCGATGATGTCGAGGCACTCCGTGAAGGCGCCATGGCCATGGCCCGGCGACTCGCCGACGGGCCGCGCTCGCTGGTGCTGATTCGCAGGGAGTATTGGAATACCTGGCACAACGCGTTTGAACAGCAACTCGATCTCGAAGCCAGGCTGCAGGACGAAGCCGGCAGGACGGCGGACTTTGCCGAAGGGCAGCAGGCGTTCCTGGAGAAGCGCCCGGCCCGGTTCAAGGGCGAGTAACGCTCCGCGCCGGCTAACGTCGGTCGCAACAGCGTTCGAGCGCAGCCTGCATGTCGCCTGACGCAGCCGGAAAGAAGGTATGATCGGGGTGCATGCGGGTAATGGGGGGTCGGTGTCGCGCGTTGTGCTTGCGGTAGCGGCCCTCACTGCAATGTGCTGGATGCCGGGGCCTGTCCGTGGGGAGGCAGACGCTCCCGCCGGGCCCGCCAGCCTTGCCGCGTGCGCGGCCTGCCACGGCGCCGGCCTGCAGGGCGACGTCGCGTTTCTCGCTCCCAACCTTTCGGTATTGAGCGTCTGGTACATGGAGCGGCAGTTGCGGAACTACAAGCGCGGATTGCGCGCGCCGCCAGGTACGCCGAATGTTCCCGGGCTACAGATGCAGCCGATGGCGGCGGTGCTCGACGAGGCGGGCATTGCTGCTGCGGCGGGGCTGGTCGAAGCCGTGCCTGAGCGCTCAGCGTCGGCCACGGTTGGCGGAGATGCACAGCGGGGCGCGGCCCTTTATCGCACCTGCACCGTCTGCCACGGCGTACAGGCCGAAGGCAACCAGGCCCTGAACGCACCGAGGCTCGCCGGGCAGAGCGACTGGTACCTGGTGAGCCAGTTGCAGAACTACAAGGCGGGTATTCGTGGTGTTCATGGCGACGTCTGGGGCGCCCAGATGCGGGCATCGACGGGCGTGCTGGCAGACGATGCCGCCATTGTCGATGTGGTGGCCTACATCAACACGCTGGTTCGCTGAGGGTTTTCCACGCCCGGATTACTCCGGGTCGGGCACTTCCGGCAGGTCTCCACTCTGAATCAGTTCGAGGTAGGCCTCGATCGCGACTTCCTCGATGGCGGGCGTCAGGTGTTCCCAGCGCTTGCCGTGACCCGTGAACGGCGTATGCCCTTCGATTGAGGCGGTGATGAAGATGGTCAAAAGCCGCACCTGCCCCGGGGACAGGCGCGGATTGATCCGGGCGATGAGGCCGGCGACGATGCGCCGATAGGTTTCGTACAGGTCTTCGACGTACTGCTGAACCGCCGGTTCATGATTGGCCATGGACCAGAGTTCGGGGAACAGTACCGTGGTGCGCGGATTGGTCAGGTCCCGAATCACGTAGGTCAGCACCGCGGTAAGCTGTTCTTCCGGCCGGCCCTCCACTTCCGCCATCAACCGGTCGAATGTCTCCACATAGCCCTCGATGACGTGGACGAGCATGGCTTCCACCAGGTCGGGCTTGGTGGGAAAGTAGTATTGCAGGTTGCCCAGCGTCACACCCGCGGCCTGGGCTACCCGGCGCAGCGAGAACTGGCTGTACCCGTCACGCATGAGCACCTGTGTCGACTGCTCGAGGATGTGGGCGGCCGTGCGCCGTCCTTTCCGGTGTTTGCCGGTTCGGATGTTCGGATTGCCGGCGGTCGAGTTCATGAGGACTCTGGCTCAGGCGCCGAAGGAACCCTCCGCGCCCGGTTCAGCCCGGCGACTGCCCTATGGAGATGCCCGGGTCCCCGGAGCGTCTCCCTGAACACCACGTCTCCGGTGCTGTCGACCACGATCAGCGTCGGAGTCAGCATTACATTGAGCGCTGCAGCCAGATCCACACCGACGAAACAGCGTTCCGGATCCAGTGCGTTTTCCGTGGCATAGCGCGCCTGGACATCGACGGGTTCGTTGCCGCCGGCGTAGCATGTCGGAAGGTCGAGGTGTGCGAGCGCCGGCTCGAATACGGGAAGCAGGGCCTTGCAGATCGGGCAGTCCGAACCGACGAACAGGATGGCGAGGCCGCGTCCCTGCGCAAGGTCGGCCAGCGTCGTGGAGGCGCCCGTAACGCTGGTGAGCGCCAGCGCCAGTGGGTCGGGGGGTTGCCCTTGCCGGAGTTGCCGTGGCGATATCCCGGCAGGCGAGGTGCGTTCGTGCAGCACGCCGATCTGCCGGGCCAGGGACAGCACCACAACGCCGAGCGTCGTCAGCGCTACCAACAGCCCGAGATTCGAAGCGATCAACCAGTTCAAGGCGTGACCTGTCCGTTTTGCGTTCCGGCTCGAATTTCTTTGCTTTCGCCGCCGGCCGCTCCAGCGGAGAAGTCGTCCTGTCCTTGCGGTTCAAAGTGGCGCTCTTCAGGAGCATGCCGCTCAGCGGGGCCTGCCGGCCGGAGCATGTGGCCAATGTCGTCCGCTTCCCGGTCTGCGAGCCTGGTTCGTATCTTACTGGAGAAGGTGCCTGCTGCCACAGCGGCGGCCGCTCGTGGCTTGAGCCAGGCCGCTGCTTCAGAAATTCATCGCCAGGCTGACACCCCACCATCGCGGCTTGTTGTAGTACTGCTCGACCATGCCGAAGACATCCGGACCGGACAGGTCAAACGTCTGCACCAGGTGCTGCACATCGCCGAGGTTGTGAACGAACCCCGTGACGGTGAAGCCACCGTTCCCGCTCGTGTAGCTGAGCGAGGCGTTGGCGATGGTATAGCCGTCCTCTTCGACGGTCTCAAGGCCCGTCAGCGAGAAATAGTGCTTCGACCGGTAGAGCGCATCGAACTGTGCGGCCAGTTCACCGCCGGCGAGCGGCCAGGCGTAGCGCACCAGCCCGTTCAGGTTCCACTTGGGCGACTGCACCGAGGTGGTCTTAGGCCCGTCGCCGAGGCTCACCTCGATATCGTTGTAGGCCAGGCCGAGGATCACATCCAGCCCGTCGGTGGGCGTTGCCTGCAACTCCAGCTCGAAGCCGTAGGAGTCGGCATTGGCGTTGATGGTGATGGTGTCAAGCCCGATGATCTGGAATGCCTGGTAGTCCTTGTAGTCGTAGTAGTACGCGGCGCCGTTGAAGATGGCCAGGCCCCCGGCAAGGCGCGACTTGAATCCCACCTCGAAGGCATCGAGCTGCTCCGGGTCGTAGCTCATGGTGGCGTCGTCGTATCCGAGCGGCGGATTCAGCGGAAACACCGGCGAGTTGTAGCCGCCGCCCTTTACGCCCCGGTTCCAGCTTCCGTAGATCATGACGTCCTCATTCAGGTCGTAGTTCAGCGCGGCACGCACGGAGAACTCGTCGTCTTCCCGCTCGCCGCTGTAGTTGGCAAGCTGCACGAGGATGTTGGGATTGCCGTTGCGCTGCACGGTGCCCGGTATGAAGTCGACGACGTTGACCACGTAGGCATGGTCCTTTTCGTCCCGGATCCAGCGTGCGCCGAGGATTCCGGTGAGGTTGTCGCCGAGGCGGCGTTCGATCTGCCCGAATATCGACCAGGATTCCGTGTTGGTCTCGTACGGGTTGTCCAGGCCGGTAATGTCCGGCGTATCGCCCGCCGGGTCGATGAACGGATCGGTCTCCGCACCGTTGGAGTCGTCCACGGACAGGTCGAGATAGTACACGCCCGCGACCCAGTCCAGGGTGTCCGTCGATCCGTTCAGCCGGACTTCCTGGGAGAACTGTTCCGCATCGGTGGTGAGGAAGAAGTTGAACAGCGGCACCGGGGAGGCATCGGAGTCCTCGATGTAGTCCCGTTTCACCGTGGAGTAGTCGGTGATCGAGGTCAGGGTGAAGCGGTCGAATGCCCAGTTGACCGTGGCCGTGAATCCCTCGGTAACCAGGTCGTTATGGCCGTCACGGTCGTAATCGCCTTCGTAGACATCGCCGTCGTTGTCGATGTAGCCAAGAACCTGGTTCACCTCGTTCGGAGTCAGCATGCCGCTGACATTGGCGCTGACGTGCTCGAAGAACCCCGTGTCGATGTCCTGCTCCGAGCGCCGGTAGTTCAGCAGCACGTCGAACGAATCCGACGGCTCGAACAGCACCTGCACGCGCCCGGCCCACTCGTTGGCGTTGTTCAGGCGCTCATCGAGAAAGCGGTTCTCGATGTAGCCGTTGTTGTCGTGGGTGGCCACCGAGACACGTGCCGAGACGCCCTCGGCAAGGCCGCCGCCTACGGCGCCCTCGAATTTCACCTGGTCGTAGCTGCCGAGCGTGAGCTGTGCGTAGCCGTCGGTTTCCTGCGCGGGCCTGACGGTGACGAAGTGGGCCAGCCCGCCGGTCGCGTTACGCCCGTATAGGGTGCCCTGGGGGCCTCTCAGCAGCTCCACGCGCTCCATGTCGAAGAGCATGAAGCCGCTGCCGGACATCTGGCTGATGTACACCTCGTCGAGATAGATCGCCACCGGGCTCTCCACGTTGGTGGTGAAATCGTTGGCGGCGACGCCGCGCATGGCGATGGCGTAGTTGGCCTCGCCGTTGGGTTGCACCGTATGGACGCCCGGCGCGAGCGCGGTAACCTGCTGGGCGTTGGTGTAGCCGAGCTGGCGCATCTGCTCGCCGGTGACGGCGCTGATGGCGATGCCGACATCCTGTACGTTCTGTTCGCGTTTCTGGGCGGTGACCACCACCTCTTCGATGACGGCCGCGTTCAGCGGCAGCGCCAGGACGAGTGCGGCAAAAAGGGCTACTGCTGTTCGAACCGACATGCTTGCTCTCCTGTTGATTCCCCTGTCTGAGGCACGAGTTGACCCGCCCTCATTCTAAAAATAGTACAGTTGACTTGTAAATAGAAAATCGCTATTTTCGAGGGGTTTTCGAGCGCGACGCAGGGTGGACAGCCGGTAGCTGCCCGCCACGCGGTTCGTCGTTCCGAGCCACGGCCGGGTGGGCCTGAAAGGGAACCTCAGATGCAGAAATTCAGACGAATCCCGCAACATGCGGCCCTTGCCCTGCTACTGGTATGGCCGGGCGCCGCCGGGGCGGAACTGCAGTCGGAACCGATTCCCAACGTCGTCACCCTGTCGGTGCCTTATCCCCAAACCTACGCCATGGTTCACGACTTCGCCTTCGGCAGCCTGATCGATTCGAGCTTTTCCCTGGTGGACATCGAGACGCGCCGCTTCAAGGGCATGCTGAGCGCCGGCCAGTTCGCGACGCTGAACCACTCGGTCGCCCGCGGCGAGTTCTACGTGGGCGAGACCATTCACAGCCGCGGCGTGCGGGGCGAGCGCGGCGATTTCGTGGCCGTCTACGACTTCGCCAACCTGGCCCTGCAGGCGGATATCGAACTGCCGCCCCGGCGCGCCAACACCGTCGTCAATCTCGGCAATTCTGCGGTGACCGCCGACGATCGCTTCCTCTTGGTCTTCAACCAGAATCCCGGCACCTCGGTGACCGTCATCGATCTCGACAGCCGCGCGGTGGCCTCCGAGATTCCGGCCCCGGGTTGCGCGCTGGTCTATCCCGACGAGGCCGGGGGATTCGTGATGCTGTGCGGCGACGGCAGGCTGCTCGCCGTGACGCTCGACGAGGCAGGCACGGAAGCGGGGCGCTGGTCGAGCGAGCCATTCAACGATATCGACAACGACCCGCTTTCCGAAAAAGCCGCCAAGGTCGGCGGCGCCTGGCATTTCGTGAGCTACGGCGGGGAGGTGCAGCCCATCGATGTGTCCGGCGACACCCCGCGCATCCTCGGGCGATGGTGGCTGACCAGCGCGGAAGAACGCGCGGCGAACTGGCGCCCCGCCGGCTGGCACTGGACCGCCGGTCACGACTCCGGCCGTCTCTGGGTCGGCATGACGCCCGACGGCTACGAGGGCAGCCACAAGGATCCGGCGCCTGAAGCCTGGCTGTTCGACACCGGTTCGGGTGAGCGCCTGGCGCGTTTTGAATTACGGGTGCCCGGGTTGAGCTTCGCCGCCACCAGAGGCGAAGAGCCGAAGCTGCTCGCCGTCAACATTGCCGGCCAGCTCGATATCTACGACGGAAGCACCGGCGAGTGGCTCCGTGCGGTCGGGTCGCTGGGCGAGACGCCATTCATGGTGCATGCGATCCAGTAATTGCGCCGAGGCGGGAGGAACTGCGGAATGAAATGGTTGGATCGACTGACGGAAAACCGTACGCGGGATGCGGCGAGGCGCACGTCGCGCCGCGGCTTCCTCGGGGTGCTCGGTGCGCTGACGGCCGGAGCCGGCACGGTGCCGCTTCTGCCCGTGGCCCGGGCCAGTACGGGTGCGGTGGACGACATCCCGGCACAACACACCGGGAACCCCGAAGATCCGGGCGACCCCTCCACCTGCGAATACTGGCGCTATTGCGGCATAGACGGTTTTCTGTGCAGTTGCTGCGGCGGCACGCAGAACGCCTGCCCGCCGGGCACCGAGATGTCGCCCATCACCTGGATCGGCACCTGCCACAACCCCGCCGACGGCAGGAACTACGTGATCTCCTACAACGACTGCTGCGGCAAGAGCAGTTGCGGGCGCTGCCTGTGCAACCGCAACGAGGACGACCGCCCCGTTTACCGCCCCCAGGCGAACAACGACATCAACTGGTGCATGGGCACGCGGTCGACGGTCTACCATTGCTCGACCGCGGTGATCCTGGGCGTCGCCCTCGAGGACGCCTGAACGCGCCGACCCGGGGCTCCGGGCCCGATCGTCGAACGCAGGTCCGATTCCGGAAGTCACTTACCTGAATGAGAGCACGTCGGCCAGGGCCGCGTGCGCGCGATTCACGAAATCCGCTGCGACCGTTGCGGTTTTCGGTACGAATTGCCGGTCAACGCGGCAGCAGCGCAATTTTCTGAACGAGCTGCGCGCGGGTCTTCAGGACATCCCGTAGCGGCAGTGTGCGGTACTTGGCGACTTCTTCGGCGGTGTAGGGACGGAAGTCCGCCGGCAACTGATTGCGGCTGATCTCGTCGAGCATCCAGTTCAGCAGTTCGGCAAGCCGCTGGTCCTCCAGCGGCGCATTGGCGGAGCCGGGCACCTGGACCAGGAATTCCCGTCCGCCGGCGACCTTGAGGAAGTTGCCGACGAAATCCGTCATGCGGGGCACGTCTCCGGCGCCTTCGCCGTTCGGCAGGTGGCAGCCCTGGCAGTTGAGCATGTAGTCGATGCGCGCGCGCCGGTCGTCGACCTCGGCCCCGGCGCAGAGGGGCTGCGCCAGGCCCATTACCAGCAGCCAACCCAGGGCGACGCCGTTTGCGCGCACGACTCAGCCCATACCCGTTGTGATCAGCGGGGTAGATGGGGTCAGGTTCAATACACCAAGCAAATGGAACCTGGCCCCGTTTTTCCCTCCCTGGGAGATGGCTGGTGAACAGGCTCGCCTCATTCCAGCCCGAGCCCGATGACGATTGCTGTGGAGCAATGGTAGACGGCGGACTGGGTGCCCAGGCACCAGTTCAGGTCGTTGTTCTTGTCGGGACGGTACATGGGGCGGTCGCCCTCGTTGCGGGTGCACAGGCACTGGCCGCAGGGGGTGCGGCCGCAGCAGTCGTTGTAGGAAATCACGTAGTTCCTGCCGTCGGCGGGGTTGTGGCAGGTGCCGATCCAGGTGATGGGCGACATCTCGGTACCGGCGGGGCAACTTGCCGGGGAGCCGCCGCAGCAGCCGCACAGGAAGCCGTCGATGGCGCAGTAGCGCCAGTAGTCGCATGACTCCGGATCGCCGGATTCGGGGATGCCGGCGGCTCCCGCGTCCGGGGTGGAGGCTGCCCGGGCCACCGGCAGCAGGGGCATGGCCGAGGCGCTGGCCAGGGCTGCGGCGAGCCCTTTCAGCCAGCCCCGCCGGCTGCTGCGCCGGGCGATGCCGCGGGCGGCGGTTTCGGTCCAGGCGTCCAGGTACTTCATGGGTCGGTCCCTCCGAACCGGGCATGGGGGAATTTCACTGGTCGACCCCTCCAGACTGTGCATTGTAGAAGAATTCCGGCTCCTCCTGCCGCAGGTATTGCTGGACGGAACCGAGTTTGCGTTCCTTGGCCTCGAACAGGCTCTCAAGGTGTTCGCGGGAGTTGACGAGGCCGAGGGCGGCAATGTGCCCGTCCTCGCCGATCAGCACCGCGTACGGCAGTTTGCCGACGCCGTAGGATTCTCCGAGCGTGCGCGACAGCACGTAGGGGAACCCGGCAAGACCGTGTTCGCTGACAAAGGCCTGGTGTTCATCGGCCGTGCCTCCGTCGCTGGCGAGCACGATGTCGACCCAGTTCTCCGACTTCGCGACCGAGCGCAGAACACCCAGCAGCGTCCGGCTGATGGGGCAGTCCGGCGCCAGGAAGAAGATCAGGGTGCTCCGCGATTCCGCGTCGTCGGACGGTGTGCCGCCCAGGGTCAGCGTCCTGCCGTGGAGATCCTGTACGTCCACCTCGGGCGCCGGATCCCCGGCTGTCAGGCTCTCGTTCAAGGTCAGCGCACCGGCAGGAGCGATTCGTTCAAACAGCGCCGCCACCTGGCGCGTCAACGCGTAGACGAGCAGCGCCAGGCCGAGCACCGCTGCCCACAGGATCACGTTGGAAGCGACCAGCAGACTGTTCATCCGCAATGCCGGTCAGCCGCCCTGCCAGCCGGGCAGCTCCGGCCAGGCCCGGTGGCGGTTTGCCAGCAACTGGTTGCCGATGGCGTAGGCGCTCCACAGGAAGGCGGTGGGAGCCGCGGCCAGCAGCAGGAGGCCGGGCGTCCACTCGGGCACGCCGGCTGTCGAGGCCGTAACGGCAAGACCGAGCAGCAGTGCGTTGCGCGCCAGCAGCCAACCGGACAGGGGCGTCGGTTCGCCGCCGCAGCCGCAATCGATGGCGGTTCTGCCGCGCATCAGGTTGACGGCGATGGCGCCGGTGTAGAGGCACAGCAACAGCGCCGCCAGCGAAGCGGTCGGCACGCCTGGCAGTATCCCCGCCGGGGTCAGCAGCGCGAGGGCGGCCAGTATTTCGGCGGCGACGATGGCCGGGGCGGCGATGCCAACGAGCGCCTCGGGCAAGAGGTTGTACTGGCTCAGCACGCCGCGGAACGAAAGGTAGTTGCGTGCCTTGTGTACTGCCGCGAAGAGGAAGATGCCGGCCAGGGACCAGCCGGAAGCCAGGGCGAGGGCATCGGTCACCGGCGCATGCCCCGTGTCACGAAGACCGTCTGTGTCTGCACCGCCAGGGTCTTGATGAAGTCGCCGGAGGTGGCGTCGTAGGTCTCCAGGGCAAACCCGCCGTTGGTCGCCACCAGCAACGGTTGCTCGGCGCTGTTGACGGCAATGGAAATGCCCCAATTCGGCAAGGGGATGCGCGCGACGCGCTGCCCGGCGCCGACATCGAAGACCCAGACCTCGCTACCTCCGTCCTTGTGGCTGCCTTCCTTTCCTTCGGGGTTCATCAGCACGTAGAAGCGGCCGCTCCGGTCGGAGGCGACCAGTTGCCAGCCGCCGGGGCGCCAGCCGGACGCCCGTTCCTCGGCGCTCAAGAGCGACCAGGGCTCGCCCGGTGCGGGGGCTTCGCCGCTCAGGTCGACCGGTATCACGTTACCCATGAACGTGGGAAAGTAGGCGGTGCCGTCGATGATGGCAGCCTTCTCGAACATGGGGTCGTCCGCATCCATGAAGGGTTCGCTGCGGTGGCTGCCGGCGAGTTCCCCCTCTGCGGTCAGCACGGTGGTGAGCAGGGAGCCGTCGCTGCAGAGCGACGTGACGCCGGATTCGCCGGTGGGAATGACCAGGGCGCAGCCGGAGATCGGGTATTCCGCCACGAATTCGCGTTTTTCGAGATCGACCACGGTAATCGACTGGCCGGGCGCGAAGTTGTAGACCACCAGCAGCCGGTCGCCGGCCACCAGCGCAGTGCCGAAGATCTCGGGCATGGAACTGACCTTCTTTGGCGGGATCACGATCTCGCCGGCCACCTCCAGGCTCGCGGCATCGTAGACCGTCACCACGTCGGTGCGGTCGCCGCCGCGGCCGCCGCGGGAGAAGAACGACTCGATCACGTAGTGCTCGCGGCGCGCGGGGCTCTGCTCGTAGTGCGCGATGAAGTCCGCCGAGACCATGCCGCGCAACTGGCCGCTCACGGTATCCGCCGTGGGGTCGACGAACAGGAACCGGCCTTCGCGCATGTGGAAGAAGGTGGCGTCGTGAAGCACGAGCCAGTGGTCGGGATAGACGGCGGGCAGCGACTCCACCTGGCCGAGGGGTTCGGGACGGAAGCCGTCGGTGTGGCCGGCGGCGGCTGCGAGCATGGCGATCGCAAGCGCCGGGATGTATCGGCATCTCGAGAGTGGCGTCATGTTCCGGACCTCCTCAAACTGGCCGTAGCAGGTTCCTCGGGCACCCGAATTGTGGCGCTCCCGGAGCGGTTTAGCCAGTCTGCACCGCACACCCACTCTCCCAGCTAGCGGCGGGTGTTCCCTGCGCGCCTGTGGGGGGGCGGTTACGCTGAACCCGGCTCAGGAATCGGTGCGGCGTCCGGAACCCTGGCGCGCGGGCGGCCGTTCCGCCTCGGCGATGTCGCGGGTCCAGTGGGAGACGCAGGGAATGCGGCGGCGGTCGCAGCGCGAGGCGTAGCGCCGGGCGATGTCGGTGACTTCGGTCAGCAGCCCCTCGCGCAGGGTCGTTGGCTTGAGCCCCAGGCCAAGCAGCCCGGCGTTGGTTGCTTCGAGGTCGTTGGCATCCGCTTCCTTGCGCGGATTGGGTACGTGCTCGACCCGCGCGCCGGTCAGTTCCGCGACCAGTTTCGCCAGGTCGATCAGGCGGTGCACTTCGGTGAGCTGGTTCAGGATCTTCACCCGCTCGCCCCGGGCCGGCGGGTTCTCGATGGCGAGTTCGATGCAGCGCACGGTGTCCTGGATGTGGATGAAGGCCCGGGTCTGGCCGCCGCTGCCGTGCACGGTGAGCGGGTAGTCGATGGCGGCCTGCATCAGGAAACGGTTCAGCACGGTGCCGTAGTCGCCGTCGTAGTCGAAGCGGTTGACGAGCCGCTCGTCCAGGCGCGTCTCCCGGGTCTGGGTCCCCCAGACGATGCCCTGGTGCAGGTCGGTGATGCGCGCCTCGTCGTTCTTGTTGTAGAAGGCGAAGAAGAGCTGATCCTGGGTCTTGGTCATGTGGTAGATGCTGCCGGGGTTGGCGGGGTAGAGGATCTCCTGCTCCACCTCCGCGCCGTCACCGGCGGTCATCTTCACGGTCAGGTAGCCTTCCGGCAGCCGCACGCCCGTCGACGAATAGCCGTACACGCCCATGGTGCCGAGGTGCACCAGGTGCGCGTCCAGCCCGGACTCGACGATGGCGGCCAGCACGTTGTTGGTGGCGTTGAGGTTGTTGTTGACCGTGTAGCGCTTGTGCCAGGAAGATTTCATGGAGTAGGGCGCGGCCCGCTGCTCGGCGAAGTGCACGATGACGTGGGGCCGGCGCGCGCGCAGCAGGTTCAGCAGCCGGTCGTATTCGGTGGCCACATCGAGCCGTTCGTAGGCGATGATCCTGCCGGTGATCTCCTTCCAGGCCCCGAGCCGGGTGGTGATGGAGCGGATGGGCGTGAGGCTCTGCACCTGCAGTTCGTTGTCGATGTTGCGCCTGGAGAGGTTGTCCACCACGGTGACCGCATGGCCCTGCATCGAGAGGTGCAGGGATGTGGGCCACCCGCAGAAGCCGTCGCCGCCCAGTACCAGGATTCTCATGCGGTTCCTCCTTCACGGACGGCGCTGGCGGCCTGCTTCAGGCTCACAGGCTCCAGGTTGTTCAGGAACTGGCGGGCGGAGGCATCCCACGTATGGCGAAGCGCGTGCTCCCTGCAGACCTTCGGGCCGATCTCCAGGGCGGCCCCGATGGCGGCGCCCAGGTCGTCATTCAGCACGCCCGCGCCGCTGTCGCCGATGATGTCGTTGGGTCCGGGTACCGGCAAGGCGGCAACGGGTATGCCGCAGGCCGCCGCTTCCAGCATGACCAGGCCCAGGGTGTCGGTCTTCGAGGGGAACACCAGCACGTCCGCCGCGCAGAAGTGAGCCACCAGTTCCTCGCCGAAGCGGGAACCCAGGAAGATGGCGTGGGGAAATTGCGCCTCCAGCGCCGCACGCTGAGGTCCGTCGCCGATCAGTACCTTGGTGCCGGGAACGTCCAGGGAGAGGAAGGCATCGAGGTTCTTCTCCACGGCCAGGCGCCCGACGTACATCAAAATGGGGCCTGAAAACTCCAGGTCCGCGGGCGGGACCGGGCGAAACAGGTCGGTATCCACGCCCCGAACCCATTGCGCGAGGGCCCTGAATCCCTCACCGTCGAGGGTCGAGCGCAGGGTTTCCGTCGAATACATGGTGCGCACGGCCGCGTTGTGGAACAGGCGCAGCAACGCGAACGACCAGCTTTCCGGTACGCCGCCCCGCAGTTTCAGGTAGAGCGGAAACATGGTGTGGAACGACGTGGTGAACGGGATGCCGCGCCGCTTCAGCCAGTGCCGCGCACACCAGCCGAGCGGCCCCTCGGTGGCCAGGTGCACGGCATCGGGAGCGAAACGCTCGATGAGGCGCCCTACCCGCCCGGGCGTGGTGAGCGCGAGCCGGATCTCGGGATAAGTGGGGCAGGGGACGCTCCGGAACGGCGCCGGCCCGATCACCTCCACCTCGTGCCCCATGCCCGCCAGCCGGTCGCGGGTGGTCGACAGCGCCCGCACCACGCCGTTCAGTTGCGGATACCAGGCATCACTGACAATCAGGATTCGCAACCGAGGATCCTTCCCACCGGTTCCAGTTTCAACTCACGCTACATTAAGTAAGCCGATGGCGAATGTCATCCCCGGCGCTCGTGGCGGATTGAAGGAGTCGCGTTGAAAACAGTGGCCTGCTGGTCGCGAACCCGCTGCCCGGTACCAGGGCCGTCCAGAAGCCTCAAGCCTCGGTCATCCAACTCCGCCTCCGTGGCAAAGGCGTTGCGGCGGGCAAGCGCCTCGGTGGTCGCCGTCAAGCCGCGCCAAGGGACACCCGCCGTCCAGCGCTGGGCTCGGTGCAGCGCCTGCGGCAACGGGTCGGGCGAGTTGCCGGCCGACGGCGAGCGTTGCGCCGCAAGGTAGTTCTCGCGATATGCAGTGGGAATGACAATGGGGTGCTGTCCGGCTGACATCAGTTCGGCGTTCATCATCACGCGGGCGATTCGCCCGTTGCCATCAACGAACGGATGCACTTCGGCGACCAGGAAGTGCATGAAGACGGCCCGGTCGAAAGGCCTGTCCAACGCCTCAAGGCGCTTGAACCCCTCCCGAAGCGTCCCGGCGACCGACTCGGGGGCGACGAACTCCTTGGTGCCGATGCGGTTGCGAACCGACTTGAACCGCCCGGGCTCGGCTGAAGGGCGTCCCCGCAACGCCGTGGCGTGGCGTCGGCGCAAAATCTCAAGCAACTCATCCGGCGTCCTGGGCGTCGTGCTCATCTCATCGATGTCTGACACCACGTGCCACAGACCGAGCATGTCCTGGGCATCGGCGGCGCGCTGTGCGGGCTGCCGAGCCTCGAAAACGATGCCGACGGCCTCATCGACCGTCAGCTCGGTTCCCTCAATGTAGTTCGAGAAGTAAGCGTCGAAGAACGCCAGGGTACGACGCGCCTCGCCCTGCCGCCCGGCTCCCCAAGGCACTTCCATGCGCGGCACGGCCCTGAGCGCCCCCGCCAGCCGGTCGAACAGCGGTGGGCGCGTCGGGTCATAGGGGATGCCCGCCGCCCGCGCCCTGGCCAGCGGGCTGCGAAGCCACCCGGATGGCCCGCCCGAGAGTTCGGCGAACATGTGCGCCAGGCGCCGGCCCTCCTGTTCGCGACCAATGAGCGGGGCGATGGCGGAGGCCTCCTCCACCATGTTGGCCACCGCATCCATCCCGGCGGCAGCCGCAACCCGCTCCATGTGGGCCTCCACCGCCTCCTGGCCCAGGGTGCGGGCCACTCCGCGCCTTGCGCGCGAAGCATGCAGGTTGTCCAGCATGGCCCGGTGCGGGGAACTGAGCCTGAGCGTTCCGCCCATGAAGGGAAGATCCCCTTGGGCCGGAGGGGCGCCCCGCCTTGGCCGGAGCCGCAGGCCCGGCACCTCGACGTCCCTGCTGAGCTTCGACACAAGGCAAACGCTGCCGTCCTCGGCGGGAGCCATTTCCATGGCGGTTCTGTCGGCCACAAGCGCGCCGGGGGCGTAGGCTTCGACAATTGCCCACAGGTTGCGGCGGACGACCTCCTCTGGCCGATCTTCAAGGTTACGCGTGTACAGCCGGGGACCGATCTTGCGGACAAGCCCCCGCTTCAGTGCCCGGGATGTCTGTGCAGCCGTTGCCGAGGTTGATAGGAAGAACTCTGGCATGGCGTCAACTTCTGTTGATTTGCAGTCCGCTTGGTGGACCAATTGCAATGAATTGTCGATTAATACGCAATTACCGTCAAGGTTTTGTTAGTTAACAGAAGGGTGTATTGGTTCAAAAGCCGGGCCACATTATGCCCGACATGGCGCATTCCAACCCAACCCCAAATCGCAATCGCAGCCCAAAAGCAAACGGGTCTTGAGGCGTCGGCGGGAAGCGCATTGTGCCATATCCCCGCTCCGGCTTAAGTCCATGGAACATACGAACAGCGTCTGTGAAGCGGCCTGCCACGCACGGAGATAGGGGCGACGTTGCTCGTCATTGGATTCAATGTGTGGGCCAGTCTTGAGGACCAGCGGCAACGAACGCTTCCGCACCAGCGAGAGCATGGGAAGAATAACGGCTCGAAAGGTGCGGTCTGCGGAGTACGACCAATAGGGATGGCTTGAGTCGGGCCTGCTGAAATGCCACCCACAAGCCTGCCGGCCGACAGATTAAGTGAAAGCCTGCGTAAACCGCCGAAGTCTGCCACCGATTCCATCTGAAGCCTGCCAGCCCAACCGGAGCAAGGCTGCCACCCGCTTGAGCATGGCGACGCGGAGTTTGCCTTGTTACTCGGAACGGGCGGCGCCATGGTACTGTACGAGTGATTCCATGCGAGGACTCGTTGCATGCGGGTCGGGCTGGCCATGAAGCTTGTCTTCAGCCGCAAGGGATTCGACAGCGCCTCGGGCGGATTTCCCTCGCCCATCGTGGAAGGTGTTCCGGTGAGCCTGCCGATCCCGGCCAAACGGCGCTCCCATACCACCTATGCCGATCTGGGGCTCGGCACTCTGGTGGAACATGTCACCGGACGCCGGCTGACCGGCGCGAATCTGTGCCACTGCGACCCGATGTTCGAGAACGGGCGGTGCGCGTTCGGGCAGATCGCCGCGGCACAGAGCCACCTGGCGAACAACGGCGTCTCGGTCGGCGATGTGTTCCTGTTCTTCGGGCTTTTTTCGGAACTCGACGGTAGCGACCGCCACCACCGGATATTCGGATTCCTGCGCGTGGAGGAACGGTTCCTGCTCGGCGTCGACCCAGGCCCGGCCGCGCAGCCGAGCGGATTCGCGATCCGTCATCCGCATACGATCGGGCGGTGGCCGCGCAACAATTGCCTCTATGTCGGCCGGGGGCTGAAAGCGGCGACGGCGACCGACGACCTGCGCCTCAGTCGGCCGGGCGGGCCGGTCAGCCGTTGGCGCGTACCGGGCTGGTTGCGCCGGGTCGGGCTGACCTATCACGGGCGGTCGGATCGTTGGCAAGGCGGAGATTCGTTGCGGACCGTTGGGCGGGGGCAGGAATTCGTCGCCGACATAAGTCGCCACGACGAGGCCAGGACCTGGCTTGAGGATGTGATCGACTTGATTGGCCAAAGCGCGGCCCTCGGAAGGAGGGCAGGAGTCTTCCGGCAACCCGATTCGAAACCTGGCTCCAATGCCGCCTCCCGTTAACCGGCGTAACAGATCGGATCGGAAAGACGTGGCGCTGGGGCTACAATGGCGCGCCCGCGGCGTCGGGTCGGGCAGGTTGTACCCGGCGTCTTCTTCAACTCCGCAACTGCTTCAGGTGACCCATGACTTCATTTCGCGCATTCCTGGTCGAGAAGACCGAAACCGACGGGAAACGGGCGTTCACCCGCAGTGTCGTTGAGCGCGACACCGCCGGTCTTCCGGAGGGTGAACTGCTGATCGATGTGGCGTATTCGTCGCTCAACTACAAGGATGCGTTGTCGGCTACCGGCAATCCGGGTGTCACGCGCAATTTTCCGCACACGCCGGGGATCGATGCGGCCGGAACGGTGGTGGAGTCCTCGTCGGAGCAGTTTTCACCGGGTGACGAGGTGATCGTCATCGGGTTCGACCTGGGGATGAACACATCGGGCGGTTACGGGCAGAAGATCCGCGTTCCGGCCGGGTGGGCGGTGCCGATGCCGGACGGGCTCGATGTGCGGTCGAGCATGATTCTGGGCACGGCCGGGTTCACGGCGGCGCTGTCGGTGCACAAGCTGGAATCAGCCGGCATGAATCCGGGCGGCGGCCCGGTACTGGTGACCGGCGCCACCGGGGGCGTGGGGTCGGTGGCTGTGAAGCTGCTGGCGCACCTGGGTTATGAAGTGCATGCGGTGACCGGCAAGGATTCGCAGCACGACTTCCTGCGCGGCCTCGGCGCCGCGGAGGTACTCGGCCGCGACGATGCGCTGGTCGGGGCGGAGCGGCCGCTGCTGCGGGAGACCTGGGGCGGGGTGGTGGATACCGTCGGCGGGCAGATCCTGGTCAACGGGCTGAAGTCGCTGCGCTACGGGGCGAGCCTGGCGGCCTGCGGGTTGGTGGCATCGCCGGAGATACCGGCGACTGTGCTGCCGTTCATCCTGCGGCACGTGAACCTGCTTGGCGTCGATTCGGTGCAGTTGCCGCTTGAGGACAAGGCGGAAATCTGGAACAAGCTGGCTGGTCCCTGGCAACTGGGCTCCCTGGAGGAACTGGTGGCGCCGCTGACGCTGGATACGCTTTCCGCGGCCATCGACCGGATACTCGCGGGCGAGATGGTCGGCCGCGGATTGGTGGATTTGAACGGGTAGACCCCGACACTAACCCGGCTCGAAATACACCCGTCTGTGATCGGTGACCCGGGTCAGGGTCCTGTCCAGGCAGTCCAGGTAGGGGCTCTTGCGGGCGTTCGTGCCGTTGATGGTGCTGACGGCTACGCGGCGGCGGGTGCGAACCAGGTAGTGCAGGGGGGCCGTTACCGCGTCAATCTCCGGGTGGTCGGGGGGGATGTGGAAGGTCAGCCGCGCCCCCTGGTTCTCGATGGTCAGCGCCAGTTCCCCGTCCAGGAAGCTCAGGTAGTTGCCGGCCAGCCGCCGCGGCAGTCCGGGCCAGTCCAGGGTAAGGCCGCAGGGGGCGGCGGGGTCGAAGGCATTGACCCAGAAGCATTGCGGGGCCTGGTGGTTGCGCAGCCGGTGCAGGGCGCGCGGAGTCATGAACTGGGGACCTGAAAGCCCGTCGAAGAAATGGCCGGCAATCAATTCGCCGGCGAGTTCCATCACCCGAACGGCGTGGAAGAGTTCGCCCCATCGAGCCTCGCGATTGACGATTTCCCGGTTCACGATCCCGTAGCGTTCCGCGAGGGAGCGCACCCGTTCCTTGTCGTCTTCCAGCCGCTCCAAGGGATCGCCGGGAGGGGCGGCCGGTTCGACGAGACGCCATTGGCCCGGCCAGCCCAGGGCTACGGCGCGGGCACGCCGGCGCAAATTGCGGGTTCCCGAACGGCTTCCCGAACTCGATCCCGGGTCATCCAGCAGATAGTCGCGTAGCAGACCGGCCCGCAACGGTTCCAGGCTGTCCGCGGTGATGGCGCCCTGCCAGACCGCTTCCCACCACCGCTCGTTGAAATCCTGCACATCTCCACCGGATTGGCGGCGCTCACCGGCGGCCCGGTCGCCGAGCTGATGGAAGCTGTAGCTGGCGGTACGGTCGGTGAACAGGGGTAGAACGGCGTCTCGCGCATTGCCGGCTTCTGGGTTTCTGTGGAGTGGGGCGTCTTCCGGATAGCAGAGCGTGATCCGGCCCTTGCCGGCCCCGTGCCAGCGGAAATGTTCCCTGGCGAAGAACCCGTCGAGCAGGTGATCGGCGAAATCGGTGAAGCGGCAGGCCATCAAGTCGTGAAGCCAGGCTCGTACGGGCGCTGTGTAGCCGCTCAGCTTCTCGATGGCCGCCAGCGCGCCCGCATCCGACCAGGGCCGCTCGATGCCCTGCCAGGCGGCCCAGAAGCCGGGCAGCGTGCGCAGGGGGCGGGCGGTGACGTCGGCGCGGCTGGCGGCGCGCTGGAAGCGCAGCAGTGTCTGCAGGTTGTCGGGGTCGCAGTAGTGACCGGCTTCGCTGCCTTCCACCAGCACGCCCGTGACGAGTTCCCCGGCGTCTTCGAGGAGCCCCTCCGGTATGCGCGGGAGCAGCGCTTCGATACGGGCCCGGGTGCAGGGGCCGTAGAACGACAGGAATTCCCGGGCGAGTTCCTGGCCGGTGCGTGTATCGCCCACGTCCGGGAATCGCTTGCGGCTTCCGATCGGCATTGAACACAGGCCGGTAGCCACGAGGGCGCGCGCCGACTCGAGGTGTGCGATCCAGACGCGCTCCGCCACGCATCCGTCGCCGGCGTTCGCCGCGAGCGCATCGACGTCCGCGGCGGGAAGTTGGTGATGGGTGCGGGCCGGGGCCTGGAACCGCACCAGGCGCTCGTGATCCACATCCGCCGGCCATTCATCGGCGGGAACGAGCACGCGCTCCTTTGCCCACTCCAGCCACTCGCGCCTGGATTGGGGCCGATAGCCCTCAGCCCGCCGCTGCCGCTTGGCTTCGAACGCCTCGATGACATCGGGCCGGAGCCTGGGCCGCAGGGATTCGTCGTTCACCGCCTGCTCGATGAGGTCGGTGCCGAGCGCGCTGGTGTCGGGACGCTCCGGCGTGTCGTCGGCGTACATATAGCGGCTCAACTGGTCGAAGGTCACCACGGCCGCGAACGGGCTGGGCGCGTCGGTGTCGATGAACGAGCAGTCGATGGCGCCGGTTTGCAGTTCGCCGAGCAGCATCCTCAGAGCGGGCAGGTCGAACTCGTCCACCAGGCAGGTTCGCCACGCCTCCAGCAGTATCGGAAAGTCCCGGTACTTCTTCATGGCCGTCATCAGCTTCTTCGCCTGCATGCGGCTCATCCACAGGGGCAGGCGCTGGTTGAACCGCTGCCGGGTGAGCAAGAGCGCCCGCCCCGCGCACTCCCGGAACCGGGCGCCGAAGTAACCGGACCCCTCCAGCGACCGGCGCAGCAGCGCATCCAGGTTCTCGGGAGTGACCATGTGCGGCAGCGCTTGCGGGTCCAGCTCCTGCTTGAGCTGTACGACCACCGCGTAGTTGTCGGCGTGCATGTCGGGGGCCGCTTCGAACCGTTCGCGCCAGGCCGCTTCCAGGGCAAGGGCCCAGGGCCGGTTCACCGCGCCGCCCCAGCCGGTGTGGATCACCAGTTGCCGCGGCGCATCCGGCCCCCGGTATCCGCCGGGCCCGGCCCGAACCAGTTCCACCAGCAGGTGCCGGCGATGCGGCAGCGGCGCCCGGGTGGCCTCGCGCTGCCGCTTCAGGTAGCCGACCAGTTCTGCCGCGGCGATGGCGTCGAAGCCGGCCCGGTCCTCGAGCGCGGCTTCGAGTTCGTCTTCGCGGTTCGATGCAAGCGCCTCTTCGGCGCGCTCGAGGTATTCGCCGATGCGGCTCGAGAAATGGAAACCGCGGTTGAAACCCTCGGCCCGCCAGAAGGGCAGCGACGTGTTGGCGGACCCCGCCGCCCGCACCAGCACTTCGTTGTGCGTAATGCGCTGTATCTGCCAGTTCTGCGTACCCAGATTGAAGGTCTGTCCCACCGTCGCTTCCCAGACGAATTCCTCGTCCAGTTCGCCGATCAGGGCGCCGGAGTCGGCATGTCGAAGCTGGTAGTAGCCCCGGTCCGGTATGGTCCCGCCGGAGTTGTACAGGGCGAACAGGGCGCTCTTGCTGGCGCGCACCGTGCCGTCGATGCGGTCGTAGGCGATGCGCGGTTTCAGTTCCCGCACCCGGGAGCCGGCGTAGCGGCCGGCGAGCATGTCCAGCACCAGGTCGAAGTGCTCCCTGGGCAGGTTGCGATAGGGGGAACTTGCCCGGATGACGGCGAACATGTCGTCCACCCCCCAGGTCTCGTTCGCGCACATGGACACGATCGTCTGGCAGAGCACGTCCAGGGGGCCGGTCAATGGCGCGAGCGGCTCGAGATCGCGCTCCGCGATGGCATCGGCGAGCACCGCGGCTTCCAGGAAGTCGTGGGCGTGTGTGGGGTACAGGGTGCCCCGGCTCACCTCGCCGACACCGTGCCCCGCGCGGCCGATCCGCTGCAGGGCCGCGGCCACGGAGGGCGGCGACTGCACCAGCACCACCTCGTCCAGCGCGCCGATGTCGATGCCGAGTTCCAGGGAACTGGTGGCGACGATGGCGCCGAGTTCGCCCCCTTTCAGGCGCTTCTCCACCTCGGTTCGAATGTCCCGGGCCAGTGAGCCGTGATGGGCGTAGGCCAGCGGCGCGGGCTGGTCTTCGTTGATCTTGAGGGTCATCTTCTCGGCGAGGCGCCGGCTGTTGGTAAAGAAGAGGGTGGAGCGGTTGCCCTCGATCAGGTCGCGGAAACTGTCAGACAGCGGATCCCAGATCTTCTTGCCGTTGGCCGCGGCGTTGCGGGCGTCTTCGGGAAAGCGCACCCGGAACTCGATCGCCTTGTCGTGATGGCTGGCAACGACCTGCACCGGCCGGGGAGAACCGCCCGGCACGTATCCGCCGACCCAGGCGGCCACGGTTTCGAGGGGATTCACGGTGGCGGACAGGGCGATGCGCTGAAACTCACCGGCAACGGCGGCCAGCCGCTCGACCGATGTCATCAACTGCACGCCCCGGCGGTTGGCCACCACCGCGTGCACCTCATCGAGAACGAGCGTTTCCACGGCCGCCAGCGACTGCCGGCCCCGGGTGGTGGTGAGCAGCAGGGCCAGGCTTTCCGGCGTGGTGATCAGAATGTCCGGAGGGCTCCTCAGCATACGCTGGCGATCCCCCTGGGAGGTGTCGCCGGAGCGCGCGCGCACGCTGATTTCGGGAAATCCATGCCGCTCGCGGAGTTCGCGCAACGGCCCGAGCAGGTTCCGCCGGATGTCGTTGTTGAGCGCCTTCAGCGGCGAAACGTAGAGAACCCGGGTGCGTCCGGGCCGGTGCGCGCCGGCGGCAAACCGGTCGAGCGACCACAGAAAGGCGGTCAGCGTCTTGCCGCTGCCGGTGGGTGCCGTCGCCAGCACATGGGCGCCATCGGCAATGCGCGGCCAGGTTCTGGCCTGTACATCCGTCGGCGCGGGAAAACGGCTGCGAAACCAGGCCTGAACCGACGGTTGAAAGAGTTCCAGCGCTCCCATGACCGGGATTATGGGGCATCTGGAAAACAGTGCTACGCTTGGACGGTAAGAAGACGCGAACGGACAAGCCCTTACGGTGTTGCTCAAGCCCGGAGATTGGTTGGGCCGCGGCAGCCTGCTGGTGGAAGGCGCGAGCCTCGGCAGGCAGATCGAGTGCGACCTGAAAATCGAACAGGACCGGGGCGGTTTCACGCTGGCCGGCGGCTACCGGGTCAAGGGCGACAGAAGCCAGGACCTCTCCGTGCGCATCGCACCCAACGACGTGGGCACCTACACCGTCGATGCCCGGATTGGGGCGGTTGCCGCGGACGGCATCGCCAAGCTCGAAAGCGTCCCCAACCTGGGATTGCTCTGGAACGCCAGCGGTACCCTGCACGCCGCCGTCGCCCTCTTCGACGTGGCCGACGGCTGCGGCTTCCGCGGCTTCCTCCACGAAGACGAGCGCACCCTGACCTGGGAGATCGCCTTCTCCCGAAAACAGCATGCCGTAAAGGCGGACAATGTCGTCACCCTGAGAAGGCGTCGGTAACCGCTTTCCCCGGTTCAGTCCAGAAAATCCAGCAGCGCGGCGCGCTTTCTCTGCTCGAGGTGCCGGTACCCGTTGATCAGGCGCTGCTCGTCCGCATCGAGCCGGCTGCGCAGGACGTGCTCCAGGTGGGGGTGCAGCGGCGGCGCGGCGTTGGCCGGGGAGCCTTCGCTGAAGGACTGTTCCAATCGCGCTACAATTTCGGAATTGATGCTGCGCCGATACCGCCCGGCGGCTTCCACGATCTTCTCGCGCATTTCCGGGGGCAACCGCAAGACGAACTTGTAGGGCTTCTCTTTCATGTGACTCCCCGCTTGCGCGAGTCTCTCGCTGTGACTGGACGAACAACAACTCAAATATCCGCCGCTGCCCCAACTGACGACGAGACGCCAACATGAACAACGAACCGCTTGCGCCGGAAGTATATAAAACGGAGTGCCGTTAGTGGAGCCTCTGCAGCGCGGCAATATCCGGCTGGCGGCCACGGTCGTCCTGACGCGGGAGCGGCGGGGCGGCATCGAGGTTTTCATGATCCAGCGTCCCGGGCGGGGCGACTTCCCCAACCTGCACGTTTTTCCTGGCGGCAAGGTGGACGAGGCGGACTTCCTGCCCGAACTCTGCGACGGCGTCGACGAGGCGTCCGCAGACCGGGCCGTCGGGGTCGCCGGCGGTGGCCTGCGGTACTGGGTGGCGGCCATTCGCGAATGCTTCGAGGAGTGCGGCGTGCTGTTCGCTACCGCGGCGGGCCGCCCCGCCATAGACGGTGAGGAATCGCAGGAGCGGTTCTCCGGTTACCGCGCCATGCTGATCGACGGCCGGTTGGACATGGCTTCCCTGTGCGCCCGGGAAGGCCTGCGCCTGGCTTGCGACGAGATGCTGTATTTCAGTCACTGGCTCACTCCCGAAGCGGCGGCCCGCCGTTTCGACACGCGCTTCTTCGTCGCCGCCATGCCGTTGCGGCAGAATGCGCTGGCACACGAAACCGAGACGCAGAACGGCTGCTGGATCAGGCCTGCCGAAGCGATGCGGCTTTGCGAGGCGGGCGAATGGCAGATGATCGCACCCACTCTCACAACGCTGCGGATGATCGAACCGCACGCAGAGTGCAAGGTTTTGCTCGACACCGTTCAGAAGGAGGCGCACCTGCCGGAGCTGACGGACTACCTGCGCCGGGAAGGCATGCAGGAGATACGGTGATTGTCGCAACCCGTCGGGCACAGCCCCAGCCGCGGCACGGCTTTGGCAAGCGGAGATGCCGGTACCGCATTTCCGCGCTTGGAGCCCCCACGAAGGAACTGTTCCCCACCAGGCCTGTGGCTGCGTTGCGGCCCTTGCCAATATGCTCGATATTGGCTGCGAGCCACGCCTTGCCACAGGCCTTGTGCGGCACGCTGAAAGGTAGCGTATTTGTGACACAGGACACTGGGCCCTGAGACATGGCGGCACCCGCGCTTGCACTCGATGGGGTCGGCAAGGGGTTCTCGGACGGCCGGAGGTACCTGCCGGTACTGGAGAATTTCGATCTCGCCGTTGCCCCTGGAGAGGTGGTGGCCGTCTGCGGCCCGAGCGGCTCCGGCAAGTCCACGCTGCTGAACCTGATTGCGGGGCTGCTGGCCGTGGACGACGGCAGGCTGACGTTGCGCGAGGGCGACATGGTGCACCCCATGCACGGCCTGGCTCCGGCGGCGCGCGCGGCCGTGCGCCGGCGCCTGGTGGGATACGTCTTCCAGTTCTTCAACCTGGTGCCGACCCTCAACGTATTGGAAAACGTGCGGCTGCCGCTCGCGCTGAACAGGCGCGACGACCTGGCGCCCCGTGCACTCGAGCGCCTGGAGGCGCTGGGCCTGGGCGATGTGCTGCACGCGTTTCCCGACACCCTCTCGGGCGGGGAACGGCAACGGGTCGCCATCGCCCGGGCGGTGGCCCACGAACCCGCCATCGTCCTCGCGGACGAACCCACCGGCAACCTGGATCCGGGCAACAGCGACCGGGTGGCCGGCCTGCTCTTCTCGGAGGTGGAACGGCTGAACTGCGCCATGGTGATCGCCACCCACAGCGAGGCCATCGCCCGGCGTGCCGACCGTATCGTGGAGCTGGATTGTTGAGACTGGTCGCTCTCGGTTTTGCGCGGTTCTTCGCCAGGACGCCCTGGACCACGCTGACGGCCCTGCTTGGCGTGTCCCTGGGTGTGGCATCGACGGTGGCCGTGCACCTCATCAGCCTGTCGGTGGCCGGGTCGCTGGAAGCGAACCGCGCGCCGCACCTCGGGGGGCTCACGCACCTTGCCGAAAGGCGCGGCGCCACCATGAGCGACTACTTCGAACTGCGCCGCCGCTGGCGCGGTGGCGAACTGCCCGACGTGCTGGGGCTGGTGCCAATGGTCGACGGACGTATCGTTGCGGGCGGGCGGCGCTTCCACGTGTCAGGGGCAGACTGGCTTGCGCTGTACGGCCTGCCGGGAGAGGGACGGGGCGGCGGCGCGGGATCGCGACCGGGGTCGATCGTGGTGGATGCCGGTCTCCTGATCGCCGAAGGCGACCGCCTGCGGCTTGGCGGTGAGGAGTGGCCGGTGGCCGGAGTCGTCGACTCCGGCGTCGGGGACGGCCTCTTCGCCGATATCGGCGATGCGCTGCATATCCTGAATGCGCCGCCGGAGACGCTGAGCCGCGTGGGTGTGGCCGCGCGCGATCCCTGGGCACGCCTTCGCTCCTGGCTGGAGGCCCTGTTGCCGGGGCTGTCGGCGGCACTGCCGGAGGGGCCTGCGGAACTGAGGTTCTCCTCCGGCGGTACATCCGGCGCTACCGGCAATGCGAACGTTGCGCCGGCGGATTGGGAACTGCGCCCGGTTTCCTTCGAACAACCGGGCGCCAGATTCGCGAACTCGATACTGTTCAACCTGGGTGCGCTGGGAACCCTGGCCCTGCTGGTGGCCTGGTTTCTGATCTACCAGGTGTCGGTGCTCTGGGTCCGGCGCCAGTCGCCCGTGTTGGAAAGCCTGTCGGTGCTGGGTGCGAGCCGCAGGGAACTGGGCGGGTGTTTCCTGCTGGCCGTGGCTTCGCTGGGAGCGCTCGCTACCCTCGTTGGCACCGTGGCGGGAGTACTGCTCGCCGAACTGCTCAGCGAAATCTCCACCGCCGGTCTGGAAGCGGCGCCGGTGCCGGAGATGTCGTCCGAGGTGGTCGCCAAGGCGTTGATCTCCGGCGTCGGCATTGCGGCGGTGGGCGGCTGGATGGCGTTCCGCCGCTGGGGCCGGCCCGTATCCCGATCGCTGTTCACCGCCGGCCGGCTGATTTCGTGCGCTCTGGCGCTGGCGACGATCGCCGTTGGTGTGGGCATGGAGGAAACCGGTCTGGCGGGCGGATTTGCGGCGATCCTGGCGGCCGCGCTCCTGACGGTTTCCCTGGTCGGGCCCCTGTTGCGCGCGGCGCGGCGCCTCGCGGTTGCCGCGCCGGGCGGATTGCTGACCCGGCTTGCCGTGCGCGAAGCCACCTGGTTCGAGGACGACGTGGGGACGGCCCTGGGCGCCCTGGTGCTGGCCGTGGCCACCAGCGTGGGTGTCGGGTTGATGGTTGACAGCTTCAAGATCGACTTCGAGCGCATGCTTGCCCAGAGGCTTGCCCATGATTTCTACGTGGAATCGCCGGGAGGAAACCTGAGCGCCATGACGCGCTCGTTCGCGGAAGCCCGGCCGCAGGCGCGCTCGCAGGCCTACGGCAACCTGCGCACGCGCATTGACGGACGCATCGTGGAGGTTGGCCACACAGACTTTTCCCGGGCGGAGGCGGCGCGCTACGGGCATGGCGCCGCCCTGTTGCCGGACGAGGGGCTTGCCAGCGAAAGCCTGCTTCGCGCTCTCAACGTGGATATTGGCGAGACGGTGGATGCGGGCGGCGCGCCGGTGCGGATTGCGGGCGCGTTCTCCGACTTCGGCGGCGTGGTGCCGCGACTGCTGATGCAGAACGAGACGGCGGCGCGGCACTTCGGCGTTTTGCACTTCACGGGCCTCGGCGTGTCCGGGATTTCACGCTCCGCACTCGAGGACCGGCTTGCCGCCGTCGCTCCCGGGGCCGGGGTGCGGCAGCGCGACCGGGCCCGTGCGCGTGCCCTGGAGATATTCGACCGGAGCTTCGCGATCACCAACGCCCTGACGTTGCTGGCGCTGACGGTTGCGGTGGTGGGCCTCTACAACGCCATGATGGGCTTGCGCCTGAATCGTCTGGCAACCCGGGAGCTTCTGGCGTCCCTGGGCCTTACCGCCGCGGAAAACCGCCACATCGAGTTGGTGAGGGCGCTCGGTCTCGGCCTCCTGGCCGTGCTGCTGGCCTTGCCCCTGGGGCTGGCCATGGGTGCGATTCTGTGCGGCGTGATCAATCCCCGTGCGTTCGGTTGGAGTGTGGCGATGTCGTTGCCGGCCTCCGCCCTGGCCTTGCCCGTGGCGCTGGGTTTCGCCGCGGCGGTGATTGCCGCGGTTGCACCGTCGCCGGCGGAGCGGGTACATGCGAGCTGATCGCCCGCTCCGGCGGCGGGCGCCGATGCGGTTGTTGGCTTTGGCGCTGGCCTTGGCGGCGAGCGCCTGCGGTGGGCCGGAGCCGGGCAGCGATGCGCCGGGGCTAAGGGTGGGCGATGTGCTCGGGTCAGGGCCGGAAGGCGTCGAATTCGCGCATGCAAACACGCCACGCGCCTTTGAATTCCCGGCGGACCATGGCGCGCACCCGGAATACCGCAGCGAGTGGTGGTACCTGACCCTGGCCCTGGAAGGCGACGGCGGGAGGGAGTTCGGCGTGCAGTTCACCGTCTTCCGGCAGGCGCTGTTCCCGGGTGGCGCGGCCGACGACCCCTGGCGCAACGGCCAGGCCTACCTCGGGCATCTCGCCGTCACCGACGTAGGAGCCGGGCGCCATCGGGAAGCGGAGCGCCTCTCCAGGGGGCACCCGGCGCTGGCCGGCGTCCGCGCCGGGAACGAAAGCGGCTTTGCGGTGTGGCTGGAGGGCTGGCGACTGTCGGGGGACGGAGACAACTGGACCCTCGAAGCCGCCGCCGGGGACTTTGCCGTGTCGCTGCAATTGGCGCCCACCCGTCCCATTGTCCTGCAGGGCGATGCCGGGCTGTCGGCCAAGGGCCCGGGTGAAGCCTCCTACTACTATTCGGTGCCGCGCCTGCAGGCATCGGGAAGCCTGCGACTCGACGAGACCGCGCACGCGGTCAGGGGGCTCGGTTGGCTGGATCGCGAGTGGAGCACCAGCGTGCTCGGGCCCCACCAAGTCGGATGGGACTGGTTTGCCCTGATGCTCGACAACGGCGAGGACATCATGGCGTTCCGGCTGCGGCGCGACGACGGCGCACGCGACCCCTACGATCATGGCGTGCTGGTGGATGCGTCCGGCCGTGCACGGCATCTCGGCCCCGGCGACTTCAGCCTGGAACCGCTGGAATACTGGCGGGATGAGCGGGGCACGCGATGGCCGGTGCGCTGGAGGCTGGCGGTGGGGGAGCGCCGCTGGCTGGTTGCCGCGCCGGTGCTGAACCAGCGGATGGACACGCTCTTGACTTACTGGGAAGGGCTCGTTCATGTTCTGGACGAGACGGGCCATCGGTCGGGGCGGGGGTACATGGAACTGACCGGGTATCGATGACGAACGGGGCGTTGTCCCAGCCCGACGAAACAGAAGCGACCGGGTGCGAAATTGACGCGTTCAACGACTCTGCCCGCGAATGAGGGGTCCAGGCTGCGGGAACTCATGGCCGAGAACCGTGCCTTGCGGGCAAGTCTCGAGGCCGCGCGGGAACGGAAAGCGGCCCACCGGCTGGCGAGCTATCAGGCTCGTCACGACCCGGTGACGGGGCTTCCCAATCGGGCGCTCTTCGACGAACGCCTGGAAGCGGCCATTGCCGAGGCGCCGCGCAGCGGGCGCGGGCTGGCGCTGATGTTCCTGGACCTCGACGGGTTCAAGGCCGTGAACGACAGCCTGGGTCACGACCTGGGCGACAGGTTGCTGAAGGCGGTCGCCGGACGCATGCAGGGCTGCATACGCTTGAGCGACACGCTGGCGCGGTACGGTGGCGACGAGTTTGCGCTGCTGTTGCCCGGCGTGCGTGCCCGGCAGGACGCCGCGGCCATCGCCGGCAAGATCCTCGGTTGCCTGGGCAAACCCTTCCAGCTCGCCGGACGGCGGCTCGGCGTCGGAGTCAGCATCGGCATTGCCCTCTACCCGGAGGCCGGCGATGTGGGCGAGGACCTGATCCGCCGGGCGGATGTGGCGATGTACCACGTCAAGGGCAAGGAGAAGAACGCGTTTCTTTTCTTCTCGGAAGAGATGGACTCGGAAGAAATGGACCCCGACCGCTCCGGTCACCTGGTGACGGATCGCGAACTCCATGCCGGATTGATCCGGGGCGAACTCGAGCTTCGTTACCGGCCGCGGGTGAATCTCGCAACCGGCCGGATCACGACCCTGGAGGCAGGGTGGCGTTGGCGGCATCCCGAAAGGGGCCTGATCGGGCCGGGGGATACCGTCGCGCCGGAGCGGCCGGGCGGGGCCATGGCCGCCGTCGACAGTTTCCTGCACCGCCAGGCATTTGAGCAGACGGCCGAGTGGCGACGGCGGGGAACGCCGGACCTGGGGGTGGCGGTGGCGCTGCCGGCCGGCCGGCTCGCCCAACCGGGATTCATCGATGGTTTCATGGAGAATCTGCGCGCCGCCGATCTCGATGCGGCGGCAGCGACGGTGGAGATCGACGAGGCCGCCCTCATGGAGCCGGTGCAGGCCATTGCCGCGGAACTCGCCGATCTTCGACGCCGGGGCGTCCGGGTGGCCGCAAGCGGGTTCGGGGCCGGTTTTTCGTCCTTGCGATACCTTGAACGTCTCGCACTGCATGGCCTGAACCTGGCGCCGGCCCTCATGCGCGATGTCAGGCCAGGCGCCGGTAGCGGTGAGCGAACCATTGCCGCCATCGCCGCGGCGGCGGCGGCACTCGGCCTCGAGCTGTTCGCATCCGGCGTCGAGACGCGGGACCAGCTCGCCCTGCTCAAGTCCTGCGGCTTCAGCGAGGCGGGCGGCTCCGTCTTTTCCGGAGCCGTACCGGGTTCTGATATCGGGAGGCTCCTGACCGGAAACCCGTTTGCATCCGTGGTGGGCGTGTAGTGCAATTCCCGTTTTGAAAGTTGCCGGACGGTTCCCGGACGGTTCCCGGACAGGTGAAAGGCTTTACCAGCAAGATTGTCCACAGCGACAGGCAGGGCAACATCGAGCACGGCTCGATGCACAAGCCCGTGCACTCGACCGTCGCCTACGGATACGACGATGCGCGCGACCTGGCCGCGGTCTTTCAGGGCACCGGCCCGGGGTTCACCTACAGCCGCCAGGTCAACCCCACCGTGGAAGCCCTGCAGGCCAAGGTCACCACCATGGAGCGGGGCGTTGCGAGCCTCTGTTTTTCCACCGGCATGGCGGCGATCGGCACGATGCTGTTCGCCCTCTTGCGCAAGGGCGACCACTTCGTCTCCAGCTCGTTCCTGTTCGGCAACACCACCAGCCTGCTGCTGACCTTCGCCAACCATGGCGTGGACGTCACGTTCGTCGACGCCACGGACGCGGCGGCCGTGGCGGAAGCCGTGCAGGACAACACCAGGCTGGTGTTCGTGGAGACCATCGCCAACCCCCGTACCCAGGTGACGGCGCTCCAGGAGATCGGCGCACTGTGCGCGGCGCGCAATCTCGTCTACGTGGTCGACAACACCATGACCTCGCCCTACCTGTTCCAGCCGGCGGCGGTGGGCGCGAGCCTGGTCGTCAACAGCCTCACCAAGTACATCGGCGGCCACGGCAACGCGCTTGGCGGCGCGATTACCGAAATGGGCGCCTACGACTGGCGGGGTTTCGACAACATCCAGGCGCCGTGCAAGGTGAAGGACGAGAGGCTGTGGGCCCTCACCCAGATGAAGAAGAAGGGCCTGCGTGACTTCGGCGCCTCGCTGGCGCCGGAAGCGGCGCACCATATCGCGGTCGGCGCGGAGACCCTGGCCCTGCGCATGGAGCGGCAATGCGCCACCACCCGGAGCCTGGCCGAATACCTGAACGAACACGAGAAGGTCCGGCGGGTCTATTACCCCGGCCTGCCGGAACACCCCGAGTACGAACGCGCACAAGCGCTCTTCCGCCACCCGGGCGCGCTGTTCGGTTTCGAACTGGACCCGGGCCTGGATATCTGGACGTTCATGAACGCCTTCGAGGTCATCGTCCGCTCCACCAACCTGGGCGACAACCGCACCCTTGCCATTCCGGTGGCGCACACGATCTATCACGAGGTGGGCCCCGAGTGGCGCGCCAGAATGGGAATCGCCGATTCGCTCATCCGCATCTCGGTGGGCATTGAGGATTGCGACGACCTGCTCGACGATTTCCGCCGGGGTTTCTCGGCCTCACAAAGCCAATCGTCTACGGGCTGAAACACGGACTGAAAGAAACGGACTGAAAGAAACGGACTGAAAGAAAAATGAACGAAGCGGTATTGGAAACGAACCTGGATTTTCCCAACAAGCGTCGCGGCAAGGTGCGCGACCTTTATGAACTCACGCTGGAGAATGGCGAGGAGGCGCTCTTGATCGTCGCCACCGACCGGGTGAGCGCCTTCGATGTGGTCATGGCGAACGGCCTGCCCGGCAAGGGGGTGCTGCTCACCCAGATCTCGAAGTTCTGGTTCGAGATGTTCTCCGGCGATTTCGACCACCACCTGATTTCCACCGACGCCGCGGACGTGCCCGGCCTCGATGCGGCGCAGCGTTCCGCGCTGGACGGGCGCATCATGCTGTGCCGGAAGACGACGGTCGTGCCGATCGAGTGTATCGCGAGGGGCTACATTACCGGCAGCGGCTGGAAGGATTACCAGGCCACCGGGTCGGTGTGCGGAATACCGCTGCCGGCGGGCCTCAGGAACAGCGACCGGCTCGAGGAGCCGCTGTTCACGCCGTCCACCAAGGCGGCCACCGGGCATGACGAGAACATCAGCTTCGAGCAGGGCGTCGACATCGTCGGCCGTCAGCGCATGGAGTGGCTTGGCGAGGCGACCCTGCACCTGTACGGGAAGGCGCGGGACTATGCGCTGGAGCGGGGCATCATACTGGCCGACACCAAGTTCGAGTTCGGCACGCGTCCGGACCGCGACGAGCCTCTGCTGATCGACGAGATTTTCACGCCCGACAGCTCCCGCTTCTGGCCGGCGGACCGGTGGCAGCCGGGGGGCGAGCAGCCCAGTTTCGACAAGCAGGTGGTGCGCAACTACCTGGAAACCGTCGTCGCCGCGGGCGAGTGGGACAAGACCCCGCCGGGGCCCAGGCTGCCGGACGAGGTGGTCGAGAAGAGCGTCGCCCGCTACCGGGAGGCGTACGAGCGGCTGACCGGTGCCAGCCTGTCCTGAACCCATGGACGGGCGGCGATGCGGCGCCGCCCGGCCCCGGTGGAAGCAGGCTGGAGGCGCGCACCTGAGCGGGCGGTTTGGTCGCCGCCGGTGACCGACATGGCCGTACGGGCAAGCAAGATGGATTGGGATGGCTATAAAGCGCGCTGCGACAGCCCGGAGACCTGGTCGCGCTGGATGCTTGGAGAAACCCTGGAACTGCTTTGCGGCGATGCGGAACTCAGTGCGCCGCTGCGCCGCGCCCTTGCCGGTGAGCCGATCGCGAAGCCGCCGGGCCACAAGGGCGGCGGCGCCACGGACATGTTCGAGTTGCGGCTGGACGAGGCCCAGGCCAGCGCAGTCGTTGCCAGGGTGAGGCTCGCGGTCGAGCGGGGTGCGGAAACGAAAGGCACCCGGGGCCGGGGGCTTGGCGGATTTCTCGAGGCCTGGTTGGAATACCGGGACTTCATTGCGGCGCAGCAGCGTACGCCCACAGACATCGGGTCCGCGGAAACCGGCACTTGTTCTCCCGGATACTGATCGCCAACCGCGGGGCGATCGCCCGGCGTATCGTGCGCGCCTGCAACGAGATGGGTGTGCCGAGCGCGGCGGTCTATTCCGACGCGGACAAGGACGCGCCGCACCTGGCGGAAGCGGGCCAGGCGATCGCACTGCCGGGCGTCAAGGCCGAAGAGACCTACCTGAATGGGGAGGCGCTGCTCGCCGCCCTCGGCGAGTCCGGAGCCGATGCCGTGCATCCGGGCTACGGTTTCCTGGCCGAGAACGCAGGCTTCGCCGAGGCTGTCGTCGAGGCGGGCGCCGTGTTCATCGGGCCGTCGCCGAAGTGGTTGCGGCGGATGGGCGACAAGTCCTCGGCCCGCCGTTTCGTCGAGGAGCGGGGCTTTCCGGTTCTCGAGGGATCACCCCCGGTGGAGGAAATCGGAGACGCCCTGGCGGCCGCCGAGTCTCTCGGCTATCCGGTCATGGTGAAGCCGGCGGGCGGCGGCGGCGGGATCGGCATGTTCGTTGCGGGCTCCCCGAATCGGCTCAAGGAGGGTTTCCGGCGCACGAAACTCATGGCGGAGCGGGCGTTCGCGGACGCACGGGTTTACCTCGAGCGTTGCATCGACCGTCCGCGACACATCGAGGTGCAGTTGCTCGCCGATGGCAGGGGCGGCGCCCTGCACCTCTACGAACGGGAATGCTCCATTCAGCGCCGGCACCAGAAGCTGGTCGAGGAGAGCCCCGCGCCGGGGTTGGACCGGGCCGGAGTGACTGACCTCTGCGAGCGTGCGGAACGGCTTGCCGCTGAAATCGGCTACGACAGCATCGGCACCCTGGAGACGCTCGAAGACGGCTCCGGGCAGTTCGGCTTCATGGAGATGAACACCCGCATCCAGGTGGAACACGGGGTGACCGAGGAGGTGACGGGCCTCGACCTGGTGCGGGCACAGATCGAGATCGCGGCCGGAGGCGCGCTCCCCGAGCGCCCGCCGATGGACGGGTATGCCGTGGAGGTGCGGGTCTACGCCGAAGACCCGGCGCGGCACTTTCCCTCCACCGGGCGCCTGTCCGTATTCCGCCCGCCGCGGATGCACGGCGTGCGCATTGAGACCGGGTACGCGGAAGGACAGAGGGTCACGCCCTACTACGACCCTCTGTTGGCCAAGGTGATCGGCAGCGGCCCCACCCGGGAACTGGCCATCGGGCGTGCCCTTGTCGGGCTCAAGGGGTTTTCCGTCGCCGGCGTGCAGACCAACGTTCCATTGCTACAGAACGTGCTCTCCGACGAGGCTTTTCTCGCCGGCCGGGTCGACACCGGGTTTCTGGAACGAATGAAAGGTTCCCCATAAAACCGAGTACTCATGACTTTCTCCATGCGAGTCGGCAACCCTGCGCGCCGGGACGGGGACGCGCAATTAGCAAACCAGGGGTTTTTCAGGGGTTCCGAGGGTCGCACAAGGTTCTCTTAACCTTTTGATAAGTAAAAACTTTTGGGTCCTTACCGCCTCACCGCGGCACACTCCGTCAACACACTTTGTTGTGTCATTAGGAGTACCGCTTCATGAACAAACGACCCACCATGCTGTCCGCAACCTTCGTCAAGTCCGTCAACGTACCAGGACGTTACGGCGACGGTCGCGGCGGCCTCGGACTCACCCTCCTGGTCAAGCCCTCGTCGCGGCGCGGCTGCCGCAAGTCCTGGGGCCAGAGCATACGCATCAACGGCAGAAAGACCACCCTGGGGCTCGGCACCTACCCGG
>JAPPHD010000081.1 GCA_028821125.1 Gammaproteobacteria bacterium
GGCCATTCCCGGCGGGCCGCGCCTTGCCACAGGCCCCGTGCGGCACGCTGAAATGCAAGAAATTCACCAGACAGGACACTAGCATGGCTTACGCGGACGAAGTCAGGGAAGAAGGGCTGGTCGAGAAGCTCGTGCAGGTGAACCGCGTCGCCAAGGTGGTGAAAGGCGGCCGCATTTTCGGTTTCACCGCGCTCACCGTGGTCGGCGACGGCAAGGGCCGTGTGGGTTTCGGACGCGGCAAGGCGCGGGAAGTGCCGGTCGCCATTCAGAAAGCCATGGAGGCCGCCCGGCGCAACATGGTCGACATAGAGTTGAACGGCACCACGCTCTGGTATCCGCTGACCGAACGGCACGGCGCATCCAAGGTCTTCATGCAGCCCGCCTCGGAAGGTACGGGCGTGATCGCGGGTGGCACCATGCGTGCGGTGCTGGAGGCCGCCGGCGTACACAACGTGCTGGCCAAGTGTTACGGGTCCACCAACCCGGTCAACGTGGTGCGCGCGACCTTCGCCGCCCTCACACGCATGCGCTCCCCCTCGTCGGTGGCGGAAAAGCGCGGCAAGACGCTGGCGGAGATCGGGTTTTGAACAAGATCAGGGTACAGCTCGTCAAGAGCGCCGCGGGCCGGCTGAAGAAGCACCAGGCCTGTGTCGCGGGCTTGGGATTGCGCCGCATCGGCCACACGGTCGAGGTGGAGGACACGCCGTCGGTGCGCGGTATGATCAACCGGGTGAGCTACATGGTCAGGGTCGTGGAGTAATCTGAAGTGCGTCTGAACGAGCTACATGGAGCCCAGGGCGCCCGGCGCGCAAAGCGGCGCGTCGGCCGGGGCGCCGGGTCCGGTTGGGGAAAGACCGCCACCCGTGGCCAGAAGGGCCAGAAATCGCGCTCCGGCGGCAGCGTCAAGCCCTGGTTCGAGGGTGGGCAACTGCCGTTGCAGATGCGCATCCCCAAATTCGGCTTCCGCTCGAGAATAGGGGCCGTCACGGCTGAAGTGCGGCTCGGTGAGCTTGCGAAGGTGGATGGCGATGTGGCCGATCTCGATGCGCTCAAGGCGGCCAATCTCGTGCGCCGCGACGCAAGGCGGGCGCGCATCATGCTGTCTGGCAGCATTGACAGGGCGGTGACCGTCAGGGGGCTTTACGTTACCCGGGGCGCCCGGGCGGCGATCGAGGCCGCCGGCGGACAGATAGAGCCTCCGGCGGACGGATAGAAGAGCAGGGCTCGAGGCGAGGGAATCGAATCGTGGCGATCGGCGGGCAGGCGCAACCACAACTCGGCGGTGTACAGGCGGGGCTCACGGAGTTGCGCAACCGGCTGCTGTTCGTGCTGTTCGCCCTGTTGGTGTACCGCATCGGCACCCACATACCGTTGCCCGGCATCAATCCCGACCGGCTGCGCGCCCTGTTCGAACAGAACCAGGGCGGCATCCTGGACCTGTTCAACATGTTCTCCGGCGGTGCGCTGGAACGAATGAGCATTCTGGCCCTGGGGGTGGTGCCCTACATCACCTCCAGCATCATCATGAACCTGATGAGCATGATGTATCCGAGCCTGCAGCAGTTGCGCAAGGAAGGCGAGTCCGGGCGCCGCAAGATCACCCAGTACACACGTTACGGCACTTTGCTCATTTCGCTGGTGCAGGGCATGTCCCTGGCGGTGACCCTGGCAAACCAGGGGCTGGCGTTCACCACCGGCTTCACCTTCTTCTTCGTGGCTACCGTCACGCTGGTCACCGGCGCGCTCTTCATGATGTGGCTCGGCGAACAGATCACCGAACGGGGGGTGGGCAACGGCATCTCGCTCATTATCTTCTCCGGTATCGTTTCCGGGTTCCCGAGCGCCATCGGGCAGTCCTTCGAGGCCGCCCGCCAGGGCGACATCAACATCATCGCGCTCCTGGCCATCGCCATGCTGGCGGTGCTGGTGGTCGGCTTCGTGGTGTTCGTCGAGCGCGGCCAGCGGCGCATCACGGTGAACTATGCGAAACGCCAGCAGGGCCGCCGAATGTTCCAGGGGCAGGCCAGCCACCTGCCGCTCAAGATCAACATGGCCGGTGTCATTCCCGCCATCTTCGCTTCGAGCCTGCTGCTCGCGCCCGCGTCCATGGCGCAGTGGTTCGGCCAGGGCCCGGGCCTCGGCTGGCTGCAGCAGGTCGCCCTAGTGCTGTCTCCGGGGCAGCCGCTCTACATACTGATGTTCGCCGGCGGCATCGTCTTCTTCAGCTTTTTCTATACCGCCATCCAGTTCGATCCCAAGGACATGGCAGACAACCTCAAACGCCAGGGCGCCTACGTGCCTGGCATCCGGCCCGGTCAGCAGACTGCCCGCTACATCGACGACGTGGTCACCCGGCTGACCGTGTTCGGGTCACTGTACGTGACCCTGGTGTGCCTGCTGCCGGAATTCATGGTGGTGGCCTTCAACATCACCATGCAACTGGGGGGCACGGCGCTCCTGATCGTGGTGGTGGTGGCGATGGACTTCATGTCCCAGGTGCAGGCGCACCTGATGTCCAGCCAATACGCCAAGCTCATGGAGAAATCGAATCTCAAGGGATACGGCCGGCGGCGTTAGCGCGCCGGCAAGGAGCACTCAGGAAACGGTCATGAAAGTCAGGGCATCGGTCAAGAAGATCTGCCGCAACTGCAAGATCGTGCGCCGCAAGGGCGTGGTTCGGGTGATCTGCAGCGCGGAACCGCGCCACAAGCAACGGCAAGGCTGACAAGGAGAGAATTTGGATGGCACGCATAGCCGGAGTCAACGTCCCCGACAACAAGCATGCGGGTGTTTCGTTGACCAGCATATTCGGGGTCGGGCGCACCACGGCGCTGAAGGTGTGTGAGGCGGCGGGGGTCGACCCTGCCGTGCGAATCGGTGCGCTGTCCGAGCCGGATCTCGACGCGCTGCGTGCCGAGGTCGGCAAGCTCACCATCGAGGGCGACCTGCGGCGCGAGGTCAACATGAACGTCAAGCGGCTGATGGACCTCGGCTGCTATCGGGGGCTGCGGCACCGGCGCGGGTTGCCGGTGAACGGGCAGCGCACGCGAACCAACGCGCGCACGCGCAAGGGGCCGCGCCGGCCCATTCGCAAGTAACCGGGGCGCTGGGCAATGGCAGAAAGGAAAAAAGCCAAGCGGATCGTCACCGATGGCGTGGCGCACATTCATGCATCGTTCAACAATACGATCATCACCATCTCCGACCGGCAGGGCAATGCGCTCTGCTGGGCGACGTCGGGCGGGTCCGGGTTCCGCGGCTCCCGCAAGAGCACGCCCTTTGCCGCTCAGGTGGCCGCGGAGCGGGCCGGTACGGCGGCGCTGGAGTTCGGCATGAAGAGCGTCAACGTTTTCGTCAAGGGGCCGGGCCCCGGCCGCGAGTCCGCGGTGCGCGCGCTCAACGCGGCGGGCCTGAGGATCAACAGCATTTCCGACGTGACACCGATACCGCACAACGGCTGCCGGCCCCCGAAGCGCCGGCGAGTGTAGGGAAAAGATCATGGCTCGATACCTGGGACCCAAGCTGAAGCTCTCGCGCAGGGAAGGCACCGACCTGTTCCTGAAGAGCGGCGTGCGATCGATCGAGAGCAAGTGCAAGATCGAGCACCCGCCCGGCCAGCACGGCCAGCGCCGCGGCCGCGCGTCCGACTATGCGGTGCAGTTGCGTGAAAAGCAGAAGGTGCGGCGACTGTACAGCGTGCTGGAAAAACAGTTCCGCAACTACTACAAGCTCGCCGACCGGCAGAAGGGGGCCACGGGCGAGAACCTGCTGAGGCTGCTCGAGAGCCGGCTCGACAACGTGGTTTACCGGATGGGATTCGGCTCGACCCGTGCCGAAGCGCGGCAACTCGTCTCGCACAGGGCGATCGCGGTCAACGGGAAACGGGTCAACATTCCGTCCTACCAGGTGCGGCCCCACGATGTGGTGTCGGTGGCGGACAAGGCCAAGGGCCAGCTCCGGGTACAGGCTGCCCTGCAACTGGCCGCGACCCGGGCCCCCGTTGACTGGGTCGATGTGGACACAGACACGAAAGAGGGTGAGTTCCGCCGTTTCCCCGACCGCAACGAACTGCCACAGGAAATCAACGAAAACCTGATCGTGGAGCTTTATTCGAAATAAGCTCCCTCGAGGTGCCTCGCCCGGTAGCCGGCGAAGGCACGCCCCTTAGGAGAAAACGCAAATGGTCCAGTCAGTAACGGAGTTTCTGACCCCCCGACACATCGACATTCAGGAGATGAGCCCGACCCGCGCCAAGGTCACGCTCGAGCCCCTCGAGCGGGGTTTCGGCCACACGCTGGGCAACACCCTGCGGCGCATCCTGCTGTCCTCCATGCCCGGATGTGCGATCACGGAGGTGCAGATCGACGGCGTACTGCACGAATACAGCACCCTGGAGGGTGTGCAGGAAGACGTCATCGACATCCTGCTGAACCTCAAGGGCATCGCGGTGGTGATGCACAACCTGGACGAAACCGTCATCAGGCTGTCGAAGGACGGCGCGGGGCAGGTCACAGCGGGCGACTTCCAGTTGAACCAGGATGTGGAAATCGCCAATCCCGACCACCTCATCTGTTCACTGAACGACAACGGCAGCATCCGCCTGGAGGCGAAGGTAACCCGGGGCTGCGGCTATGTGCCGGTGGACAGCCTCGAAGAAGAGGAGGAGACGCGGCCCATCGGTGTGCTGCGCCTCGACGCCACCTACAGCCCGATGCGGCGCGTCGCCTACAGCGTGGACAGTGCCCGGGTCGAACAGCGCACCGACCTCGACAAGCTGATCCTCGATCTCGAGACCAACGGCACCATCGACCCGGAGGAGTGCATCCGCCGCGCCGCGACCATCCTGCAGCAGCAACTGGCCGTATTCGTCGACCTCGAGAGCGCCGGAGATCCGGTGGCCGAGGAACGCCGGGACGAGATCGACCCGATCCTGATCCGCCCGGTGGACGACCTGGAGCTGACCGTCCGTTCCGCCAATTGCCTGAAGGCGGAGAACATCTACTGCATCGGCGACCTGATCCAGCGCACCGAGGTGGAACTCCTCAAGACGCCGAACCTGGGCAAGAAGTCGCTCACCGAGATCAAGGACGTGCTCGCCTCCCGCGGGCTGTCCCTGGGCATGCGCCTCGAGAACTGGCCGCCCGCGACCCTGCGCGGCGACGACAAGGTAGCCTGAGGACATCCCCATGCGGCATCGCAAGAGCGGGCGCCATCTCAACCGCACCAGCGCGCACCGGCAGGCCATGTTCCGCAACATGGCGGTGTCCCTGTTCGAGCACGAGGCGATCCGGACGACGGTTGCCAAGGCCAAGGAACTGCGCCGCGTGGCGGAGCCGCTCATTACCCTGGCCAAGGTCGATACTCCCGCCAACCGGCGGCTGGCCTTCAACCGGACGCGCAGCAAGGCGGCGGTAGGCAAATTGTTTACCGAACTCGGGCCCCGCTACCAGGAACGGCCGGGGGGTTATCTGCGCATTCTCAAGTGCGGGCACCGGTCGGGGGATGCGGCGCCCATGGCGTTCGTGGAACTGGTGGACCGGGTGTTGCCGGAAGGGGAGGACGACTTCGAGATTGACGAAGAGGCGTTTGAAGAAGCGGAGGCTGAGCGGGAGTAAGTTGCCGCGAATTCTTGAGACCCGCCCTCCATCAAAAAACTCAACCCAACGATATTAAAAAAACACTTTTGCAAAATCTCGTCAATCTGAGCAGCGAGTTCGCATGCGGCGCTTCCCTTTCGGCGCACGGCCACATTTTTTGCTGTACGCAAGGCACTCTGCTGCATTCAAGGTTTTCAGACGAGCTTAACGCGCCGAAAGGGAAGCGGCGCATACGAACTCTTTCCCGAGATTCGGCGTTGTTCCTCCTAAATCCCGGTTGCCGCGCGCCGGGTTGCCGACTCGCATGGAACAACGTTCAACTCGTTGATTTCAAAAGATATTCTATTTGACATAATACCAGTGACTCGGCACCGAGAGCAGGTATGCGGTACGGGCATCCGGCACGCCAAGCGGACGCGTTGTCGTGGAATTCGAGGGTGCAGGGGTGCTTTAAAGGTGCCGGATGCCCGCACCGCACACCTACTCTCTCCCAGCGGGATTCTGTTCCTTGCGCGTCCTCGTCCCGGAGCGCCGGGTTGCCGACTCGCATGGAACATGTATGGTCCGCCCCGTAAAGCGCATTTTCGTGAACTGTTCCGGTACTTTGAGGTGATCGAGTAACGAGCGTAGCGATTGGGCGTCGGTGCTGGCGGCTACGCTCGCTGACGCTGGCCCTTACGATCCAGAACGAGCGTGTGTCCAACGTCAACTATCGCGTTGCCTCATCGCAGGATGTTACCCAAGCTCCGCAGCCGGCGATCGGCCGTGGGTGCGTGTGTACCGGTGCTCAGGCGACCCGGCGGTGGGCTGCGCCGAGAACCCGTTTGAGGAACCGGCCCGTGTGAGAGTCCTTCTGTTCGGCGATTTCTTCGGGGGTGCCCACGGCCACGATCTGGCCGCCGCCTGAGCCGCCTTCCGGGCCGAGGTCGATGATCCAGTCGGCGGTTTTGATGACATCGAGATTGTGTTCGATGACGACTACCGTGTTGCCGTGGTCGCGCAGGCGGTGGAGCACTTCGAGCAGTTGGGCGATGTCCTGGAAATGCAGGCCGGTGGTGGGCTCGTCGAGGATGTAGAGGGTCTTGCCGGTGTCGCGCTTTGAGAGTTCCCTTGACAGCTTGACGCGTTGGGCTTCGCCGCCGGACAGGGTTGTCGCGCTCTGGCCGAGCTTGATGTAGGACAGGCCGACGTCCACCAGGGTCTGCAGCTTGCGCGAGAGGACCGGTACGGCATCGAAGAAGTCGCGGGCCTCTTCGACGGTCATGTCGAGTACCTGGTGGATGTTCCTGTGCTTGTAGCGCACTTCGAGGGTTTCCCGGTTGTAGCGCTTTCCCTTGCAGACATCGCAGGGCACGTAGATGTCGGGCAGGAAGTGCATTTCCACCTTCAGCATGCCGTCGCCCTGGCAGGCTTCGCAGCGGCCGCCCTTGACGTTGAAGCTGAACCGGCCGGGCTTGTAGCCGCGTGCCCTTGCTTCCCGGGTCTGTGCGAACAGTTCCCGGATGGGGGTGAAAAGGCCGGTATAGGTGGCCGGGTTGGAACGGGGGGTACGGCCTATGGGGCTCTGATCGATATCCACCACCTTGTCGAGGTACTTGAGGCCCTCGATTCCACGGTGCGGTGCAGGCGTCAGCGAGGTTGCCTTGTTCAGTTCCCGCGCGGTGACCGGATAGAGGGTCTGGTTGATCAGCGTGGATTTTCCGGACCCGGACACACCGGTGATGCAGGTGAACAGGCCGCAGGGTATGTCCACGGTGATGTCCTGGAGATTGTTCCCCGTGGCTCCCTTCAGCCGCACCCTGGCGTTCCTGTCTCCCAAGGTGCGCTGCGTTGGCACGGGAATCGACTTCCGGCCGGACAGGTATTGCCCGGTAATGGAGGCCGGCTCCCCCAATATGCAGTCGAGGCTGCCGCTCGCGACGATCTGGCCGCCGTGCACGCCCGCGCCCGGGCCGATGTCGATGATGTGGTCGGCGGTGCGGATGGCTTCCTCGTCGTGTTCCACTACCAGCACGGTGTTGCCCAGATCCTTCAGGTGGGTGAGGGTGTTGAGCAGGCGGGCGTTGTCCCGTTGGTGCAGGCCGATGGACGGTTCGTCCAGGATGTACATGACGCCGACGAGGCCGGCGCCGATCTGGCTGGCCAGCCGGATGCGCTGGGCCTCGCCGCCGGAGAGCGTCTCGGCGCTGCGGTCGAGGGTCAGGTAGTTGAGCCCCACGTCGACCAGGAACCGGAGCCGGGCGCGGATTTCCTTGAGAATCTTCTCCGCGATTGCACCGCGCTGCCCGGTCAGGTTCAGTTTTTCGAAATGCCCGAGCGCGCCTTCCACGGAGCGACCGGTCACCTCCGGCAGGCTGGTCCTGCCGATGAAGACGTTGCGCGATTCCTCGCACAGCCGCGTGCCGTTGCACTCGGGGCAGGCACGTACCCGCAGGTACTTCTGCAGGTTTTCACGCACCATGGACGAATCCGTTTCGTGGTAACGGCGTTCCATGTTGGGAATGACCCCTTCGAAGCGGTGCCGCCGGGTGATGACGTCGCCGCGGTCGTTGACGTAGCTGAAGTCGATGCGTTCCCGTCCGCTGCCGTACAGGATGGCTTCGCGATGTTTCTTTTTCAGCGATCGGTACGGCGCCTCCACGTCGAAGCCGTAGTGACCGGACAGCGAATTCAGCATGTGAAAGTAGTACACGTTCCGGCGGTCCCAGCCGCGTATGGCGCCGTCCGCCAGTGTCATGTCCGGGTCGCGCACGACCAGGTCCGGGTCGAAGAACTGCTTGACGCCGAGGCCGTCGCACTCGCTGCAGGCGCCCGCGGGGTTGTTGAATGAGAACTTGCGCGGTTCCAGTTCGCTGATGCTGTAGCCGCACACCGGACAGGCGAAGCGGGCTGAGAACACCAGTTCGCCGGCCTGCTGCTCGTCCATGTCCGCCACCCGGGCGATGCCGTCCGAGAGCTGCAGCGCGGTCTCGAAGGACTCGGCCAGGCGCTGCTGCATGTTGCCGCGCACGCGCAAGCGGTCGATGACGGCTTCGATGGTGTGCTTGCGGTTCTTGTCCAGTTTGGGCGGGTGATCCAGGTCCACCACCAGCCCGTCGATTCGGGCACGGATGAAGCCGCCCGCCAGCAGCTCCTTGAATACGTGCAGGTGTTCGCCCTTGCGGTCGACGATGACCGGCGCGAGGATCATGATGCGCCTGTTCTCGGGCAACTCCAGCACCTGGTCGACCATCTGGCTCACCGTCTGCGCGTCCAGCGGTTCGCCGTGGTGCGGGCAGCGGGGTTCGCCGACCCGGGCGTAGAGCAGCCGCAGGTAGTCGTAGATCTCCGTTATGGTGCCCACGGTCGAGCGTGGGTTGTGCGACGTCGATTTCTGCTCGATGGATATGGCCGGTGAGAGCCCCTCGATGTGGTCGACATCGGGTTTTTCCATCATGGACAGGAACTGCCGGGCGTAGGCGGACAGCGACTCCACGTAACGGCGCTGGCCCTCGGCGTACAGGGTGTCGAAAGCCAGCGACGATTTGCCGGACCCGGACAGCCCGGTAATCACGATCAGTTGATCGCGGGGGATCTCCAGGTCGATGTTGGCGAGATTGTGCGTCCGCGCTCCGCGGACGGATATGGTGTCCAATGCCCGGGCTCCCAGATGTGCGGAACCAAACAGGAAAAAGTAAACGGTCCTTGCACCGGGAGCAAGGGGAAACCGTGCGTCCCGTTCCGCGGATCGACGGCGGCCGGAACGATAAAGCCGGCGCCGCGCGACTGGCTGGCCCGCCATGGGTTGAACGATGTTTCCGATGAAGGCGGCTGTGCCTAACCGCACCTATTCACGAATGAACTACTGCGGTCGTCAATAGCAGCGAAAACGCTGGGCGTGCTCCCGCCGCGTGCTCAACGTGCTGTAAAGCACGCCTCCGCGCGCTCTTACTCCGCGCCACCCAGCGTTTTCACGACTCTTGCCAGCCTCGCTACGTCCATTCGTGAATAGGTACGGCTAAGGAATTGCGCTCCGCCGGCAGATCCCCGAGGGAATCAGGCGCTCAGCCTGCTCACCAGCCGGTCGAGCGCGGCCAGTCGTTCGTCGGGCCGATCGAGTTCCAGCAGGCCCTGCTTGACCTCCGGTTCGATGGGCAGCAGTTCGGCCAGCCGCCAACCCAGGTCACGGGCGTCTTCGAAGTCGATCTCGAGCTCGAGCTTCCCGATCATCGGATGCTTCAGCAGTTGCCTCAACAGGTCGAGCAGGGGGCCGTGGTCGGCGGTTGTCATTCCCGACGGCTCTTCGGGCAGCCGTTCGACACGGCCCATGAGCAGGTGGTTCTTCAGTTCCCAGGTCTCGTGAACGCGGAACTTGCGGCCGCCCCGGGCGAGGATGCCCAGCATGCCCGCTTCGAGCTGATTGAAGTCGATGATCGTCGCTTCGGTGCCCACATCGAAGATCTCCGGTTGCTCGTCGTCCGCGCTGAGGCGGGCGTCCCGGCCCTGGCGGATCAGCACGACGCCGAAGGGCGTGTCCTTGCGCATGCAGCTTCCGATCATGTCCATGTAGCGCGGCTCGAAGATCCTGAGCGGCAGCCGGCCGCCGTCGAACAGCACGGCGCGCAGCGGAAAGAGCGGGATGTTCCGGAGGTCATCCATACGGCGACTTTATCACCGATGTGCGCGGGGTCGACCTGACCGGCTTCGGCGAGTCGGGCCGGCCCTTATAATGGCCGGTGCAGGCGATGAGGGGCTTGGGCTGTTTGGACCTGATTCAATCCATATTGCTGGCGCTGCTGCAGGGTGTGACCGAGTTCCTGCCCATCTCCAGTTCGGCGCATCTTATCCTGCCGTCCGAACTGGCGGGCTGGCCGGATCAGGGTCTCGAGTTCGATATTGCCGTGCATCTGGGGTCCCTGGCGGGCGTGCTGGCGTATTTTCGCCGGGACTGCCGGGCCTTCGCGGTGAGCGGCTGGCGCTATCTGTATCACCGCCGGCGGGACGATAACCTGGACCTGCTGCTCAAGATCGCCGTGGCGACCCTGCCCATTGCCATCGCCGGCTACGGCCTGTACGAGGTGGTGCAGTCGCGGCTCAGGACCATCGAGTTCATAGCGGCGGCAACGATCTGCTTCGGGCTGCTGCTCTGGTGGGCGGATACGCGGCGCGGCGACGGCGACACGCTGAGCTGGCGCAACGCAATGTTGATTGGAACTGCACAGGTTCTCGCCCTGGTGCCCGGCACCTCCCGGTCCGGCATTGTCATATCGGCGGCGCTGCTGCTCGGGCTTTCGCGGACCATGGCGGCAAGGGTTGCCTTCCTGCTGGCCATCCCCGCCATCGCCGGTGCCGCGCTGCTGGCGGGCCTGGAGGTTCCGGCGTTGCAGGAACCCGGGGCACGGGTGCTCGACATGGCCATCGGCGCGCTGGTGGCGGGCCTCAGCGCCTGGTTCTGCGTGCACTTTTTCATTGCGCTGGTGGAGCGCACCGGCATGTTGCCCTATGTCGTCTACCGGCTGATACTGGGCCTCGTACTGATCGGCGTGGCGGCGGCAACATGATGCGCACTTCCTTACTACTGACCGCGCTGGTCTGTGCGGCCTGGTTTTCCGCGGCTCAGGCCAGAACCGTCAAACCCATTCTGCACGGCCAGCACTGGGTGGCGATCACCGGCAAGCCCCTGGCGGCGACAGCCGGGGCCAGGATGTTCGAGAAGGGCGGCAATGCGGTGGATGCCGCCTGCGCGATGCTCGCGGCCACGGCCACCATGTGGGACGTACTCGGCTGGGGCGGTGAGACCCAGGCGCTGATCTATCACCCGGGCGAGAAAAGGGTGATCGGCGTCAATGCGCTCGGCGGCGCGCCGAGCGGCGCCACCGCGGCGTTCTTCAAGGAGCGCGGCATGGCGTACCCGCCGGAATACGGGCCGTTGGCAGCGGTGGTGCCCGGTACGCCGGGCGGCCTGATGGTCATGCTTGCCCAATACGGCCGCCTGTCCCTGGCCGAGGTGCTGGGCCCGGCCATCCGCATGGCCGAGGGGTATCCCATGGAGGCCTCGGCGGCGGATTCCATTGAAGCCAGAAAGGAGATCATCCGCCGGTGGCCGGAGTCGCGCAGAGTCTTTCTCGTGCATGAAGGCGAGCAGCGGGAGGCTCCGCATGCCGGGGAGATCTTTCGGCAGCCGGACCTGAAGGCGACGCTCGAGAAGCTGGTGAGCGCGGAGGCGCAAGCCCTTGAACGCGGGATGAACCGCGCGGATGCCATCGTCGAGGCGTACCGGCGCTTCTACACCGGGGATATCGCCCGGGAGTTCGTGCGCGGCTCCAGGGCGCTCGGCGGGCTGCACACCCTGGAGGACCTCGCCGGCTGGCAGGTCTACCTGGAGGAGCCGGTCACCACCAACTACAAGGGCATCGATGTCTACAAGCTGACGACCTGGGTGCAGGGCCCGGTCATGCTGCAGGCGCTGAACATGCTGGAACTCTTCGACCTCAAGTCGATGGGCTACAACAGCGCGCGCTATATCCATACGCTCTACCAGGTGATCTCACTGGCGATGGCGGACCGCGACTTCTACTACGGCGACCCCTACTTTCCCCCGGAAGAGCCGATCGAGGGGCTGCTCTCGAAGGGCTACGCGGCCGAGCGCGCACAACTCATCGACATGTCGCAGAACGATCCCGCCATCAAGCCGGGGAATCCCTATCGCTTCCAGCAGGGCGACAACCCGTTTCTCGATGCCCTGGAACGCTGGACCAACGTACCGCAGCCCGGCGGTCTCAACCCTCCCTGGCAGCTCGCCGACGTGGACTTCCAGGCGTTCGAAGCCAGTTTCGGGGCCGGAACCACCTCCATCCAGGCAGCGGACGCCGACGGCTGGGTGGTTTCCGTCACTCCGTCGGGCGCCTGGATTCCGGCCGCGATTGCCGGTAGCACGGGCATCGGCATGAGCCAGCGCATGCAGAGCTTCGTGCTCGATGCAGACCAGAATCCCTACAATGTCGTGGCGCCCGGCAAAAGGCCGCGGGCAACCCTGACGCCCGGCATCGCATTGAAGAATGGCGAGCCCTACCTGTCCTTCGCCGTGCAGGGGGGAGACATCCAGGACCAGGTGCTGTTGCAGTTCTTCCTGAACATGGTGGAGTTCGGGATGAACGTCCAGGAAGCGGTGGAGGCGCCCAACATGACGAGTTACCAGTTGCGCAACTCCTTCGCGGACCACCGGGCGCAGCCGGGACGCCTGTTGCTGAACGAGGAGACGCCACCCTGGGTGCGCAAGGAACTGGTGGCGATGGGCTACGATCCGGTCTATCGCGAGCGAACCTCAGGGCCGATCAATGCGATCTTTTTCGATCGGGAGCAGGGTACGTTTCAGGGCGGTGCAAGCGACTTCGGCGACGACTACGGTATCGCCTGGTAGGGGCCATATTCTCGACAGGGCGCTCGGCGGCGGCGTAACATCGGGCATCGGGTCGGGGGGATGCGGCATGAGCAAACGCAAGACACCGCGCAGCCACTCCGGGCAGATCGGCGACGACGTCTATCGCAAGGAACTGTTCCGGCTGCAACTCGAACTCGTCAAGCTGCAGGCCTGGATCAAGCACCGGGGTCTCAAGGTCGTGGTGGTGTTCGAGGGCCGCGATGCGGCGGGCAAGGGTGGCGTCATCAAGCGCATCACCCAGTACCTCAGCCCGCGCGTCTGCCGCGTGGCGGCTTTGCCGGCGCCGACGGAACGCGAAACTGCCCAGTGGTACTTCCAGCGCTACGTGGCGCACCTGCCGGCGGCGGGGGAGATGGTGCTGTTCGATCGAAGCTGGTACAACCGGGCCGGCGTCGAGCGGGTGATGGGATTCTGCACCGATGAGGAGTACCGGGAATTCCTGCGCTCCTGCCCGGAGTTCGAGCGCATGCTGGTGCGGTCCGACATCATCCTGATCAAATACTGGTTCTCGGTTTCCGACGAAGAACAGGAACGGCGTTTTCGCGCCCGCCTGCAGGAACCCCACAAGCGCTGGAAGCTGAGCCCCATGGACCTTGAGTCGCGCACCCGGTGGGTCGAGTATTCCAGGGCCAAGGACGAGATGTTCGCCCACTGCGACATCAAGCAGGCACCCTGGTACGTGGTGAACGCCGACATCAAGAAGCACGCCCGGCTCAACTGCATCCGCCACCTGCTGAGCCTGATCCCCTACGAGGATCTGACCCCCGAACCGATAAAGCTGCCGGAGCGCAGGAGCGGCAAGGGATACGTTCGCCCGCCGATCTCGGACCAGACTTTTGCGCCGGACTATTATCCTTGAGGCTGCGGCGGATTCGATCCGGGAAAGGGCGCTTCGTCGCTTCGGCTCAGGTAGCCTTCGACCATTGCCAGTCGCTCTCGAATGGCAGCCTGACCTTTTCGCAGATCTTCGATTTTCGGGCTGAGGTTTGCTTCGAGTCGTGCATCGCCGCGTTCAATCTTTCCGTCCAGCCAGACTGCCTGGCCAAGTACGGCTATGCCGACGGCGACGATTGCCCAGAATTCCGGGCTCAGCTTGGGAGAGGGCCGAGCGGTTTCGTCAGCCATTCCCGGATTCTCCGCGGTTGGTGGGCCAGAACGTCATTCGAAACTCGCGAACCTGCTTGAATCACCAGGCGATAGCATTGGCTAGAACGGAATATCGTCGTCGAAATCGTCGTCGTCGCTGATGGTGGGAGCGTTGGCGGCGGGCTGACTTTGCGCCGGGACGGGGGCTGGCGCGCCGCGTGGCTCGAAACCCGATGGCGCTCCTGAATCGCCGCCGCGGCTGTCGAGCATCTGCATTTCCCTGGCGATGACTTCGGTGCGGTAGCGCTTCTGCCCGTCCTGCTCCCAGCTATCCGTGCGCAGGCTGCCTTCGATGTACACCTTGGAACCTTTCCTGAGATATTGGCCGGCGATTTCGCCCAACCTCGAGAAGCAGACGACGTTGTGCCATTCGGTTCGTTCCTGCTGCTCGCCGCTCTGCCGGTCGCGCCAGGATTCGCTGGTAGCGACGCTGAATTTGGTGACCGCGTTGCCTGCCTGGGAGTACCTGGTTTCCGGGTCCCGGCCGAGGTTGCCGACCAGGATGACCTTGTTGATGCCCCGCGCCATGAGCCTTCCCGCAACAGTTTTGGTGGCCGGTGAGTTTATCCGATTGCCCTGTGGTTTCACACGGTAACTGCCTCGCAACGCTCTAGGAAATGACCGATCGTCGCCGTGAGAGAAGTGCCCGCGGATGCGTTTTCCGGACCTTGCTGAAACAAATCCGGAGCGGTCATCGCCTATAATTGCGCAACTTCGAATCCAGGGTATCGACGTCATGGGCACGGCGTTCACCGTCCACCCGCTTGCTTCGGGCGAGGCGCGCCGGCGTTGATCTGCCTGTTCGGCGGGACCTTCGACCCCGTTCACAACGGCCACCTGCACGCGGCTCGCACCGCGGCGAGCTACCTGGCGTGCCGCACCCGCCTGGTTCTGTCGGCGCGGCCGCCGCACCGGCGTCTTCCGGCGGCCTCTTTGCAGGACCGCTGGGCGATGTTGAAAAGCGCTTGCGCCGACGTGCCGGAACTGATTCCCGACGACAGCGAAATCAAGAGCCCGAACGACAGCTATACGGTGGAAACGCTCGGCCGGGTCCGCAGGCGGAATCCGGACCGGCAGGTGTTCTGGGTGCTCGGCATGGATGCGTTTGGTGACTTGCCCACCTGGCACCGGTGGCGAGAGGTCTTCGACCTGGCCCACCTGCTGCTGTTGAGTCGGCCGGGCTCGAAACTCGATCCGCCGGCGCGGGCGGTTTACGAGAGATACCGCCTGGATGGCAAGCCGTCTTCCGCCGCAGGGGGAATCCTCAAGGTCGACGCGCCGATGCTGGATGTTTCCGCTTCCGGCATCCGGGCCGACCTGGCGGAAGAGCGCCCCGTTTCCCATTTGCTACCGAACGGGGTGCAAGCCTATATTAGACAGCACGGACTCTATGCCGGAGACAGGGCAACTGCATAGCCAGACAGCAGCTTCAGCCGCGGGAGGCGCACTGGCGCCCGAACGTCTGCGCGAGGTCATCGTCGAAGCGCTGGAAAACCGCAAGGGGAGGGATATCGTTACCCTTGAGGTGAGCCGCCTGACCGACATCACCGACTACATGGTCATCGCCGGCGGCACCTCGAATCGCCATGTCACGGCCCTGGTGGACGAGGTGATCGAGGCGGCGAAACGGCATCGCCACAAGGTTCTGGGGGTGGAAGGCCGGGAATCCGGAGAGTGGGTGCTGCTCGACCTCGGCGACGTCGTCGTGCACGTCATGCGCTCGGCCGCGCGGGAGTTCTACGATCTCGAGCGGCTCTGGCGTCCCCTGTCCACCGGTTCAACGGGCTGACGGGCAGCGGTATTCGTCCGATCCATGGCGCCGTCGCTTCGAATCAAGGACAGACACGCCGAGCACAAGGCGTTCGTCAGCCGCGCGCTGGTGCTGTTCGCCATCGCGGCGGGAATGGCGCTGGTGCTGGTGATTCGCATGGTGCAACTGCAGGTCTGGCAGCACGATGTGTACCGGACCCGGTCCGACGAGAACCGCATCAGCGTCCAGCCGCTGGCGCCGGCGCGCGGCATTATCTACGACCGCAACGGCGTTCCGCTGGCCGAAAACCGCCCGATCTTCAGCCTCGGCCTGGTCAGGGAGCGTATCGGCGACCTCGACCGGTTCATTGCGGAACTTGCCGAGGTCGTATCGCTCGACCGCGATGACGTCGAAGGGTTCGAGGAACGGCTGATGCGCCGCCGCCGGCCGTTCGAGCCGATACCGCTCAAGCTGTCGCTGACGGAAGACGAGATCGCGGCCCTGGCCGTAAACAGGCACCGCTTTGTCGGTGCGGAGGTGGAAGCGCGGCTGGCCCGCTACTATCCGTTCGGAGAGCTGATGGCCCATCCGGTGGGGTCGGTACGCCGGGTCAGCGATGAAGACCTCGGCGGGCTGGATCCGGTTCGTTACAGCGCTACCCGATTCATTGGCAGGCGCGGGGTCGAGCAGTTCTACGAAAGTTCGCTGCACGGCAACATCGGCAGCCGGCGCGTGGAAACCGACGCGCACGGGCGCGTTCGCCGGGTGCTCGACGTCAGCCTCCCCGAGGCGGGCCAGAACATCACGTTGCACCTCGACAGCCGCCTGCAGGTGGCCGCGGTTGCGGCCCTTTCCCATCGCCGCGGCGCCATCGTTGCGCTCGATACCCAGTCGGGCGGCGTCCTGGCCATGGTCAGCAATCCGAGCTACGACCCCAACCTGTTCGTTTCCGGCGTCAGCCGCGGCCAGTACAACGCCTGGCTGAACTCCAGGGACAAACCGTTGTTCGACCGGGCCATCAACGGCCAGTACGCGCCCGGCTCGACGTTCAAGCCGGTGGTTGCCATAGCCGCACTCGCTCACGGCCTGGTCGACTGGGAGGAAGAGATTCTTGACCGGGGCTCGTTTCGCCTGCCGGGAGGCGAACGGATATACCGCGACTGGAGCTGGCAGATCGACGATTCCGGCGGCCAGGGCATCGTCAACCTCAACCGGGCCATCTACCGTTCTTCCAACGTCTATTTCTACCATCTGGGCACCAGGCTGCACATCGATCAACTGGCTGAGACCGCCCGTCAACTGGGGCTCGGGCGCGTGACATCCGTCGACCTGGCGGGGGCCAGCCCCGGGCTGGTGCCCGACCCGGTATGGAAACGCGGGGCCAAGGGGGAACCCTGGTATCCCGGCGACAACGTCAACCTGAGCATCGGCCAGGGCGACCTCCTGGTCACGCCCCTGCAGGTGGCATCGGCGGCGGCGGTGATTGCCAATCGCGGCCGGTGGGTGCGCCCGCGTATGCTGCTGGCCAGCGACGGGCCCCTGACCGAGGCGGATCCGCCGCCGCCGATGGCGCCTTTCGAAGGGCTTTCCCCGGAAGACTGGGAACGGCTGGTGAACGCCATGGAAGCCGTGATTCACCGGGGCAACCAGGGGTATCGGCAGAACGGTACGGCCTGGGCCTACATCGGCCGCGGGCTCGGCTACCGCATGGCGGGCAAGTCCGGAACCGCCCAGGTAGTGGAGATCGCCCAGGGCGAGGAATACGACGAAGAACTGCTCGACGAGTACAGCCGCAAGCATGCCTGGTTCGTCGCGTTTGCGCCCGCCGACGATCCGGTGATCGCGGTCAGCGTTCTGGTCGAGAACGGCGGTGGCGGCAGTTCCGTGGCCGGGCCGGTGGCCCGCGAGGTGATCGATGCCTACCTGCTGCCGAGAATAGCGAGGCGTTGAGCCGGAGCATGGCCGCGGCGTTTCTCCAGATCTCCTGGCGCACGGCGTTTTCCCGGCTCAAGGGGGCCGATCCGCTGTTGTGCTACGCGCTGGGCGCGGTGATCGTGTTCGGCCTGGTCGTGCTGCACAGCGCCGTCGACGGGAACGGACCGCTGTTTCGCGCGCAGGTGCTGCGCCTTCTGCTCGGGGTGCTGGCCCTGGCGGTCGCCGCGCAGTTCCCGCCGACGTTCTACCTGCGCTGGGCGCCCTGGCTGTACTTTGCGGTGCTGCTGCTGCTGCTGCTGGTCTTCATCGGCGGCGTTACGGTCAAGGGAGCGGCCCGCTGGCTCGAACTTCCCGGCCTGGTGCGGTTTCAGCCGTCGGAACTCACCAAACTCGCCCTGCCGATGATGATCGCCTGGTATTTTCACGACCGTCCGTTGCCGCCGACGTTCAAGGATGTCGTGGTGACCCTGGCGCTCATTGTCCTGCCTGTGACCTGCATCATGATGCAGCCCGATCTGGGTACGGCGATTCTGGTTCTGGTGGCGGGCGTGTCGGTCATTCTGCTGGCCGGGATTTCGTGGCGCTGGATCGGGTGGGCGACGGTGGGCGGGGCTGCCCTGGTGCCGTTGATGTGGTACGGTCTGAAGGAGTACCAGCGCCAGAGAATCATTACGCTGTTCGATCCCGAAAGCGATCCGCTGGGTGCGGGCTGGAGCATCATACAATCCAATACCGCGATCGGGTCCGGCGGATTCTTCGGGAAGGGCCTGGGGCTTGGAACCCAGAGCCAACTGGAGTTTCTGCCGGAAAGTCACACTGACTTCATCATTGCGGTGGTCGGCGAGGAACTGGGTTTCCTGGGCATTGTCAGTCTATTGGCTCTCTATATGGCTATTGTCGGCCGGGTGCTGTTCATTGCGGCGCAAACCCATCACACTTTCTCGAGGCTCCTCGCCGGGGCGCTGGCTCTCGTGTTCTTCGTTTCGCTCTTCGTGAACATCGCCATGGTGGCCGGAATGCTGCCCGTTGTCGGCGTCCCGCTGCCGCTGGTCAGCTACGGCGGAACCTCCGTCATTACACTGCTTGCAGGTTTTGGCATCATCATGTCCATACAGAGCCACAAATCCTGGTAGGGGTACGGGCCGGCGCGGGTGAAAAGGTCGATTCGAATCACGGTAGTTGCGAGCGTGACGGCGCTCCTTCTCTACGGCCCGGTCAGTGCGGACTATTCGGCCAGGGAGGATGTCCGCGCCTACGTGGACGAACTGGTATCGGCGCACGGATTCGGCAGGGAGTCGCTGCTCGAGACGTTCGCCGCCGCCCGGCACCAGCCGCGCATCGTCGAGGCCATGTCGCGGCCGGCGGAGAAAGCCCTGAAATGGTTTCAGTACCGCAACATCTTTCTCAAGGACGAGCGTATTGCCGGCGGCGTCGACTTCTGGGCAGACAACAGCGCGGCGCTCGAATCCGCCGAGGCCAGTTTCAACGTCGCCCCCGAGTACGTGGTGGCGATTATCGGTGTGGAGACGTATTTCGGGCGGGTGATGGGTTCGCACCGGGTCCTCGACGCACTCTCCACGCTGGCGTTCGACTATCCCCCGCGTTCCGGTTTCTTCCGTAACGAACTGACCGAGTTCCTGTTGCTCGCGCGCGAGGAACAACGGTCGCCGGCCGACCTGAAAGGCTCCTACGCCGGCGCCATGGGTTACGGCCAGTTCATACCGTCGAGTTACCGGCATTACGCCGTGGACTTCGATGGCGACGGCATTCGGGACATCTGGGCCAACACCACGGATGCCATCGGCAGCGTGGCGAACTACTTCGCGCGGCACGGCTGGCGGGGCGACGGCAAGGTGGCAGTGCGCGTCACGGCATCCGGCGGCGAGGCGGAGAAAGCGGCCAACAAGGGCCTGGCGCTGAACAGAACGGTCACCGAGTTTCGCGATCTCGGGGTCGAGATCCCGGAAATCGACGGCGACGCGCAGGCGGCGCTCTTTCGAATGGAGCTTGAAGACGGCGTGGAGTACTGGCTGGCGCTGCACGATTTCTACGTCATCACGCGCTACAACCGCAGCGCCATGTACGCACTGGCGGTCCATCAGCTCAGCCAGGCGATCAAGTCCGGGCGGGAGGCGAGGCTGGCAAGAGTAGCGGAAGCGCTGGGTGTACGGATAGCGCACGTGAGCGAATGAGCGGCTGCATCGCACGTCGGGTTGGGGCGGGAAACTGGCCAAGGGGGTTCGGCTGCTCGCTGTTGCTGACCCTTGCGGCCTGCCAGTCTTCGTATCCGCCGCCTTCCGGGCCCGCGTCGCCGCCTTCCGGGGCGGGGTCGCCGCCGATGACCGATGGTCCTCCGGATTTCATTCCGCACGACCTCAGCCGGCTGCCCGACCCGGTTCCGGTAAACGAGCCGAAGAGCGCAACGGGAAATCCGCCGTCCTATAGCGTCTTCGGGAAAACCTACTACACGCTGGATTCCGCGGCCGGTTACGAGGCGACCGGTCTGGCATCCTGGTATGGGCGGAAGTTTCAGGGACGGCGCACATCGAGTGGAGAGACGTTCGATACGCTGAAGCTGTCGGCGGCGCACCCCACCTTGCCCATTCCCTCCTACGTGGAGGTGACCAACCTGGAGAACGGCCGGCGGATGGTCGTACGGGTGAACGACCGCGGGCCGTTTCACGAAGGCCGCATCATCGATCTTTCCTATGCGGCTGCCGTGAAGCTGGGGTTTGCGGACAAGGGAACGGCCCGGGTGCGGGTGACGGCCGTGCATGACCTGCCGGTGCTGTACCTGCAGGCGGGGGCGTTCCGGCGGATACGGGATGCGAACCGCCTGCGGGGGACGCTGGAGCAGTTGACCGGCAAGCCGGCCCGGGTGGTGCGAACCGACGACGAGACGCCCTACCGGGTGCGCCTCGGTCCCCTGGATGGGGAGCGGGAAGCCGAACGGCTGCAGGCGCTTATCGCGATGGCCGATCATGGGGTTCCGGAAATTTACTATGGAGAAGCGCGGGACTAGACGCGCCGACCCGGCATCCGCTAGACCCTTGCGTCCTGCTGGGTAGAATGGCGCTCTTCCGGTCATCGTAAAGCGGGAGACTCATGAGATTCGGAGCACTGGTAGTCGTCTTGTTCGGCGTATGCAGTTGGGCTGGCGCGGCAAGCGTTCCGATGCCGGCGGTACCGCCGCCGCCCGGCATCGCCGCCAAGTCCTACGTGCTGATGGACGCGGACACCGACCGGATCATCGCCGAGGAGAACGGCGACGAGCCGCTGCACCCCGCCAGCCTCACCAAGATCATGACCGGGTTCATCGCCGCGGCGGAACTGGCCGGCGGGCGCATTTCGCTCACCGATGAGGTGCTCGTCAGCGTCGAGGCGTGGCGGACGCCCGGGTCGCGCATGTTCATCCAGGAGGGAACCCGGGTATCCGTGGCCGACCTGCTGCGGGGCATCATCATACAGTCGGGCAACGATTCGAGCGTGGCCCTGGCCGAACACATCGCCGGCAGCGAGGGCGCGTTCGCCGACATGATGAATCGCCAGGCGGACGAACTCGGGCTGACGGCCACCCAGTTCAGGAACTCCACCGGGCTTCCGGCGGACGATCACTACACTTCCGCCAGGGATCTCGCGATCCTGACCCGGGAGTACATCCGCCGGTTTCCGGAGAACTACGCCATCTATGCGGAGCGGTCGTTCGAGTACAACGACATCGAACAACCGAATCGCAACCGGCTGCTGTGGCGCGACCGTACCGTTGACGGCGTCAAGACCGGCCACACCGATGCGGCCGGCTACTGCCTGGTCGCGTCGGCGAAGCGGGACGGCATGCGGCTGATTTCCGTGGTGATGGGCGCTGCCGACGGCAATACGCGGGTGCGGGAAACCCAGAAGCTGCTCACCTACGGATTCCGCTATTACGAGACCAAGCGGTTGTACGAGCCCGATGTTCCGCTGAAGAACGCCCGGATCTGGTATGGCGAGACGGAGTCGGTCGACATCGGTGTTCGTGAGCCGGTCGTCGTCACCATCCCGCGCGGGCACTATGACAACCTGGAAGTGGCGTTGCAGTTGCCCGATCTGATTGAAGCACCCTTGTCGGCCGGCGCGGAAATCGGCTCGCTGGAGCTGACGCTGGGCGACGATGCGCTGTACGCAGCGCCCCTGGTGGCAATGCAGGCGGTGGAGGAATCGGGCGTGTTCGCGCGGGCCGCCGACTTCGTGCAACTCCTTTTCAAGCGGCTCTTCGAGTGATCCCGGCGGCGCCTGCCCGGTCGGCAGCGGACGCCTCGCATCAGGTCATCGTTCGCGAACTGGCCCGCACCGAATACGGGCCGGTGTTCCGGGCCATGCGGGACTTCACCGCGAACCGCGGCGAACACACGGCGGACGAACTGTGGTTCACCGAACATGAGCCGGTCTTCACCCAGGGCCAGGCGGGCAAGTCCTGGCATGTGCTCGCCGCCGGCGATATCCCCGTCGTGCAGACCGACCGGGGCGGTCAGGTGACCTATCACGGGCCGGGCCAGATCGTCGGCTACCTGCTTTTCGACCTGCGCAGAATGGGGCTGTCGGTGCGCGGGCTCGTCTCGGGCATCGAATCGGCGGTGATCGATGTGCTTGCCGGCTACGGCATCGCCGCCGAGGCGCGCCCGGATGCGCCCGGGGTATATGTCGATGGCGCCAAGATCGCGGCGCTGGGCCTGCGGGTGCGCAGGCATTGCTCCTATCATGGCCTGAGCTTCAACGTCGACATGGACCTCGAACCCTTCCGGCGGATCAATCCCTGCGGAATGAGCGGCCTGGAGGTTACGCGGTTGAAGGATCTTTGCGGCGAGGCGGATGCGGGTGAGGTAAAACGCCGCCTGTTGGCAGCGATGGCGGGATCTTATCCGGTCAACTTCCGCAAACCGGGCAGGACGGACGCTTTCCGAGCTTGAATTTCCGCCAGTCGGCGCGCTTGGCATCGTAATAGAGAATGTGCCCGACCAGGGGGTCCCCCACTCCGGTGATCGCCTTGACGGCTTCCATGGCCTGCATTGCCCCCACCACACCGACCAGTGGCGCGATGACGCCGTTCTCCGCACAGTTCAGCGCCTGATCGTCCCCTTCCGGGTACAGGCACCGGTAGCAGGGCGACTCCGGGCGGCCGGGGTCGAACAGGGCGACCTGGCCTTCCCAGCGGATGGCGGCGCCCGAGACCAGCGGTTTTCCGGCACGCCAGCAGGCATCGTTGACGAGGTATCGGGTTGCGAAGTTGTCGCTGGCGTCGAGTACGAGGTCCACGCGGACCAGCAGCTCTTCCAGCGCTTCCCGCGACAGCCTCTTGCCGATCGTTTCCACCGCCACCAACGGATTCAGCGCAGCCAGGGTGCTTGCGGCCGACCGGATCTTGGGCTCGCCGACGGACGCGTCCGCATGGACGATCTGGCGTTGCAGATTGGAAAGATCCACGGTGTCGAAGTCGTTGAGAATCAACCTGCCGATGCCGGCGGCGGCGAGGTACATGGCCACCGGCGATCCCAGGCCCCCCAGCCCCACCACCAGAACGGTGGCGCTACCGAGCCGGCCCTGACCCTCGATGTCGATCTCGGGCAGCATGATCTGCCGGCTGTAGCGCAACAGCTCGCTGTCGTCCATCGTCAGCTTTCCATGAACGCAACCGTGGCCCGGTCCAGGCCGGCCAGGTCGCGATGGGTTTCGATGTTCCGCAATCCGGCCGCGGCGAGGCAGTAACGGACCGCGGGCGCCTGGTCGCAACCGTGTTCGAGAATGAGGCAGGCGGCAGGCGCCATGCGGCCCGGGGCCTGTTCGATGATCCTGCGGATAGCGCGCAACCCGTCCGAGCCGGCGACGAGCGCGGCCCGCGGTTCGCACCGCAATGCTGCCAGGGCGGGGTCGCTGCAGGCGACGTACGGAGGATTCGCGACGATGCAATCAAAGGGACCGCCCAGACAGGCGAGCCAGTCGCCCTGCACGAAAGCGATGTCCGCGGCGTTTGCGGCCGCGTTCGCCGCTGCTACTTCGAGCGCGGCCAAGGACGAATCGGTGGCGGCGACCCGGACGTCGGGCCGATGGACCTTTAGAGCGATGGCGATGCAGCCGCAGCCCGTTCCCAGGTCGACGGCGCGGCCGTTGCGGGGCGCCAGCCGCACGGCCAGTTCTACCGCGAGTTCCGTCTCCGGCCGGGGCACCAGCACATCTTCGCCGACGTGGAAGTTCAGCCCGAAGAACTCCTTGCGCCCCAGAATATAGGCGAGGTGCTGCCCGTTGCGGCGCCGGTCGGCCAGGCGGTTCAGGCGTGCCGTCTGCCCGTTGGTCAGCACTGTCTCGGGAAAGGCGAGAATCCTTGCCCGGTCCGTGTCAAGGACGTGGCCCAGGAGCAGCTCCGCATCGATGCGCTCCAGGTCGGCGTTGGCGGCCAGCCAGTGGCCGGATGTTCCGGGACGGCCGGGGGGCCCGCTGCCGAACCGGTGTTCCCGATAGCGAACTTCGCTCACGGTCTGACGGGCCGATGTCGCGGCCAGCGCAGTTTGTATCCGGAAGAACCATCGTCAACATGAAAGTTCCCACCCCGCCCCGCCGGGACGCTGACGCGCAAGGAACAGCGCAGAGTCTCGGGAAAGAGTTCGCATGCGGCGCTTCCCTTTCGGCGCGTTAAGCTCGTCCG
>JAPPHD010000071.1:0-112879 GCA_028821125.1 Gammaproteobacteria bacterium
CTGTAACCCCGCTTTATTCTGGAGGCCCAAACACCATAATTCACTTAAACCCCCCTACATCCGGGCCCCACATTACGGGGTACGGGGGGGGGGGCGCTAACTACTTCCGCCGCCGCCCGCGCTTTTCCTAAGCGATTCTCCGCGCCCCTGAGCGCGTTTGCTAGGCTTGCCGCTGAAGCTAGCCGTTTCAAAGGGGGTGCTTGCGATGCAAATCGATCGCTATGCTCTATTTCTGTCACTTGGCCTGACTCGTGTATATCCGCATAGGCAGCGTCTGTTAGCAAACGTGACCCGGGAAAAACTTGTTGAGCCGCAGGGTTCCAGAAACTGTAGGCGCAACATTGTTGTATTGTCCGGTGTACTGGTCGTCGCAGGATTTGCAGGCGTCGACCCGCAAGACCTACGGGTTTTCGGAGTGAGACCATCGGGAGGTTGGGGGGTGCTCGTTCTCGGTGCAGCCGCAATTCTGACCCAGGTTTACTGGTACATCTTGAGATTCCACCATCTGAACGAGGATGGGGTTATTCAGCAATTGCCATATCCCCCCGATGAAGGTCCACAGGACGTCCCAATCGATAGAGAGCACAGCCGAATCGTTTGGAGGACAGCAGATTTGCTTGCGAATCAATTGGCCTTCGTCATGACCACCCTGTCATGGGTTTTCATCGGCATTTGGGTCGCTGGTTGTCGATTCACGATCGCAAAGGACTGCATCTGTAGCGATCTAGTTTGAAGCCCTCGCTGCTGCGGGCATCGGGACGATTGAGGCGGGCCGTCGTAATGACAGCCTGCCGCTTCTAATCGTCTTGTGGCCTGCCTTAAGGAATGTCGTTGGGCGTATGACATCACGTCCTTCGCCTGAACGAATCTCCGCTCCTCTGAGCGCCGCACGGCTCCGGGCATCCGAACGTACTGCCAAATCCGTTGCGCTCAGTCTGTGGGCAGCGATTCAGATTCCTAGTCGACTTTTGATGTTGGACACTAGAACCGGGTCGAGAATCTCGCCGTCTTCGTTTGTCGGAGGCAATGCAACGCGATTGCCATCGCGCTCAAGAAAACGGGGCGTGAAGTGCTCCCCATCAGCGTTTTCTAGCAAGAAGTCTAAGCCGACAAGTTTACAACCCTTACTTCGGGCTTCTTCAATCAAGTCGCGGAGCACCATGGCTCCCCTGACCATCAAGGGCATAACCCGTTATGCCACAGCGCGCCGTTGTTCTATTTCCCCTAGCTGGAACGAAACGGGCACTTGACACCGAGACTTATCAGTCTGGAACGAAACAGGGGGCAGTGGTAGAGGGTCGGCGGTGACAGGACCGGGCACCTGCGCTGCGCTGAACATCTTCCAATACTTCTGTGGTGCTTTCGGTACTCCCTTCAGAGGGTCTTGGATGTTGCCATGAGCAATTCCATAGGCAACCTCGGCCGCAAACGTCGCCCCAAACATCCGACAAGCCTCTTCTTCAGAATTACCCTGACCAACTATGTAGTGGTCTAGGCAGATAGCCAAGTAGGTGTTTTCTAAACTACCTCTAGTGACCAAAACCCTTAGATCCATAGATGCGCTCCGCCCTCGCGTTCATACAGAGTAAATACATTCGACTGCAAGATACAACTTAAGTTCTTGAAAAGAAACTGTACCTGTTGACGTTTTTCGCGCCACAAGTTTCCACATTTTGGTGACCTAGTGGTGACCCTAACTTTTTTTAGTTCTTCCTTAAAATCATAACCTATTGATTTTATTGGTGCCGGAAGGCGGACTCGAACCGCCGACCTACTGATTACGAATCAGCCGCTCTGCCGTCTGAGCTATTCCGGCACCGGGAAGGGCGCGCAGGATAGCGCCTTTCGGCGGTGCCGGGAAGGCAGTAACCGCTTTCAGCAGCGGGTTCTTGCCGGCATCTCCATGCATACGCGGGTGCCTTCCACGGAGACTGCGGTGACCCGGTAGGAATCGACACCGCCGGGCACAATGCTGTAAGCGGCGCCATCGTCCGATTTGGGGCGCCAGCCGATCGTCTCGGCGATTGCATCGGTATTCGCTGCCGTTTGCAGATAGGCGCCGGTGCGCAGGCGATAGTCTTCCTGGAACACTTCCATGGTGCCGACATTGGCGACGAGCGCCCCTTCCCGGGAGGTACGGATGTAACCGTCGTAGGCCGGTAGCGCGATGGCTGCGATCAGCGCGACGATGGCGACGGCAACCAACAGCTCGAGCAGGGTGAAACCGGCGTCCCGGCGCCTGTGCTCCCGGCCCAGACCTGGCCGCGGAAGGCACAAGCGGTTCCGCATCGCCCCCAACCGCAATTCGCCCAGGACGATCGGCTCATTCCGATCGAAAAAAACCGGGCCGACGCGGTGCACCGGAATCAAATGTCGCTCCAGTTCGCGCTTCTGGTATCCGTGGCGGCGAACCCATAGACGATCGGCCGTTCAAACGTCACCGACCAGTCGCCCGCGGCCAGGGTGCCGGTTACCGCCACGCCGATCGCGCCTGTGTTTCCGTCGCCATTGCCTTCCACGTAGGGGTCGCCGCCGCCGGGCGCGGTGCCCCCGTTACCGTTGAGCAGTGCCACCAGGCCGGCCTGGGTATAGTTGCCCGTGGCGTCCGCGTCGCCCAGGTTGGCGATGCGCCCCACGGACAGGTCGGTTTGCACCTTGCGCAGTTCCACCTCGGCAAACCGGACGGCGCCCTCGTAATGGGAGGTGACCTTGGCCATGTTGGAGTTCTCCACGTAGTCCTGGTACGCGGGAATCGAGATCGCGGCGAGAATGCCGATGATCGCGATGACGATCATGACTTCGACCAGTGTGAAGCCTTCCGTATCGGTGTGTTTCATTGTCATTCGGGTCATGCGGGTCATTCGGGTCATTCGGGTCATTCGCGTTTCTCCTTGGAAATGCCGGCCGACAGGTGCGGCGGGGCGGTTAAAACAAGTGTCCGGAACAATTTAGCCCCGCTGCACAGCGATTCATGCCGGACAGGCATCCTCAAATCCCTGCGCAATCCGCACCAAGTGTTGTAAGTCCTTGTCCATAGTGGGTGCTTCCAAGCGGTACTCGCATCATTCGGCCGCAATGAACTTCGTGGATGTCCCTCATCGCGTGGATGTCCCTCATCGCGCCTCGCTTCGTGGATGTCCCTCATCGCGTCGTGGATGTCCCTCATTGTCACGTCGTGGATGTCCCTCATTGTCACGCGCAGAACGCCCGCGTGTCGCCGGCCAGCGGATTGACCCGCCGGGAGACGCCGATATGGGCAATGGCTGTCGCAATCTACCGCTTTGCTCCGATTGCCGAGTTCGATGCCGGAGAGCAACACTGAGCTTCGAACGCGATGACCGCGAAGCGGGGAACCAACCGATCCATGTCCATCGAGGCTTTCAGTCGCAAGGGCCGGGAAACCGGCCGGTTCGCGCCGTCGGGCATTCCGGTTGAAAGCGCTGCCCGGGAACTCGGGCTTCCGCTTCTCGACCTCTCCGCATTCGACCCGGATTTTCTCCCGCGCGACCTGTTCAGCGAGCCGCTGACCCCGGAGTCGCCGGCGCTGCCCCTGATGAAACGCGGCAAGAGACTTTTCCTGGCGATTTCCGACCCATCGAACCAGCGAGCCATCGACGACCTGCGCTTTCGCACCGGCCTGAGTGTCGAACCCGTGCTGGTCGAACCGGGCAAACTCGCTGCATTGATCGGCCGGCTGACGGAGCCCGCCCGGAACGACGGGCTCGGCGACCTTGAAGGCGACGGCCTCGAAGAGTTCGACATGGCCGCCTTCGAACCCGACGAAGAGGAGCAGGAGGCCGAGGCGGCAAGTGCCGCCGACGACACGCCCGTCGTCCGCTTCGTCAACCGGATGCTGCTCGACGCCATCGAGCGGGGCGCGTCCGACATCCACTTCGAGCCCTATGCGTCGAGCTACCGGGTCCGGTTTCGCACCGACGGCATACTGCACGAAGCTTCGGCGCCCCCGGCCCAGCTCGGCAAACGCCTTGCCGCCCGGCTCAAGGTGATGTCGGCGCTCGACATCTCCGAGCGCCGGATTCCCCAGGACGGCCGCATCAAGATGAAGCTCTCGAGAACCCGCGCCATCGACTTCCGCGTGAACACGCTGCCGACGCTATGGGGCGAGAAGGTGGTGCTGCGGGTGCTCGACCCCGACAGCACCCGCATGGGCATCGACAGCCTCGGCTTCGACGAGGCCCAGAAGGCGCTCTTCCTGGAGGCGCTGCAAAGCCCCCAGGGAATGATTCTGGTCACCGGGCCCACCGGCAGCGGAAAGACGGTGACACTCTACTCCGGCCTCAACCTGCTCAACACGCCCGAGCGAAACATCGCAACGGCGGAAGACCCGGTGGAAATCAACCTCGACGGCATCAACCAGGTCAACGTCAATCCGAAGGTGGGGCTCGATTTCGCCGCCGCGCTGCGTGCCTTCCTGCGGCAGGACCCGGACGTGGTGATGGTCGGCGAGATCCGCGACATCGAAACCGCGGAGATCGCCGTCAAGGCGGCGCAAACGGGCCATCTCGTTCTTTCCACCCTGCATACCAACTCCGCCGCCGCCACGCTCTCGCGCCTGCGCAACATGGGAATCCCCGCGTTCAACCTTGCGACTTCGGTCGACCTGATCGTCGCCCAGCGCCTTGCCCGGCGACTGTGCACACACTGTCGGCGGGAAGCGGCACTGCCCACCGAGACGCTGCTCGCGGAAGGGTTCACGGCCGGCGAAGTCTCCGCGGGATTCCGCCTCCATCAACCCGGCGAAGGCGGCTGCGAAGCCTGCAACAACGGCTATCGGGGGCGGGTGGGCATCTATGAGGTGGTAAAGGTCACTCCGTCGCTGGCCCGGCTGATCATGAAGGAAGCCGATGCCCTGCAGTTGGCCGGGCAGGCAGGGGCCGAAGGCTTCCGGAACCTGAGACGCTCCGCGCTCGACAAAGCCCTGGCCGGGGTGACGAGCCTCGCCGAGGTCAACCGGGTCACCACCGCCGATCAATCCGGCAACGAATCGCTGGCGGGGCGCGCGTGAGCCGTCTATCCATCCGGCTCGGCGGCAGCGGCAAGCCCAAACCCGCCGACATCGCGCTGTTCACCCGGCAGATGGCGACCATGCTGCGCGCCGGCGTGCCCCTGGTACAGGCGTTCGACATCGTCGCCGACGGCTTTGACAGGCCCGCCGTTGCCGACCTCATTCGCGCCGTACGCGCCGAAGTGTCCTCCGGAGCCAGCCTGGCGGATGCGTTGCGCGCCCATCCGCGTACCTTCGATGCCCTGTACTGCAGTCTCGTGCACGCCGGCGAGCAGGCCGGGGCCCTGGAAACCATGCTCGACCGGGTGGCCACCTACCAGGAGAAAACCCAGTCGCTGAAGGCGCGGGTGCGCAAGGCACTGACCTATCCGGCCGCCGTTATAATAGTGGCCCTTGTGGTGAGCGGTGTCCTGCTGATCGAGGTCGTGCCGCAGTTTCAGGAAATCTTCTCCGGGTTCGGCGCAGACCTGCCCCCCTTCACCCTGTTCGTCATCGGCATCTCCGAGGTGTTGCAGAACTGGTGGCCGCTGGCCTGCCTGGGTCCCGTCGCGGCGGTCGCCGGGCTGGTCGCGGCACGACGCCGATCGCCCGGGTTCCGGAAAATCTGCGACCGGCTGGCGCTGAAACTCCCGGTTCTGGGCGGCATCGTGGAAAAATCGGCGGTGGCCCGCTACGCCCGCACGCTGGCCACCACCTTCGCCGCCGGCGTACCCCTGATGGATGCGCTCCGGTCCGCCTCGGGCGCCACGGGCAACACGGTTTACCAGCAGGCGGTGGCCGGCCTGCGGGACAGCGTCTCCACCGGTCAGCCGCTGTACGTCTCAATGCGCAGGTCGGGCGTTTTCCCCAACATGGTGGTGCAGATGGTCGCCGTGGGCGAGGAAGCCGGCGCCCTGGACGACATGCTGGCCAAGTCCGCCGCCTACTACGAGGAGCAGGTGGACAACGCCGTAGACAACCTGACATCGCTCATGGAACCGATGATCATGGCGATACTCGGCATACTGGTGGGAGGGCTCGTGGTCGCCATGTACCTGCCGATCTTCCAGCTCGGAACCGTCGTCTCCGGGTGAGCAGGGCATGAGCGCACCACTACCCAATCCATACGGGGTTCGGGCGGCGGGCTCGGGGCCACGCATCGTTCGTCCCCGGTCCGTACCCGTCACCCTGACGGCTCAATTGACACGATGAATCCGAATTCGCTCCTGATGCACGGATGGGCCGGCCCGCTGCTGCTTGCGCTGGTCGGCCTGATCGTCGGCAGTTTCCTGAACGTGGTGATTTACCGGCTGCCGCTCATGCTCGACCGGGAGTGGCGGCGCCAGGCCCGGGAGCAACTGGGCGCGCAAGATAGGGCCGAGCCGGCGGAAGAAGACACGCCGCAACTCAACCTGTTCCTGCCCGGGTCGCATTGCCCGGCCTGCGGATACGGCATCAGGGCCGTCGAGAACATCCCCATCGTCAGTTGGCTGGCCCTGCGGGGGCTCTGCTCGAACTGCGGAACGGCCATCTCCCCGCGCTACCCGGTGGTGGAAGCCGTCACCGCCTGTGCGGTGCTCGCCTGTGTCGCCGCATTCGGCTGGGCCTGGCCGGCCATCGCCGCCGCGGGCTTCAGTTGCGTCCTCATCGCGCTGGCCGGCATCGATTTCGACACCCGGCTGCTGCCCGACCAGTTGACGTTGCCGCTCTTGTGGGCCGGCCTGCTCGCCAACGCTTTCGGCGGCTTCACCGACCTCACCTCGGCGGTATTGGGGGCGGCGGCCGCCTACCTGTTCCTGTGGGCGGTTTACTGGATATTCAAGTGGCTCACGGGCAAGGAAGGGATGGGATACGGCGACTTCAAGCTGTTCGCTGCCATCGGCGCCTGGCTCGGCTGGACGGCGCTACCCGCGGTTATCCTTGCCGCCGCCGCCATCGGGCTCGCCTTCGCGCTGGTGTCGATTCTGTACAAGCGGCGAACCCGCCAGGAACCTCTGCCCTTCGGCCCGTTCCTGGCCATCGCCGGCTGGTTTGCCCTGATGTTTCGCGAGTCCGGGATGAGCGCTTTGCCCTTGTAACCCGCATCCGTCACCAGTTTTCCTCGCAAGGGCGTCGAAGCGCCGTCCTGCGTGGCCGCCGGCAGGCCGGGTACGCAGCCGGTCCACGGGAGCATCGGGGCAGGCGGGCGGGGCAAACGGCCTGGCCATCTCGGTCAGGTACGATACTCCGCGTTGATGCGTACGTATTCGTATGACAGGTCGGTGGTCCAGACCGCGTCGCTGCAGGCGCCGCGACCGAGATCGATATCGACGGTGAATTCGTCCCGTTCCATGACCTTCGCGGCGGAAGCTTCGTCGTAGTCGTCCGCCACAAGGCCGCCCCGCGCAATGACCACCTCGTCGAGGGCCAGCGAAACGGCATCCGGATCCAGGTCCTCGATGCCGGCGCGGCCGATCGCCATGCAGAAGCGCCCCCAGTTGGGGTCGCCCGCGAAGAGCGCGGTCTTGACGAGCGGCGATTCCGCCACGGTATAGGCGACCTTCACGCATTCCGATTCCGTAGCGCCGCCCCGTACACGCACGGTCACGAAACGCGTGGCGCCCTCGCCGTCCCGCACCAGGCGTTCGGCCAGCGCCCGCGCCACCGCAAGAATCCCCGATTTCAGCGCCTCGAAAGCCGGGCCCGATCCGGTGATCTCCGCATTGCCCGCCTGCCCCGTCGCACACACCACAAAGGAATCGTTGGTGGACGTGTCGCCGTCGACGGTCACGCGGTTGAACGAGCGGTCCGCCACCTGCGCGGTCATCTCCTGCAACACCGGCCCGGCAATGGCGGCATCGCAGCACAGGAAGGCCAGCATGGTCGCCATGTCGGGCTTGATCATTCCCGAACCCTTGGCGATGCCCGTTATCGTTACGGATTTACCGCCCACCTCGATGCGCGCGCTCTCGCCCTTCGGCGCGGTATCGGTGGTCATGATCGCGCGCGCCGCATCCTTCCAGCCGGCGGGCGACAGTTTCGGCACCGCCCGCTCGATCGCCGGGCGCATCGCATCCACAGGCAGCCGTTCGCCGATGACACCGGTGGAGAACGGCAACACGGACTCGCCCCGGCAATCCCCACCCAGGCACCGCGCGAGATGCCCGCAAAGAACCGCCGCATCCTCGCGCCCCCCCGCACCGGTGGCGGCATTGGCGTTGCCGCTGTTGATCAAAAGGGCGCGAAGATTCCCAAACCGGATGCGTTCTTCCGCCAGGATCACCGGGGGTGCGCGAAACGCGTTCCGCGTGAACACACCCGCCACCGCCGATTCCCGGGCAAGCTCGATCACCGCCAGGTCGTCGCGCCGCCGCTGCTTGATGCCGGCGCAGGCGGTGGCCAGACGTACCCCGGCAACCGGAGCCAACTCGCCGAGCGGCGGAAGATTCACCGCCATGAACACCTCCGATTCGTTCGCTGGCTGCCAGGAGCACCGGCTGCCGAACCCGCTCCCGTTCGATGCCGCCCGCAGCCGGGAACGCCGGCGGCAACGGCCGGATTCAGGCCGCCTTGCCGTGGCAGTGCTTGTACTTCCGCCCCGACCCGCAGGGACAGGGCTCGTTGCGGCCGACCTTGCGTTCGCTGCGCACGAACGGCACCGCCTTGGCCGGCGCACCGTCGCTGGCCGCCGCGCCGTCTCCAGTACGCTGCGCGCCGGCCGGGCCCATGGCCGACGCTTCGGCGTGGGAGTAGCGCATGCGTTTCTCGGCCTCTTCCCGGCGCCGCCGCTCCGCCTCGTCCACGGCGCCCGGCGTCTCGATCTGCACCCGCGACAACAGCTTCACCACATCGCGCTTGATGTTGAAGAGCAGGTCCTGGAACAGCTCGAACGACTCGCGCTTGTACTCCTGTTTCGGCTGTTTCTGCGCATAGGCCCGCAGGTGGATGCTCTGGCGCAGGTAGTCCATGGCGGCCAGGTGCTCCTTCCACCGCTGGTCGAGTATCTGCAGCATGATCTGCTTCTCCACCAGCCGCACGTCGACGCCCTCGCTCCTCCAGAGCGAGTCCTTCCTTTCGTATTCCTCCTCCACCTGCGCGAGTATCCGCTCGCCCAGGCTCTCCTCGTTGAGCGAGTCGTCGTCGTCCAGCCACCTGCGCACGGGCTGGGAGCTGGCGAATTCCGTGGCGAGCGCCTGCTCCAGGCCTTCCACATCCCATTGCTCTTCCACGCTCTGGGGCGGTACGTACTGGCTCACCGCATCGAGCACCACCTCCTCGCGGATGGCGGCCAGGGTGTCGACGATGTCGTCGGCGGCCATCAGGTCGCGGCGCTGCTGGTAGATCACCTGGCGCTGGTCGTTGGAGACATCGTCGAATTCCAGCAGGTTCTTGCGGATGTCGAAGTTGCGGCCCTCCACCTTGCGCTGGGCGCGCTCGATGGCGTTGTTCACCACCCGGTGCTCGATGGCCTCGCCCTCTTCCATGCCGATGCCCTGCATGAAGCGGCGCATCCGGTCCGAGGCGAAGATGCGCAGCAGGTTGTCTTCGACGGAGAGGAAGAAGCGCGAGGAGCCCGGGTCTCCCTGGCGGCCCGACCGCCCCCTGAGCTGGTTGTCGATGCGCCGGCTCTCGTGGCGCTCGGTGCCGACGATGTGCAGGCCGCCCGCCTCCACCACCCGGTTGTGGCGTTCCCGCCAATCCTCCTTCACGGCCCGGATACGGTCTTCGGAAGGGTCGTCGAGCGCGGCGATCTCGGCCTCCCAGTTTCCGCCCAGAACGATGTCCGTGCCCCGGCCCGCCATGTTGGTGGCTATGGTCACCGTACCCGGACGCCCGGCCTGGGCAACGATGTCGGCCTCCCGCTCGTGCTGCTTGGCGTTCAGTACGTTGTGGGAAATCTTGCGCCGCTTCAGTTCCGCCGAAAGGCGTTCCGAAGAGTCGATGGAGGCCGTGCCCACCAGCACGGGCTGCCCGCGCTCCATGCAATCGGTGATGTCCTCCACGATGGCGTCGTACTTCTCGTCGATGGTGAGGTAGACCAGGTCGTTGTGGTCCTCCCGGATCATCTTCATGTGCGTGGGAATGACCACCACGTCCAGGTTGTAGATCTGGCGGAACTCGAACGCTTCCGTATCCGCCGTGCCGGTCATGCCGGCCAGCTTCTCGAACAGGCGGAAGTAGTTCTGGAAGGTGGTGGAGGCGAGCGTCTGGCTTTCGTTCTGAATCGCCACCCCTTCCTTGGCCTCGACGGCCTGGTGAATGCCTTCGGACCAGCGCCGCCCCGGCATGGCGCGCCCGGTATGCTCATCGACGATGACCACCTCGCCGTTGGCAACCATGTAGTCGACGTCCCGCTTGAAGAGCGCGTGGGCCTTCATGGCGGCCTGCAGGTGGTGCAGCAGGTTGAGGTTGGTCGCCGAATAGAGGCTGTCGTGCTCATCGAGCAGGCCCATCCGGACGAGCTGCCCTTCGACAAGGGCGTGACCCCGCTCGGTCAGCTCCACCTGGCGGTTCTTCTCGTCGACGATGAAGTCGCCCTCTTTTTCCGGCGGCGCATCCGGCCCGACGCCGGGAATCTCCCGTTTCAGCCTGAGCGCCAGCCGGTTGGTCTGCTTGTAGAGTTCGGTGCTCTGCTCGGCGGGCCCGGAAATGATCAGCGGCGTGCGCGCTTCGTCGATCAGTATCGAGTCGACTTCATCGACGATGGCGTAGTGGAGATCCCCCTGAAACTTGTCCTCCAGGGTGAACGCCATGTTGTCGCGCAGGTAGTCGAAGCCGAATTCGTTGTTCGTGCCGTAGGTGACGTCCGCCTGGTAGGCGTCGCGCTTCTCCTGCGGATTCTGCCCCGACTGGATCACACCCACCGAAAGGCCGAGCGCCCGGTAGATCGGGCCCATCCAGGCGGCATCCCGGCGGGCGAGGTAGTCGTTCACCGTGACGATATGGACGCCGCGGCCGCCCAGGGCGTTGAGATAGGCCGGCAGCGTGGCAACGAGGGTCTTGCCCTCGCCGGTACGCATCTCGGCGATGCGGCCCTCGTGCAGGGTGATGCCGCCGATGAGCTGCACGTCGAAATGGCGCATGTCCTTGCTGCGCCGGGCCGCTTCGCGCACCGCGGCGAAGGCTTCGGGCAGCAGGCCGTCGAGGCTCTCGCCGCCCTCGTGGCGTTCGCGCAGCGTGGCGGTGAAGGCTTCGAGTTCCGCATCCCGCATCGCCTCGAAGCGGGGCTCGAGCGCGTTGATGCGGGTAACCACGCGGCCCATGCGCTGCAGTTCGCGGTTGTTCTTGGTTCCGAATACGGCTTGGATCATCTTTCCAAACACGGAGGCCCGCCCGACTGTCGGCAAAAGCGGAATTTTAACGCGTTTTCGGCTCGATTAGCCCGCCCGCCGGCGCCTGTGCCGGGATCGGTTCGCCCCTGCGCCCTGGTCGGGCCCGAACTCCCGAAGCGGAAAGACGGGTCTTACGAACTCCGCCGGGCGACGTAAGTGGCGGGATTGACGTGGCGGCCGTTCTTGAGCACCTCGACATGCACATGGGGGCCGGTGGAACGCCCCGTGGAACCGAGCTTGCCGAGGGCGTCCCCACGCCTGACGATGTCGCCCTGCCCGACCCTGAGTTCGCTCTGATGCGCGTAGCGGGTGACATACCCGTCACCGTGCTCGATTTCGACCATGTTGCCGTACCCCTCCCGCCGTCCGGCATAGACGACGACGCCCGCCGCGATCGCGATGACATCGGACCCCCTGCGCCCGGCGACATCGATACCGGTATGCCAGGCCATCCTGCCGCTGATGGGGTCGACGCGCCGGCCGTAGGGCGAGGAAATCCAGCCCCGCTCCACCGGCCAGCCGGCCAGCCGGGCCGATTCCCAGTACTCCTGGGTACCGAGTACCGCTTCCAGCACTTCAAGCTCGTCCTCCCGGTCGCGGATATCCACGGCCAGGGCGTCCAGCCCCGCCCGCAGGTCGGGAGACTCGAGGAAGCTGTCGCAACTGCCCGCCGGCCCACCCTGGGGAGCGGGCAGGTCGAATCCGAATTCACCCAGCGGAATACGGGCCACATCGGCAACCTGAACGCCCAGCGCTTCCATGCGCCACAGGCGGGCCTGCATCTGGGCGAGCTGGCGGCCCACCGCCCCGCTTTCCGCCATGGCCCGGTCCTCCAGATCCCGCACGCGGGCATCCTGGTCGGCCAGCCGCTCCCGCCACTGGTCGATCATTCCCGGAATCATGAACTGGCTGGTGACCAGCGGGTAAAGGACGGTGCTCAGTACGCCCGCGACCCCCAGAACCAGGCAAACCGCACCCAGCATTACCCGCCATCCCGCCTGGATGGAGCGGGCCTTGCCGCCTTGCCTGACCAGTACGATCTTCACTGCCGCCAGGCCGCTATACGGAATCTGCTTGTTGGTCGAGTCGGTCGGTCACGCTTCCCCATCCACTTCCTCAGCGTGACCGGGCATTCTCCCCGCGGATCAACGTCGAATCAAGTTCGGCAATATTCGGTACCATTCCCGTCATGAAGATCCGGGAGCTGCTTACGCCCCATCGGCGCCGATTCACACCCCTGCAGAAACTGCTCGACCAGGCAGACCGCCAGAAGGCCTGGACGAGGGAACTCAGGGCCGTGCTGCCCGACGGTCTTGGCGGCTCGTGCCGTGTCGCAGGAATCAAGGGCGACACGCTGGTCGTCGTCTGTGCCGACGGTGCGGTGGCGACACGCGTGCGCTTCGAGGCGGCCGAGATCGTCGGGCAACTCAGGTCGCTGAGCCACTACCAGCGGGTCACGCGCCTGAAGGTCCGGGTCTCCCGGGGCGGCGGGTATTCCCAGGCGTAAGCCGCCTCGAAATCCCGGGGCGCTGACGCGCAGGGAACAGACGACCGCTGGGAGAGAGTAGGTGTGCGGTACATGTATCCGGCACCTTTAAAGCACCCTTGCGCCCTTGAATTCCAAGACAACGCGTCCGCTTGGTGTGCCGGATACATGTACCGCATACCTGCTCTCGGTGCCCGATCACAGCAATCTTTCGGTGCGTATGTTCCAAATATTATATTTAAATCAATCGCTTGAGAATTTTCTCCATGCGAGGCACCCGCCAGCGCGGGACAGATTTCAATCCGCCTGCTTTCTGAGAAAGGCCGGTACGTCGAGCAGCCTCTCGTCGAACCTCTGATCTTCGGGGACGCCGCCCGCGCCCAACCTTGGCTGACGCCGCTCGTAGGCCGGCCGGTCGAGGTCCTCGTAGGATGCCCCGTCAAACTGCGCCCGTTTCGCCTGGGTGTTGTCCACCACCACGTTCGGCTTGACGGTGCCCAGGCCGGTCGCAACGATGGTCACGCGCAACTCGTCGCCCATCGTCGAGTCGATGACCGTACCCGCCACCACCCGGGCGTTCTCGGCGGCGAAGGCTTCGACCATCTTGCCGACGTCCTCGAACTCGCCGATGCTGAGATCGGGGCCGGCGCTGACATTCACCAGAATGCCGCGCGCGCCCTGCAGGTCGACGTCTTCCAGCAGGGGGCTGCGTATGGCGGCATCCGCCGCATCGCAGGCCCGGTTGTCCCCGCTGGCCGTGCCCGTACCCATCATGGCCATGCCCATTTCCGCCATCACCGTTTTTACATCGGCGAAGTCGACGTTGATCAGGCCCGGCCGGGTGATGAGTTCCGCAATTCCCTGCACGGCGCCGAGCAGCACGTCGTTCGCCGCGGCAAAGGCGTTGAGCATGCTCGTGCGTTCGCCGAGCACCGCCAGCAACCGCTGGTTGGGGATGGTGATCAGCGAGTCCACGCACTCGGCGAGTTCGGCGAGGCCGCTCTCCGCCACCTCGTCGCGCCGCTCGAACTTGAAGGGCCGCGTGACGATGGCAACGGTCAGGATGTCCATCTCCTTGGCGGTGCGCGCAACCACGGGCGCAGCGCCGGTGCCGGTGCCGCCGCCCATGCCGGCGGTCACGAACACCATGTCGGCGCCGGCGAGAAGCTCCATGATGCGTTCGCGGTCCTCGAGGGCCGCCTCGCGGCCGATGGCGGGATTGGCGCCGGCCCCGAGACCCCGGGTGATGGAACTGCCCAACTGGAGAATCATCGGAGCGTCCAGGTTCTTCAATGCCTGGGCATCGGTGTTGGCGGCGATGAAGTCGACGCCCTCGATCTTCGTTTTCAGCATGTGCTGGACCGCGTTGCCGCCGCCGCCGCCAACGCCGAATACCTTGATAACGGCACTCTGGGGCCCGCTGTCTACCAATTCGAACATGTGTGTGTCTCCTGTCAAAAATTCTCGCTGAACCAGTTCCTGAACTTGCCGAATCTCCCGCCGCCCCGCTGCTTCCCGCCGGCGGCCAGTTCTTCCTGTTTTTCCCTGCCGTACATCAGAAGCCCCACGCCCGTCGCGTAGATGGGGTTCCTGACGATGTCCTTCAGCCCCGTAACGCTGGCGGGCGAGCCGACGCTCACCGGCATGTGGAAGATTTCTTCGGCGAGTTCGACCACGCCTTCCATTTTCGATGCTCCCCCAGTGAGCACCACACCCGCGGCAACGAGGTCTTCGAACCCGCTGCCGCGCAGTTCCGCCTGAATCAAGGTGAACAGTTCGTCGTACCGGGCCTCGACGACCTCGGCCAGCGTCTGCCGGGAAAGTTCCCGGGCCGGCCGGTCGCCCACTCCGGGCACCTTGATCATCTCGTGCGCCTGCGCGAGTTGCGGCAGGGCGCACGCGTACTTGATCTTGATCTCCTCCGCGTTCTGCGTCGGCGTCCTGAGCGCCGCCGCGATGTCGTTGGTGACCTGGTCGCCGGCGATGGGGATCACCTTGGTGTGGCGTATGGCGCCGCCGGTGAACACCGCGATATCCGTCGTGCCGCCGCCGATGTCGACCAGGCACACGCCGAGGTCCCGCTCGTCTTCGGTGAGCACCGAATAGCTGGACGCCCACTGTTCCAGCACCAGTTCGTTGACCTTGAGCCCGCAGTGGCCGATGCACTTCTCGATGTTCTGGGCGGCGTTGACCGAGCAGGTGACCAGGTGCACCTTGGCTTCCAGGCGCACGCCGGACATGCCCAGCGGCTCCCGCACGCCCTCCTGGTTATCGATGACGTATTCCTGGGGCAGGATGTGCAGGGTGCGCTGGTCCGCCGGGACCGGCATGGCCTGTGCCGCATCGATCACCCGTTCCACATCGTGGGGGAGCACTTCCCGGTCGCGAATGGCGACGATGCCGTGGGAGTTGAAACTGCTGATGTGGCGCCCCGCGATGCCCGCGTAGACCGCCTCGACCGGGCACCCCGCCATGAGCTCCGCTTCCTCCACGGCCCGCTGAATCGAGTGCACGGTCGAATCGATGTTGACCACGACCCCTTTCTTCAGGCCGTGGGAGGGGTGCGAGCCGATGCCGATCACCTCGATACCGCCGTCGGCAGCCAGGTCTGCCACGATGGCGGCCACCTTGCTCGTGCCGATGTCCAGGCCGACGATGCGCGCCGAGTCGTTTTCCGATGTCATGTCGTCTCCGTCGCTGCCGCCGTTCCCGGCGCTTCCGCGTGCTGCGCTTCCGGCTCCCGCCAGCGCACGGCAATGCCGCTGCCGTAGCGCAAGTCCACATAGTCGACCGTATCGGCGCGTTCCATCAGGAACCGGGACCACGCCGTCAGGAATCGCCGCATGCGCTCTCCGAGGCGGTCCGCGCCCAGCATGACGGTCGGGCCGGCCGCGCCGGCATCCATCCCGGTGGTCCGCGCCGTTCGTCCCGGCAGAATCGCCCGCCGCACCAGCGCCAGTTGCCACTCGCCGATACCGTTCTCCGTGACGCGCCCGATCACGAGCCCGGCATCCGCGGCCATGCCCTGCAGGTAGCGATAGACCTCCATCGCCTGTCTCGGGCTCGAAATCGCACAGTCGAACGCCGGCACGTCCACCGGGCCGTTGGGGGTGCTTACGATCTCGCCGGCGGGCGTGAGATAGCCGGCGTCGGCCCAGCGCGCCACCACGGTCCGCCGGGCGACCCGAACCACGATGGTGTCGGGCCAGACCTTTCGTACACTGACTTCACCGGGCCAGGACAGTTCCATGACCCGTTCGCGCAACCGCGCAACGTCCATGGTGAGCAGCCGGCCGTCGAGCGCCTGCCCGATGCGGCGCCGTATCTCGGCCGCCTCGGATTCGGCGAGCTGGCCCTCGACCTTCACGACCCGAACCTGGCGGTCTACCGCCAGCCATCCGCAGGCTCCGGCCGCCAGGAGCACCGCCAGGGCGACGACCGCAGGAAAGCTACGCATCGTGCACGCCCCGCAACCGGTTCGACACCTGGCTGACGTTTCCGGCGCCCTGCACCAGGAGGATGTCGCCGTCCCGCACCACGCTGCCGAGCCGTTTCAGCGCCTCCGCCGGATCGGCGGCAAACAGGGGGACGACACCGGAACGGTTGCGGATGCCGCAGCACAGCGCCCGGCCGTCCGCTCCCGGAATCGGCGCCTCACCCGCGGAGTAAACCTCGACCAGAACCAGTTCGTCGACTTCCGAGAGGACATCCACAAACGCGTCGAAGAGGTCCCTGGTGCGGCTGTACCGGTGCGGCTGATAGGTCATGACCAGGCGACGGCCCGGCCAGACGCGCCGAACCGTTTCCAGCACGGCCCGTATCTCCGTCGGATGGTGACCGTAGTCGTCGACCAGGGTCACATCGACGCCGCCGTCGTGGGTGTCCTCGAATGCCTCGTCGTGGGTGTCCTCGAATACCTCGTGGGTGTCCTCGAATACCTCGTCGTGGGTGTCCTCGAATACCACGTGGATGTCCTCGAATACCTGGAACCGGCGCCCGACGCCCGAGAAACCCGCGAGGCCACGCAGCACGGCGCCGTCGTCGATGCCCTCTTCGGCCGCCACGGCGAGCGCGGCCAGCGCGTTCAGCACGTTGTGCCGGCCCGGAACGGCGAGTTCGACGTCGAGGACCCCCCGGCCCGCGGGCCGGTGTGCGCGGAAGCGCCACGAGCGGCCGTCGGCTTCCACATCCGTGGCCCGGTAGTCGGCATCCCCGGCGAAGCCATAGGTGACCATCGGCCTCGACAACCCGGGGAGCAGGCTGCTCACGACCGGGTCGTCTGCGCACAGTATCGCCGTGCCGTAGAACGGCAGCCGGTGCACGAACTCGACGAACGTCGACTTCAGCCGCTCGAAGTCGTGACCGTAGGTCGCCATGTGGTCCCGGTCGATGTTGGTCACCACCGCCACCATGGGCTGCAGGTAGAGAAACGAGGCATCGGACTCATCGGCTTCCACGATGATGGTGCGGCTGCCGCCGAGCCGGGCGTGGGTGCCGGCGCTCTCGAGCAGCCCGCCCACCACGAAGGTCGGATCCCGGCCCGCCGCCTGGTAGATGGCCACCAGCAGGCTGGTGGTGGTGGTCTTGCCATGGGTTCCGGCAATGGCGATGCCGTGCCGGTAGCGCAGCAGTTCACCCAGCATTTCGGCGCGCGCCACCACCGGCACCCGTTCCTGGTGGGCTGCCGCGAGTTCCGGGTTGTCCTCGCCCACGGCGCTCGACACCACCACCACGTCGGCACCGTCGATCTGCTCCCGGGCATGGCCCTCGAACACCGTGGCGCCCAGCGACTCGAGCCTGGCCGTGGCGGCCGAGCGCACCAGGTCGGAACCGGATATCTCGTAGCCCTGGTTGACGAGCACCTCCGCGATGCCCGACATTCCGGCGCCCCCGATCCCCAGGAAATGGATGCGCTGCACCCGGCCCATTTCGGGAACACGGTACGCATCGAGCCTGCCGCCGCCGTTCGCCCCGGTCACGCCTTCCCCTCCTCGAGTTGGGCCCGGCAGACGAGCCCGATGAGGGTGCAGCACACGATCAGGCTGTTGCCGCCGTAGCTTACGAAGGGCAGCGTCAGGCCCTTGGTGGGCAGGATGCCGCTGGAGACGCCCAGGTTGATCAGCGCCTGCACCCCCAGCATGATGCCGACGCCGTAGCACAGGTAACCGCCGAACTTCCCGCCGCGTTCCAGAAGGCCCTTGCCCGCCGCCAGTATCCGGTACACCAGGAACGAGAACAGCCCCAGGAGGGCGAGCGCGCCCGCAAGGCCCAGCTCCTCGGCGATCACCGCGAAAATGAAATCGTTGTGCGCCTCGGGCAGGTAGTAGAGCTTCTGGATCCCCGCCCCCAGCCCCAGGCCGAACAGTTCGCCGCGCCCGAAGGCGATGAGCGCCTGCACGAGTTGATAACCGCTCCCGTAGGCCGTTGCCCAGGGGTCGGTGAACGTGATCAGCCGTTCCAGCCGGTAGGGCTGCGCGATGGCAAGAAAGCTGAACAGGGCGGCTCCCACCAGCACCAGCGGAATGAAATAGCGCAGGCGCATGCCGGCCAGGAACAGGAGCGCTCCGGCGGTGCAGCCGAGCACCACCACGGAACCGATGTCCGGTTCGGCGACCAGGAGCGCCAGGATCACCCCCAGCACCACAAGCGGACCCACCATGAGCCTGGAGTCGTCCTTGAGCGCGTCGTCGTATCGCGCCAGGAATCCGGCCAGATACACCAGGAGGAAGAGGCGCGCGGCCTCCGACGGCTGCAAGGTCACGATGCCGAGGTCAATCCAGCGCGTCGCGCCGTTGACGGTCTGTCCCACCCCGGGGACGAGCACCGCCGCGCAGAGCACCAGGGCCGCAATCCACGCCAGGTGCCGGCAGCGGCGCCAGACCGCAAGCGGGATCGCCAGCATGGCCAGGAACGCCGCGAGCGCCACCCCCAGGTAGGCGCCGTGCCTCGGGAGAAAGTCGCGGTCCATGGCCACGGACGCGGACGCGACCATCACCAGGCCGAACGCCAGCGTGAACAGCCAGGCGAACAGGAGCGGCCGGTCCACCGCGGCACTCACGGTTCAAGCCTCCACGCCGGCCGGGAGCCAGGCGCACCCTGGCGCCGTGGGGTTCGCGAACATGAGGTGCCGCTCATGCGCCCAACTCCGCTACCGCATCCCGAAACGCCGCGCCCCGCGCCTCGAAGCTCTCGAACATGTCGAAACTGGCGCAGGCCGGCGAGAGCAGTACCGTATCGCCCGGCCGCGCGGCGGCAGCGGCCTGCCGCACCGCCTCGCCCATGTCCCGGGCCCCGGATACCGGAACCCGTTCCCCGACCGCCCGCTCGATGGCCGGACCGTCGGCGCCCAGCACGACAAGGTGCCGGGCGGATTTCGCAATGGCGTCGCCCAGTTCCGTGAAGTCGGCGCCCTTGCCGTCACCGCCGGCAATCAGCACCACCGAGCCCGGCGCGCCGCCAAAACCCGAAAGTGCCGCCAGGGCCGCGCCCGGGTTGGTCGCCTTGGAATCGTTGACATAGGTCACCGCATCCACCGACGCCACGGTTTCTGAGCGGTGAGCCAGCCCGGAGAAGCCGGCGACCGCCCCTTCCAGGTCAGCCACGTCGCCGTGGAACTCCCCGCCGTGCACCATCGCCAGTGCCGCCAGCACATTCAGCTCGTTGTGGCCCCCGGCCAGCGGCAATCGAGAGGTTTCAAGCAGCGTCCGGCCTCCGCAGGCGAGCGACCGGTTTGCACGCCGCGCCCGGATACCCCAGTGACCCGGCTCCGGCTCATCGCCGCCGAACGTGATCAGCTCGGCGGGGCTCCCGGCGCGCGGATACGTCACGGCATCGCTCCGGTTCGCCACGGCCCGCTCCGCACCCTCGTAGATGCGCTGCTTGGCGGCCGCATAGCAGTCCATGCTGCCGTGCCAGTCCAGGTGATCGCCGCTGACGTTCAGGATCGTCGCCGTCCTGAGCGGGGCGGTGCGCATGCGCGCGAGCTGGAAACTGGACAGCTCCAGAACGTAACAGTCCCGGTCGGGGCCGATCGCATCCAGCGCCGCGAGGCCCAGGTTGCCCCCGAGCCCGGGGCGGGCGCCCCCGGCGGCGAGCAGGTGTCCCACCAGCGATGTCACCGTGCTCTTGCCGTTGGTGCCCGTCACCGCATGAACCGGCTCGCGCACCGCGGCAAAGAACAGGTCGATGTCGCTCAGCACCGGCAGCCCGCAACCGAGCACCTGCCGGCCCATGGCGCTCCGCGTGGGGATTCCGGGGCTCAGGATCGCGCGGTCGAGCCCGCCCGGTTCGAATGCGCCGGCGCCCAGCCGGTATTCCACTTCGGGCCAGGCCGCCATGGCCTCGGCGAGCCCGGGAGGCTGCTCACGGGTATCGACCACGACCAGTTCGTCGCGGCCGGCGAGATGCCGCAGGCACGACATCCCCGTGACTCCCAGCCCCACAACCGCCGTTCGCACCGCCCGCCCCTCCGTTACCGCAGCTTGAGGGTGGACAGGCCCACCAGCACCAGCACCAGCGTCAGGATCCAGAAGCGCACGATCACGCGCGGTTCCGGCCAGCCCTTGAGCTCGAAGTGGTGGTGCACGGGCGCCATGCGGAAGATGCGCCGCCCGGTCAGCCGATAGGACGCCACCTGCAGGATGACCGACACCGTTTCCAGCACGAACAGCCCGCCCATGATGAAAAGCACGATCTCGTGGCGCACGACGATGGCGACCACCGCCAGCGCCGCGCCGAGCGCCAGGGCGCCCACGTCACCCATGAAGACCTGGGCCGGATAGGTGTTGAACCACAGGAACCCGAGCCCCGCGCCAATGATGGCCCCGCAGAACACGGCCATCTCGCCGGCCATCGGGATGTATGGGATCTGCAGGTAACGGGCGAACTCGATGTGGCCCGCCAGGTAGGCGATCAGCGCCAGGGCGGCGCTGACCATGACGGTGGGAAGGATGGCCAGCCCGTCCAGCCCGTCGGTCAGGTTGACGGCGTTGCTCATGCCCACGATGACGAAATAGGCGACGACCACGTAGCCCAGGCCCAGCGGCACGGCGACCGTCTTGAAGAAGGGGACGATGAGCTCGGTCTCCGCGGGGAGGTCCGCGCTCCAGTAGAGGAATATCGCGGCCGCGGCCCCGAATACCGATTGCCAGGTGTACTTCCAGCCGGCGGTGAGGCCCCGGGCGTTCCTGCGGGTCAGCTTGAGATAGTCGTCCACCCAGCCGACGCCGCCGAACGCCATTGTCACCAGCAGGGCCGTCCAGACGTAGCGGTTGTTCAACTCCCCCCACAAGAGGGTGGTGACGAAGATGACGATGATGATCAGGGCGCCGCCCATGGTGGGTGTCCCCGCCTTGGCCAGGTGCGTTTCCGGGCCGTCCTCGCGAACGGTCTGGCCGATCTGGTAGTCGCCCAGGCGCCGGATGACGAACGGACCGATCAGGAGCGACATGGCCAGCGCCGTCATGACGCTCAGCATGGTGCGGAACGTCAGGTACTGGAAAACGGAAAAACCGCTGACGAACTGGGCGAGGTAATCGGTGAGCCAGAGCAGCATCAGCCTATTGCTCCCAGGGCATGGCGCACTGTTTCGCGGTCGCTGAAGGGCCGCCGGCAGCCGCCCGCCTCCTGCCAGGTCTCGTGCCCCTTGCCGGCGACGACCACAAGGTCTTCGGGTCGCGCAGCCGCGATTGCACCGGCGATGGCGGCTGCGCGGTCCACCTCTTCCCGAACGTCCGCGTCGCCGCCGAGCCCGCCGCGCATCTCCGCGATGATGGCGGCCGGCTCTTCCCAACGGGGGTTGTCGCTGGTGAGCCACACCGCATCCGCCGCCGCGGCCGCCGCCTGGGCCATCAGCGGCCGTTTGCCCCGGTCCCGGTTGCCGCCGCAGCCGATGACGCAGATCACCCGCCCGCGACAGTGGGCGGCAAGAGCGGAGAGGGCATTCGTCAGGGCATCGGGCGTGTGTGCGTAGTCGACCACCACGGTAGGCAGGCCCGGCTTGCGGAAGAACTCCATGCGGCCGGGGACGCCCGTGAGGCGGGCCGCTTGCCGGACAAGGTCCGCGAAGGCAAGCCCGCCCGCCGCCAGAACGCCGATCGCGGCGGCGGCATTGGCCAGGGAAAACTCGCCGAACAGCGGCAGCTCGATCTCTTCGGTGCCCCAGGGGCTGAACAGGCGCGCGCTCACGCCGGCGTCGTGACAGCGCATCCGCTCCCACGTCACGTCCCCGCCACCGCGGCCCACCGTGATCACCTCCGGCCCCGCAAGGCCCGCCGCCAGTTCCCGGCCGAACGCATCGTCGACATTGATCACCGCCGCGCGAACCGTGGGGAACTCGAAGAGCCGCCGTTTCGCCGCTGCGTATGCGGCGAAATCGCCGTGGTAATCCAGATGGTCACGGGTGAGGTTGGAGAAGACCGCGCTCTCGAAACGGACATCGTCCACCCGGCCCTGGGCCAGCGCATGGGAACTCGCCTCCAGGCAGGCCCAGGCACAGCCGCGCCCGCGCAGGCACGCGAGCCGCTTCTGGGTGGCGATGGCGTCCGCGGTGGTGAGTGCGGCGGGCATCAGGCGGCCGGTTTCGCCCCAGCCGATCGTGCCGAGATAACCGGCCCGCTGCCCGAGCCCGCCGGCCAGTTCCGCAATGTGGTGGGCAATGGAGGTCTTGCCGTTGGTTCCGGTGACACCCACGCAGCGGATGTCCCGGCTCGGGTCACCGTAAAACCGCGCCGCCAGCGCGCCACGCCGCTCGCGCAAGCCGCTCACCGCAACGACCGGGACACCCAGGCCCGGCAGCTCCCGTTCCGCCAGAACGCAGGCCGCGCCGCGCCCGGCCGCCTGCACCGCGTAGTCGTGGCCGTCCGCCGCCTCGCCCCTGACGGCGACGAAGGCATCGCCCGGTTCCACGGTACGCGAGTCCTCCGACAATCCCGCGAGCTCCACAGCCGGTACGCCGGAGTCGTCGAGCAAATCGCGCAGGGTCATCGGGCCGGGCTTCACGAGCGTCCCTCGGGCACATGTGCCACGGCAACCTGTTCGCCATCCGGAGGAACGCCCATCAGCCGCAGCGCCCGCTCGGCCACACGGGCGAACACCGGCGCGGCCACCGCCCCGCCGCCGATGCGCGGCCCGCTCGCGTCGTTGATCACCACCACCATCAGGAAGCGGGGATCGGTCAGCGGCGCCACACCGACAAAGAGCGCCACGTGCCGCTTGTCGGTGTACCCGGCGGCGTCGACGATACGCGTGGTTCCTGTCTTGCCGGCGACCCGGTAGCCGGGGACCCGGGCGCCCGGCGCGGTGCCCTCCCTCGACGTGACCCCTTCCAGCAGGTTCAAGACCGTCGCGGCCGTTGCTGCCGCGAACACCCGCTCGCCCTCCGGCGGACTGTCGAGCTTCAGCGCCGAGATCGGCATCCGCACACCGCCGCTGGCCAGCGTCAGGTAGGCCTGGGCCAGTTGCAGCGGCGAGAGCGTCAGGCCGTAGCCGAATGCCATCGTCGCCCGCACCAGCGGATGCTCGAGCCCCGCGTCATCGAGGTGACCCATGGTCTCTCCGGGCAGGCCGCTGCTGACGAAATCACCGGCGCCGGCGCGGCGCAGCACGTCGTGAACCGCCCGCGGCGGCAGCTCGAGCGCCACCTTGGCGATACCCACCTGGCTCGACTTGTGCAACGCCCGGGTAAGCGTGATGCGGCCGCGGTCGAGGGGGTCTTCAATGAGCTTTCCCCTGATGCGGACATAGCCCGGCGAGGTGTCGATGACGGTATCCGGCCGGTACCGGCCCGACTCCAGCGCCGCAATCACCGTGAACGGTTTCACCGTCGAGCCCGGCTCGTAGACATCGGTCACCGCCCGGTTGCGCATGCCCGCAAGGCCGGCCCGGAGCGGTTCGTTGGGGTTGTATGACGGCTGGTTCGCCAGCGCCAGGATTTCCCCGGTTCCCACATCAAGGATCACCACGGAACCTGACCTGGCGCCGTGCCCGGCCACCGCGTTCTTCAGCTCCCGGTAGGCGGCATACTGCAGCCGCAGGTCGATGCTGAGCGCGAGGTCCCGCCCCATGCGGGGAGCCGATTTGAACTCCAGGTCGCGGATGATGGTGCCGAGCCTGTCCTTCAATACCAGCTTGCTGCCGTGCCGGCCGCGCAGCACCGGGTCGAACGACAGTTCGACGCCTTCGAGGCCGACGTCGTCGATGTTGGTCATGCCGACGATGTGTGCCGCGGTTTCACCGGCCGGGTAATAGCGCTGGTACTCGCGCTGGAACTCCAGGCCCTCGATGCGAAGCTTCCGTATCCGTTGCGCGGTGCTCCAGGGCACCCGGCGTTTCAGGTAGACGAACGACTTGTCGAGGTTCTTCCCGACCAGGGCATCGAGCCGCTCCGCGTCCGTTTCCAGGTGCGGCGCCAGGCGCTGAAGGTCGGCCTTCGCCACCCGGTGCCTGGACGGGTCGGTCCAGACGGCGACGACGGGCGTGCTGACCGCCAGCGGCTCGCCGTACCGGTCGTAGATGACGCCGCGATAGGATGGAATGGTCTCGGTGCGCAACGAGCGCGCGTCGCCTTCGTCCTGCAGGAAATCCTTCTCCAGGAAGGCCAGCCAGGCGACCCTGGAGGCGACGGCCGCCGAACCGACGAACAGGAGGGACAGGAGGAAGTAGTGCCGCCAGGCTTTCAAGGCAATATGCGCTCCACGTCATCGGGGAACCGCATGTTCAGTTCCGCCGCCGCCACGCGCTCGACATGGTGATAGGCCGCCAGCGCGCCCCGTTCGAGCAGCAGGCGGCTGTGTTCGGCAAGGAGGAGATCCTGGTGGTTGCGGGTTTCCTCCAGCCGGCCGTGGCTCTCCCTGACCTGGTGCGTGGCCATCACCGCCTGAAGGGCCGAAACCACCGCGGCGAGAAAGAGAACCACCGTCAGCCCCAGCCGCCTACCCGTGCCGCGCCGGGCTTTGGCGGAGCCGCGCCCGGGATGCGCCGGTCTGCGCCGCCGGGGCTTGCGCGCACGCCTCATCTCCCGATCCTCCATCTCCTGGGCCAGGCTCGCACCGGGGTACCCGAAGACCCTCGTCCACCGCGTTCAACGCCGGTCACGCCGCTCGCTCCAGCACCCGCAACACCGCGCTGCGCGCCCGCGGATTGCGTGCGATCTCAATGCGCCCCGCCCGTACCGGGCCCGCGACGACCCGTGCGTCGATGCGCTGGTCGCGCCCGCGCACCGGAATTTCACGCGGCAGGCGCGGGGGCGAACTCCGCGCCCGGAAATAGCGCTTGACGATCCGGTCTTCCAGGGAGTGAAAGCTGATCACCGCCAGGCGCCCGCCCACGGCGAGGCGGGCGAATACGCCCTCCAGGCCCCGCTTCAGTTCATCGAGTTCCTGGTTGACGAAGATGCGGACCGCCTGAAAGACCCGGGTGGCTTCGTGGGTCCGCCGGCGTGGCTCCGGCCGCGCCGCCGCCACCGCCCGCGCCAGTTCCCGGGTGGTCGACAGCGGGCGCGCGGCCAGGATGGCGCGGCTGATGCGCCGGGCGTGGCGCTCTTCCCCGTACTCCCTCAGCACCCGGGTCAGCTCGTCCACGCCGGCCCGGTTCAGCCAATCCGCCGCGGTGAGCCGCTGCCGGCGGTCCATGCGCATGTCGAGCGGCCCATCGGCCTGGAAGCTGAAGCCCCGTTCCGGCCGATCGAGTTGGGCCGACGAGATGCCGAGATCCATGATCGCGCCGTGCAGACTGTCGAACCCGGCAGCGGCGAGCAGGCTCTCGATATCGCCGAAGCTGCCCCGCAACACCGTGACACGGTTGTCTTCCGCGGCCAGCGACCCGGCGCAGGCAACGGCGTCCTCGTCCCTGTCCACCGCCAGCAGCCGGCTCGACGCATCCAGCCGGGCAAGCAGCCGGCGGCTGTGGCCGCCCTGGCCGAAGGTGGCGTCGAGGTAGTTTCCGCGGCGCCGCTGCTGCGTGACGAAGTCCACGGTTTCACGACACAGCACCGGTTCGTGCTTCATACCGACAGCCCGACGATGCCGTCGCCCTCGGCGAGCAGCGCGCCGTTTTCCTCCGAGGTGTATTCGTCCACCCGGGTGCGCCAGGTGTCGTGCGCCCAGATCTCGATCTTGTTTCCCTGCCCCACCAGCACCAGGCTCTTTTCAAGCCCGCCCTGCTCTCGCAAGGGGGCCGGCAGCAGAATGCGGCCGTTGGCGTCGAGTTCGAGATCGGTGGCGTGGCCGATCAGTATGCGCTGCAGCCAGCGGTTCTCCGGGCGGATGTTCGGCAGGGCATCGAGCTTGCGCTGTACTTCCTCCCACTCCGGCAGCGGATACAGCAGCAGGCACTTCTCGCGCATGTCGACGGTAACCACCACCTTGCCCCCCGCCACGGCGACCAGCCGCTCGCGGAATCTTGCCGGCATGGACATGCGTCCCTTGGCATCGAGTTTGGCGCTGGAGATCCCGCGAAACATCGTCATCCACCGGTTGGCGAGTTAGCCCACTTTTTCCCACAAAATCCCATAAAGCGACACTATAACCGCAAAAGCGCAGTGTCAAGACAAGAAAAATCGATTAACTCGCGGATTTAAAAGGGTTTTCCGACGCCGTTCGGAGGCGCGGACCAGTCCCATTCTGTATAGAAAATATCGGCTAGACGGGGTTATCTAGAATCTACTTTAAAAAAATTCGTTCCATGACAGGGAATGAAAAGAGCTGGCCGATAAGCCGGGTTCTGTCGCCGGAGCGCCGGGAACGAAGCCCCGCCGCCATCCGGCGTGCAGCCATTCATCTAGGGTCTCCGTCGCCGAAGACCTCCAGCAGCCTACCCGAATCCGGCGCGGACCACGCCACGGGATTCCTATTTGGCCTTGCTCCGGGCGGGGTTTGCCTAGCCACCCGTGTTACCACGCGCGCGGTGCGCTCTTACCGCACCCTTTCACCCTTACCGCAAACCTCGGGGTTCGCGGCGGTCTGCTCTCTGCTGCACTTTCCGTAAGCTCGCGCTTCCCAGGCGTTACCTGGCGCCCTGTCCTGTGGAGCCCGGACTTTCCTCTCGCGGCGCGGGGCTCAAGCCCCGGCCGCCAGCGGCTGCATGGCCAGCTCCTCGGCAAGCGTCCAGCCTTTGGGGGTCCATGTCAAACTGCCTTTATGGAACAGATTTTCAACTCTTTGATTATATTGGGAATTTGATACACGCCCCAATTTGGAATCGTTCCTTCCATGGAAGAACCGCCGGCTTTCGGCAGCGAGTTCGGATGCGGCGCTTCCCTTTCGGCGCACGGCCACATCATCCTGCTGGATTCAAGGTGTTCGGACGAGCTTAACGCGCCGAAAGGGAAGCACCGCATCCGAACTCTTTCCCAAATCCGGGCGTTGTTGCATCCACGTCAGCGTCCCGGCGCGCCGGGAGCCTGCTCCGAGGCGGCAAGCACCCGGTCGTAGTAGTCGGACTTCGAACCTCCGCAGACCTCGGCCATTACCCGGGCGGCTCGCGCCGGGGGCAGTTCCCGGGCCAGGGCCCTCATCAGCCGCTTCTCGTCCAGCTTCCGGCCGGTTGGTTCGGTTGCGCCCTGGAGTACGCAGACGAATTCGCCGCGCAGTGCGTCCTCCGATTCAAGCTCGTGCAACACCGTTGCGGCCGTGCCTGTCAGAAAAGACTCGAACTTCTTTGTCATTTCGCGGGCGACCATGAGCATCCGGTCCGGCGCCAGGCTGTCGATGAGTTGCAGCGTCGACGCGATGCGATGGGGAGCCTCGAAGAAAACGGTGGCCTGGCCCGAGTCGCAGATTGCTTCGAGTTCACGTCGGCGTGCGGTCTGCCCGGCGTCCAGGAAACCGGCGAAGCGATACCCGTCGAGGGGCAGCGGGCAGACCGAGAGGGCGGCGGTGACCGCGCTCGCGCCCGGAACCGGCGAAACGGGGATGCCGCGCTCCCCGCACAGGCTGACCAGGCGGTAGCCCGGGTCGGAAATGAGCGGGGTCCCGGCATCGGAGACCAGCGCGACCTGCTCGCCCGCCTCTAGGCGCTCGAGCACCCGCGCCGCCGCGCGCGGCTCGTTGTCGTCGCGCAGCGAAACCAGGCGCGGGCGGCGGATGTTCAGGTGCGCTAACAGGGCGGAAGTGCGTCTGGTATCCTCCGAGGCGATTGTCTCAACCGTTTCGAGGACATTGACCGCTCGACGCGTCATGTCCCCCAGGTTTCCAATAGGCGTTGCCACCACATACAGGCATCCCGGCATGTGCTTTCCAGAGCGCGCAACCAGTCCTGGCGCAAAATACCCCGATTTCCGGCGGGTGACCATCCGGCACCGGTCCGCGCTGCCGGTTCGCGTGCTGCCCGGCCGGCGGCCGCTGGCCTTGTTGGCGTGCCTGATGCTGGCCGCCTGCGAGGCCACCGCGCCGGTACCGGTTGTCGAACAGGCGGTACCGGAACGCCCTGCCGTCACCGGCGAAGACGCGATTCACGGGTCGGTCGACCTTGCGGACCTGCGCGTCAGCGAGTCGTGCGAGCGGGAGGGGGATCGCCTGTGCGCCGTGGAGGCGCTGGCGCGATTTGTCGAGAGCGCTTCCTTCCGGAAACTGCCCGCCGCACCGGCCGCCGGGCAAGCCGACGGCAACGGGAGCCGGTCCGCCCGGCTCGACCGGCTCGACCGGCAGTCATTGAACGACCGCCTTTGGCGGCTGACCGGAGATTTTCTTCCGGCGGAGGTGGCGTTTCTCGCACAACATCACGAGTTGTCCGCCCTGTGGCGTCTGCGCGAGGCCATGAGCGGCAGCCGTGCCCACCCGGAACAGGCCGAGCGGCTGCGGGCCTGGATGGTCCGGGAAGCCGGCCATCCGTTCGTTTCCCTGCCGCCCGGCAGCCTCGCCGACGCGCTCAAGCCAATGCGGGAACCCGGGCGAGTGGCGCTCTTCGTTCCCCTGAGCGGCGCCCTGGCGGCGGCCGGCCGTGCGGTGCGCGACGGGTTCATCGCCGCCTACCTGGACGACACCGGGCCGCTCAAGCCGCCCGTGCGCATATACGACACCGCCGCCGCCCCTATCGGCGCGATTTACGAGCGCAGCCTCTCGGACGGCGTCGACCTGATCGTCGGCCCGTTGAGCAAGGGGAAACTTGAAGCGCTCCGGGGCCTGAATCCCCGGGTGGCGGTGCTTGGCCTCAACTACATCGAGGCTTCGGGCGGCGGCGAGTCCGGCCAGGATCGGCCCCCGGAATCCGGCATCCAGGCGCCGCCTTACTCCGAACCCCCGTTTCTCCAGTTGGGCCTCGCCGTCGAAGACGAAGCGGCGACCATCACCGAGCACCTGCTCGCCCGGAAACTCAAGCGCCTGCTCGCCATACGCGGCACCGAAGACTGGGCCGTGCGCGGCGTTCGCGCATTCGCGGATACCTGGCCGTTCGATGTCGAACTCCAGGCGTTCACCGACGTCAGAACCGTCACCGAATCCGTCGGCGCGGCCATGGGAGTGGCTGCCAGCGAAGAACGCAGGGAGAGCCTGGAACGGCTGCTGAACAGGAAGGTGGAATTCCAGCCCCGGGCGCGTTCGGATCTCGACGGCGTGGTCGCCTTCGTCGACCACCTCGAGGCCACCGCCCTGGCGCCGGCGCTGAAGTATCACCTGGCGGGCCGGGTGCCCCCGATTTACGCCAGTTCACAAAGTGTGCGCAATGCATCCTCGCTTGCCGAACTGAGCGGCTTTCACGTTACCGAGATGCCCTTCAACCTGTACGCCGAGCCCCTTTGGAGCGCGGTGAAGACATCGTTCGGCGGCGGCGGCAATGTCGCGGCGCTCCGGTCGCTCGGCATGGACGCCTTTCGCATCGTCAGTCTCTGGGGCTGGGTTGCGCACGGCGAACCGGTGTATGGCGCAACGGGCAGGCTGCGGCTCGAGCGGGACGGGCAGGTGCGCCGCCGGCTTGCCTGGGCAACAGTCAGCGGCGGCAGGGTCCGCCCGCTGGCCGCAGGCGCGGCGCCGTAGGGTCCCGTGTCCCGGCGAGCCTCCTCAACCCGGCAGCGGCCCACGCCGCAGTCCGCCTCGTCCGATTCATCCACCGTCGCCAAGGGTCGGCGGGCCGAGGATCTCGCCCTGCAATACCTGCAGGGAAAGGGTCTCCGGCTGATCGCCAGGAACTACCGCTGCCGGGTCGGCGAAGTCGACCTCGTCATGACGAAGGCGGGCATCGTCGTCTTCGTGGAAGTCCGGTCGCGCGCGTCCTCCGCTTTCGCCAACCCGAAGGAAACCGTCGACTGGCGCAAACAGCGGCGCCTGGCCAGGGTCGCCGCCTGGTTCCTGCGCTCGCGCCGGGACCTGGCATCTCATCCGGTCCGATTTGACGTCGTGTCGGTGACAACGCCAAACTACGACGCCAGACTGGAGTGGATCCAGAACGCTTTTCAGGTCGATGACTCCTGCTGACGCTCTCCCAGGCTCAACTGCCCGTCTCAAGCCGGCGAAGACCGAACCGGTGGGGTACCGCGCCGTCGCACTACTGAGGCGGGTCGCGGCACTGCTGGTTCTACCCGTGTTCACACTGACGCTCCCGTCCTGCGCCACGTTCTCCGACGATCCCCGGGCGCGAACGCCCGGGTCGATGATCGACGACGAGGCGCTCGAGAAGGTGGTCGAACGGGAAATCCGCAAATCCGATCCGGAACTCAAGGGCGCTCACCTGGTCGTGGTCAGCTACGGCGGCATCGTGCTGCTGATCGGCCAGGTATCCACTGAAGAACTGAAGAACAAGGCGCAGGCCGTGACCCAGGGCATCGCCAAGGTGAGCAAGGTGCACAACGAGATCGGCGTGGGCGGCCCCATCTCCTACGTGGCCCGCACCAATGACGGGTGGCTCACCAGCAAGGTAAAAGGGAAGCTGATCGTCGCCGACGATGTGCCGGGCCGGAAGGTCAAGGTGCAGACGGAGAACGGCGTCGTCTACCTCATGGGCTTTCTGACCCGCGCCGAGGCCGATGCGGCGGTGCAGTCTGCCGCGTCGGTGTTCGGAGTACAGCAGATCGTCAGGGTGTTCGAATACCTCGACTGAAGGCTGCCGAACGTAGCGAGGTCCGCAAGATCAGCGAAACCACCGGGTGCGGGGAACCTGGTTGTTACTCCTGCATCTCCAGTTCCGTTTCGGTCAGGCTGGACCGGAACGATTCGCGCTCGAAGATCATCTGCATGTAGTTCTGCAGCGGCCGGGTGGAGCGCTCGGGCAAGGTGATGCCGACGACCTTCAGCCGCCAGAATATCGGCGCCACGCAGCAGTCCACCAGCGTGAACTCGTCGTTCATGAAGAACGGCTTCTCGCTGAAGATCGGCGCGATGCCGACGATGCTCTCGCGCAGCTCGTTGCGGGCCCGGGTGCGTACGGTTTCCCGCCCCTTGCCGGTCATCAGCAGATCGAGCTTGCCGCTCCACTCCTTCTCCACCCGGGAGATCCAGAGCCTCGAGAGCGCCCGCTGCACCGGGTAGACGGGCAGGAGCGGCGGGTGCGGGAACCGCTCGTCCAGGTACTCCATGATCACGTTCGCCTCGTAGAGCACCAGGTCCCTGTCGGCCAGTATGGGCAGGCTGTTGTAGGGGCTGATCTCGACCAGCTCTTCCGGTTTGCGGTTGGGGTCGATGTCGACGATGTCGACGGTGACGCTCTTTTCGGCCAGCACCATCCTCACCCGATGGGAATAGTGATCCCGCGCGTCCGAGAAGAAGGTCATTGAAGATCGTCGGGTGACTAGGCTCATGGCGCTGTTCCTCGCGGGCCCGGCAGCCGGGCTCCGCCGGTTGGAAATATCAGTGAACGTCCTTCCAGAACTCCCGGTTCAGCAACCAGGTGAATACACCCAGAAAGGCGAGAAACAGCAGCACATAGACGCCCAGCCGCTGCCGTTCGAGCCGCATCGGCTCTCCGACATAGTGGAGAAAGTTGACCAGGTCAAACACCGCCCGGTCGTACTCCCCGCTGGAATAAAGCCCGGTGCCCGCATCGACGGCCAGTTCGAAACAGTCCTCGGCTTCCGGCGCGCACATGTCTCTCTGCACGCCCTGCAGATCGAGCATGACATGGGGCATGCCCACGTTCTCGAAAACCTTGTTGTTCACGCCGAACGGGCGGGACTCGTCCACATAGAAGGCTTTCAGGTAGTTGTAGAGCCATTCGGGGCTGCGCACCCGCGTCACCATCGTGAGGTCCGGGGCGGGGCCGCCGAACCAGTCGCGGGCCTGGTCGGTGTCCATCGACGTGGTCATCGGTTCGCCGATCTTCTGGCCGGTGAAGATCACCGTCTCGAGGGCGACGTCGTGGGGGATGCCCAGGTCGTCCGCGGTGCGCTCATAGCGCTGAAAACGCAGGGAGTGGCAGCCGAGGCAGTAGTTCGTGTACAGGCGCAGGCCGCGCTGCAGCGACGGCAGGTCGCGCAGGTCGGGTTCCATCGCCTCCATGGGCCAGCCGGATGCCGCCGCCGCGGCGGGGTTCGGCAGGTTTCCGGTTGCCGTTGCGAAGAGCGCCGCCAGGACCAGAACGAGTCGGTGCGCCATTGCCGGGCCTCTAGCAGCCCGTGGCAAAAGTCCGCCTGCATTCGAACGCCGCTGCATCCCGCCTGACTGCGTTGCTCGTCGCTCAAATATGCCCGATATTTTCGTTCCTCGCGCCTTGTCAGGCGGGCGCATCGGCGTTCTCGGTGCTACGCCGGACTTTCGCCACGGGCTGCTAGCTGGCGGGTGAAGGTGGGCAGATGGGTCGGATTCGCGCACGTTGGCCGTATTCCCCTCAGGCTTGAACATCGGGCATCGTTTGGTCAGGCGACCCGTTCAGGCACGGGCCTGGTCTTCTCCGCCCGCGTATACCACGGCATCAGCACGAAGTAGGCGAAGTAGAGCACGGTGCAGATCTGGGCAAGGACCGTGGCCAGCGGCGACGGCGGCACCATCCCCAGGTAACCCAGTATGAAGAAGCTGACCACGAAGATCGCCAGCATCGCCTTGGAGATGGCCCCCTTGAAGCGCATGGGCGCAACCGGGCTCTTGTCGAGCCACGGCAGGAAGGCGGGGATGACGATGGCGCCCACCATCACCACCAGCCCCCAGAACTTTGCCGGTACGCCGAACAGCGGGAAGGTCGCCGCGCGCAGCATGGCGTAGAACGGCGTGTAGTACCACACCGGCGCGATGTGCTCGGGTGTCTTCAGTGGGTCGGCCATCTCGAAATTCGGTTTCTCCAGGAAGTAACCGCCCATCTCCGGTGCGAAGAACACCACCGCGCAGAACAGGAACAGGAAAACCACGGTGGCGTGCACGTCGTGGGTTACCGTGTAGGGCCAGAACGGCACGCCGTCGAGGGGCTTGCCGGCCGCGTCCTTGAACTTCTTGATGTCCACGCCGTCCGGCGCCGTGGAGCCGACGTGGTGCAACGCGATGAAATGCACGAACACCAGCCCCACCAGGATGAGCGGCAGGGCCACCACGTGCAGCGCGAAGAAGCGGTTCAGGGTGATGTCCGACATGAGGTAGTCGCCGCGCAGCCACTCCATCAGGTCTGGGCCCACGAAGGGTATGGCGCCCACCAGCGAGACGATGACCTGCGCGCCCCAGTAGGACATGTTGCCCCAGGGGAGGAGATAGCCGAAGAAGCCTTCCGCCATCAACGCCAGGTAGATGGCCATGCCGATCAGCCACAGAAGCTCCCGGGGTTTGCGGTACGACCCGTACATCAGGCCGCGGAACATGTGCAGATAGACGATCACGAAGAAGGCCGAGGCGCCCGTGGAATGCAGGTAGCGGAGCAGCCAGCCGAATTCCACGTCGCGCATGATGTACTCGACCGAGGCGAACGCCCCCTCCCCGCTCGGCACGTAGCTCATGGTCAGCCAGATGCCGGTGACAAGCTGCAGCACCAGGATGAAGGTGGCCAGCCAGCCCATGAGATACCAGAAGTTGTGGTTCCTGGGGGCGTAGTACTTCGAGAGGTGGTATTCCCAGGTCTCCGTCGCGGGGAAGCGGTCGTCCAGCCAGCCGACGAAGGAGCGCAGGTTTGTCGCGAACCTGCCTTGGCTCTGCTGCATCAGGCCGTCTCCTCGTCCTCGCCGATGACGATGACCGTGTCCGATACGAACCGGTAGGGGGGCACCTCCAGGTTATCGGGCGCCGGCACCGCCTTGACCACCCGGCCCGCCAGGTCGAAGCGCGAACCGTGGCAGGGGCAGAAGAACCCGCCTTGCCAGTTGGGGTCGAAGGGCTCAGGGCGAATCACGCCGTGGTACTTGGGGGAGCAGCCGAGGTGGGTGCACAGGCCCAGGTACACGCCGATGTCGGGGCGCTTGGAGCGCCAGGGATTGCGCGCGTAGTCGGGCTGCATCTCGAGGTTTTCGGAATTCTCGTCCGCCAGGCTGTCGTTTTCCGCCTTGAGGCGCTCGACGGCCGCCTCGTCCCGCTTTACCACGAAAACGGGCTTGCCCCGCCAGGCCGGAATGGGGCCGAGGATCTCGCCGGGGCGAAGCTTGGAGATGTCGAGGGTTACCGGGGCGCCGGCAGCGCGCGCCCGGGCGCTCGGCAGCCAGGAGCGAACGAAGGGAACCGCCGCTCCGATGGCGCCGACGCCGCCGATGGTGGCCGTGGCGCCCACCAGAAAGTTGCGCCGCTTGCGGTTGGCTTCGGGTGCGCCCTGCCCGCCCGCGGCCGGTTCATCGAACGTATCGGTGCTCAAGGCGAAAAGTTCCTGTCAAGAAGCTGATTCTGGTGGTTTTGACGGCTTTTTCTGGTTTTGCCGCCGCCGTCGAGGCAAGCGAATTCTAACACAGCGACCCCTGCGACCACTCGGCCACCCAGCCCGGCAGGATACTCCGCCCGATCAGCGCTTGGAGTACTGGGGACGCTTGCGTGCCTTGCGCAAACCGACCTTCTTCCGCTCGACCTCCCGCGCGTCCCGGGTGAGGAACCCCGCCTGGCGCAGCGGCTGGCGCAGCGTCTCGTCCTGCTCCACCAGCGCCCGGGCGATGCCGTGCCGGATCGCCCCCGCCTGGCCGGAGTTGCCGCCGCCGCGAACGGTCACCCGGATGTCCACCTTGTCGGCGAGCTCCGCCACCTCGAGCGGCTGACGGACGATCATGCGCGCCGTCTCGCGGCCGAAATAGCGGTCGAGCGGCCGGGAGTTGACCGTGATGCTGCCCGAGCCGGAAGCGATGTATACCCTGGCGGCAGAGGTCTTGCGCCTGCCGGTTCCGTATGTCGTCTGGTCCGCCACGATTGCTCCGTCAGATTTCGATGGGGTGGGGTTGCTGCGCCGCGTGGGGGTGGTCGGGGCCGGCATAGACCTTGAGCTTCCTGAACATGGCGCGCCCGAGGGGATTTCTCGGCAGCATGCCCTTCACGGCCTTCTCGATGATCCGCTCCGGATGGGTCTGGCGCAGCCTGTTCAGGCTGGTGCTCCTGATGCCGCCCGGATAGCCGCTGTGCCGATGGTAGACCTTGCCCGTTTCCTTGTTGCCCGTCACCCGGACCTTGGCGGCATTGACGACGATGATGTAGTCGCCCGTGTCGACATGCGGCGTGTATTCCGGCTTGTGCTTGCCCCGCAGCCGGTGGGCCACCGCCGATGCGAGGCGGCCGAGGGTGCGATTCTCGGCGTCGACAACGTACCAGGAACGCTCCACGTCCTGCGCGCGCATGCTGACCGTTTTCATGACTTCTGGACCTATCGTTCCCGGATCAGGCCGTCAAATGAGTGGAGTTCGCACCCGTTCGCCGTTTTCTCCAACCGGGCCTGTTCATGCCTGTTCATGAATGAACCACTGCGGCCGTGGATGGCAGCGCAACACTTGAGCGCACTTCCGCCGGCAGTGAGCCGGATTTCGGAAGGCGCGCATGTTAACGATTGGGTATGGCTTTGACAATATCGGCGCCACCCGCCGGAAAGGCCCCGGAACGCCGTTCAGCCGGCCTTGTGGGACTTCGCGAGATAGGCGTGGGACTGCATTTCGATGAGGCGGCTCGAGGTGCGCTCGAACTCCCGGCGGTGCCGCTCGCCGCCGTACAGATCACCCACCGGCGCATCCGCCGAGACGATCAGCTTCACGTTGCGGTCGTAGAACTCGTCCACCAGGCTGATGAACCGGCGCGCCGCGTCTTCACGGCCCGCATCGAAGCGCTTCAGGTTCGAGACCAGCACCGTATTGTGGCACCGGGCGAGTTCGATGTAGTCGTTGGCGCTGCGCGGCCCTTCGCAGAGTTCGGCAAACTCGAACCAGGCCACGTCGTCGGCGAGGCGGTGGGCATGGATACTGCGCCCGTTGACTTCAAGGTCTACCGATTTCCGTGACTGCCCCGGCGCGAGCGCGTCGAAACTGGCCGCAAGGCCCCGCTCCGCCCCGTCGTCCAGCGGCCAGTGGTAGATCTCGGCGCGTTTCAGGGTTCTGAGGCGGTGATCGACAGCGCCGTCCACTCGATGCACCAGGGTATGCGTCTCCAGCGCGTCTATGGCCGGCAGGAAGCGGCGGCGCTGCAGGCCGTTCTCGTAGAGCAGGGCCGGCCGCACGTTCGACGTGGCCACCAGGGTCACGCCGCGCCCGAACAGGTTTCCCAGCAGTTCGCCCAGGATCATGGCGTCGCCGATGTCCGCCACGAAGAACTCGTCGAAGCACAGCACCCGGGCCCGTTCCGCCAATCCGTCCGCAACCCGGCGCAACGGGTCCGGCGTGCCGCGCAACGCGTGCAGGTCGTCGTGCACCCGGCGCATGAACCGGTGGAAGTGCATGCGCACCTTGCCGACCGGGGCGCATTCATGGAAGAGGTCCATCAGCATCGTCTTGCCCCGGCCTACGCCTCCCCACAGGTACAGGCCGCGTTCCGGCCCCGGATCGCGGCGACGGAACGGCCAACGGCTCCGCGTCCGCCGGTTCCCGAGCCGGTGATGCAGGTCGTCGAGCAACGCCACCGCCTCGCGCTGCGCCGCGTCGTCGATGAGGTTTCCGGCCGCCAGTTCCTGCCGGTATCGTTGTGCGGGCGACATGGTTGCGGAGGCCTATCGCTCCGCCGGGCGCTCATGCCCAGGCCCGCTGCGCGCTTCCGCCGCCAGGGCATGGGCTTCCAGGCCTTCGCTTCTCGCCAGCACCGAGGCCGTACGCGCCAGTGCCCGGCAGCCCTCGGGCGTGAGCGCGATGACGGAGCTGCGCTTCTGAAAATCCTCGACGCCCAGGGGCGAGGAGAACCGCGCGGTGCCGTAGGTGGGCAGCACGTGGCTCGGCCCGGCCACGTAATCGCCCATGACCTCCGGCGAGTGGGCGCCGAGAAAAATGGCGCCCGCGTTGCGCACACCCTCGAGCAGCCCGTCCGGGTCCCGCACGGCGAGCATCAGGTGCTCCGGGGCGATGCGGTTGGCGATCTCCACCGCTTCTTCCAGGGAAGCGGTCTCGATCAGCGCACCGCGGCTTTCCAGGGAACTCGCAATGATGTCCCGGCGCTCGCGTTCGCCGAGCAGGTCGGCCATGCGCGATGCCAGAGCGTCGAGATAATCCCTGTCCGGGCACAGGAGCAGGCTCTGGGCCAGTTCATCGTGCTCCGCCTGGGCGAACAGGTCGCAGGCCAGCCAGTCCACGGGCGCGGAACCGTCGGTGACGATCAGGATCTCGCTCGGCCCGGCGATCAGGTCGATGCCGGTCCTGCCGTACACCTGGCGCTTGGCCGCCGCCACGTAGGCGTTGCCCGGGCCGACGATCTTGTCCACCGCGGCGATGCTCTCCGTGCCCCATGCCAGGGCGCCCACGGCCTGCGCCCCGCCGACCGCCCAGGCCTCGGTAACGCCGACCAGGTGCAGGGCGGCAAGCACCATCGGATCCCGCTCACCGCCGGGGGTCGGCATGGTGACGACCACCTCGCCCACGCCCGCCACCCGCGCCGGAACCACCGTCATCAGCACCGTCGACGGGTAGGCGGCCCGGCCGCCCGGAACATAGACGCCGATCCTCTCCAGCGCGGTAATGCGCACGCCCAGGCGGTTGCCCAGTTCGTCGCGGTAGCTCCAGGATTCCCCGGCCTGGCTCCGGTGAAAGCGATCGATGCGCCCGGCGGCGTCTTCCAGTGCCTTGCGCCGCTCGTCGGGCAGGCTCTCGAACGCCTGGCGAAACGCCTCCGGATCCAGCTTGAGTTCGCGGATATCGGTGACGCTGGCGCCGTCGAACCGGTTGGTGTACTCCACCAGGGCCGCGTCCCCCCGCGCCTTCACCGCAGCCACGATCTCCGCCGCCACCCTCGCCACATCCGCGGATTCCGACTCGATTCCCGTCAACTCGTCGAGTTCCCGTGCGAAGCCCGGCGCGGCGCTGCGCAGACGGCGGATCTTCAACCTGGTGTCCTGTGCCATAAGATTCTACGTTTTCGGCTCGCCGCGGGGTCAGATGCGCCGCACATCGGCGCCCAGCGCCGACAGCTTGTCCTCGATCGCCTCGTACCCCCGGTCGATGTGGTAGATGCGGTCGATGGTGGTCCTGCCCTCGGCGACCAGCCCCGCCACGACGAGGCTGAACGATGCGCGCAGGTCCGTGGCCATGACCGGGGCCGCCCTGAGCCGCTCCACACCGTGCACCAGCGCCGTCGACCTGCCCCGCAATTCGATCCTGGCGCCGAGCCGGTTGATCTCCTGCACATGCATGAAGCGGTTTTCGAAGATGTTCTCGGTGACGCGGCAGTCGCCCTCGGCGATCGCGTTCATGGCCAGGAACTGGGCCTGCATGTCCGTCGGAAAGCCGGGATAGGGCGCCGTTTCGATGTCGACCGCCCTCGGCCTCGCCCGCATGTCCAGCTCCACCCAGCCCTTGCCGGTACGAATGTCGGCGCCGGCCACCATGAGCCGCTCCAGCACCGCACCGAGGGTGCGTGGATCGACGCCGGTGAGGCGGACACGTCCGCGCGTTGCGGCAACGGCAATCAGGTAGGTGCCCGCTTCCACCCGGTCGGGCATGATCGCGTAGCCGGTACCGCCAAGCTGCTCAACGCCGTCGATTACCACGGTCGATGTGCCGTGCCCGGAGACGCGTGCTCCCATGGCGTTGAGGAAATTCCCGAGATCGACGATCTCCGGCTCGCGGGCAGCGCGCCTCAGCACCGTTTTCCCTTCCGCCAGCGTCGCCGCCATCATCAGGTTTTCCGTGCCGCCCACCGTGACCGTGTCCATTTCCACCTCGGCGCCCCTGAGCCCTCCGGGAGCGCTCGCCCGCACGTAGCCGTCCCGCATGCCGATCTCGGCGCCCATGGCGGCGAAGCCTTTCAGATGCTGGTCGACCGGCCGCGCACCGATGGCGCAGCCCCCGGGCAGCGACACCTCGCCGCCGCCGAACCGGGCGAGCAGCGGCCCCAACACGAGAAAGGACGCCCGCATGGTCTTCACCAGGTCGTAGGGCGCGCGCAGCTCGCTCAGGTTTGCGGCGGTAATCTCGATGCCCGAGTTGCCGTCGTCGACGGCATCCGCGCCCAGGCCGCGCAGCAGCTTGAGCATGGTGCCGATGTCGTTGAGGCGCGGCGCGTTTCCCAGTGCCACCCGCTCGGCCGTGAGCAGGCTTGCCGCCAGTATCGGCAGCGCCGCGTTCTTGGCGCCGGATACCCTGAGCGACCCCTCGAGCCGTTTGCCGCCGTCTATGACCAGCTTTTCCATCGGTGCCCCGTCCCGCGCCCGGACCGCTCAGGCGCGCTCGGCGGCGGTTCTTGCATCGATCGTAACGGCGTGCAGGCTGCCGTCGGCGATGAAGCCCTGAATGCAGGCGTAGACGGCCTGGTGCCGGCGCACCCGGCTCAGAGCCTCGAAGCTGTCGCTGGTTACCCTGATCAGCGCCCGGTTTCCCTCCAGGGCCACCGCCACGTCACTGCCGGGCAGCGCATCGCGTATGCGCCCTTCAACCTCGCGCTCCAGATGCTCCATGCAGATGCCCTCTAGCCCGACCTGTTCATGAATGAATTGCTGCGGTGGCCCGGCAGCATCAGGCATCCAATGCCAGTACGCCGCTGAGGCCGGAGAAGGCGGCGATATTGCGCAGGCCCCGGGATGCGCCCTTGAACGTCACGGTCTTCCCGCAACCGCTGGCCGCGCGCCGCCAGGCGATGAGCAGCGCAACCGCCACGCTGTTGGCATCCTCCAGCCCGGAACAGTCGAACTCGACGGTGCCCTGTTGCGATTCCCGAATCAGCGATTCCCCGGCCGAACGGATCTCGGCGAGGTTCTCGAAGGTGACGCCGCCCGACAGGCGCCCGTTTCCGTCCAGTGCCCAGGGTCTCATGCGCCGGCGTTTTCCTTCGCTTCCGGGGCGCCCTCCTCGGCCACCACTAGAGCCCAGGCATCGATTACGCGGTCAAGGTCTCCACCATACCTTGCGTCTGCTACCGCGCTCTTGAACTGGCTGCGGAAAGTCAGGCCGATGTTCACGCCGGCGATGACGATGTTGCCGATCCGCCACACGCCGTCCTTGCCCAGCCTCATGGTGTAGATGACCGGATGCACGTTGCCGCCGGTGCGTATCTCCATTCTGACGTTCTGCCGGTCGGGCCGGCGCGGCGGCCCGTCCGGGGGCAGCACCACGACCTCGCCGTCCTTGAACGACGTCAGCGACAGCGCATAGGTTCGGAGCAGGCCGGACTTGAAGTTGTCGGCAAAGCGCCGGCGCTGATCCGCCGTGGCCTTGCGGTAGTGCACCGACATCACGCCCCGGGCGAACCCCGCGAAATCGATGGCCGGCGTCAGCAGCGCATCCACTTCGTCAAAGAAGCGGTCGGGATCCTCGTCGACCCAGGCACGGGATGTCTCGATGAGATCGAGCAACTCCTCGGATTTCTCCTGCACGATCCGGTGCGGCGCCGATTCGAACTCGGCGGCGGCCACCTCGGCGCCGGCCCCGGCGGCCTGCGGCACAGCAACGACAAGCCCGGCGAAGCCAATCGCCAACGCGGCCGAAATGCACATTGCGCCCAGGCGTTCAGTCATGAGCCGAGGTTCGTTACCAGGTCGCCGATGAGGTTCTCGAGCACCAGCGCACCCTGGGTGTCCAGAATTTCATCGCCGTCGTCGAGTACCTCCTCGTCGGCGCCCGGCAGCAGGCTCACGTAGCGCGAGCCGATGATCCCCTCGGTGAGTATCTGCGCGCCGGTATCGGTGCTCAGCGGGCCCGCCCGCCTCTCGATCTCCATGTGCACCACAGCCTCGCCGTACTCGGTGTCTACCTGGATGTGCGAGACGCGCCCGATCACCACACCCGCCAGGCTCACCTTGGCGCGGCGCTTGAGGCCCGCCACATCGTCGAAACGCGCGGAGATCGAATAGGTGGAACTGTCCTCGAAGTTGATGCCGCTCACCCGCACGACCAGGAAGACGAGGGCCAGGATGCCGGCCAGCACGAAAGCGCCGACGCTGATTTCCACCGTTCGCATGCGCATGGTCAATCCTCCTTCCGATCTCTCCTTCAGAAATCTCCGTACATGCTGAGCGTCAGCAGGAAATCCAGGGCCAGGATCATCACCGACGAATACACGACCGTGCGCGTGGTGGCAAGCCCGATGCCCTCCGCCGAGGGATAGGTATCGTAACCCTGATAGACCGCGATCCAGGTCACCACAACGGCAAAGAAGACGCTTTTCAGCATGCCCTTGCCGATGTCCTCCCAGATCTCCACGACATCCGTCATGCCAGACCAGAAGGCGCCGCGCTCGATGCCCAGCCACTCTATGCCGACCACCACCCCGCCGTAAATGGCGACGACGTTGAATATGGCCGTGAGCAGCGGCAGGCTGATGAATCCGGCCCAGAGCCGGGGCGCCACCACCCGCCGGAGCGGATCCACGCCCATCATTTCCATGCTGGTGAGCTGCTCGGTGGACTTCATCAGGCCGATCTCGGCGGTGATGGCCGACCCCGCCCGTCCGGCGAACAGGAGCGCCGTGATCACCGGGCCGAGTTCGCGCAGCAGCACCACGGCAAGCCCCACGCCCACCGCGTCCTGGGCGCCGAAGCGCGCCAATTGGGTGTAGAACTGCAGGGCCAGCACGGCGCCGATGGAGAAGGCGGACAGCATGACGATGATAAGCGAGAGCACGCCCACGTTGTGGATCTGGCGGACCACAAGGTAAAGATCGGCCGGCTTCGGCAACCAGAAAACCGAGGCGACCCACAGCATGGAGGCGCGGCCGAGGCTCGCCATGCGGTTCAGGGCCCGGTGTCCGAGGCGGAGCAGCAAGTCCGGCATCGTTTTCTAGCGGCCCTGGCGCTTGCCTTCGCCGGGTTCTTCGAGCAGGTCCTGCTCGAAATCGGGGGCCGGGTAGTGGAACGGGACGGGGCCGTCGGGCGTGCCGTTGATGAACTGGCGGACTTCGGGCTCGGGGTGGTCCTTGAGCACGTCCGCGGCGCCGGCGCCGATGACGCCGCCGGCGGACAGCACATAGATGCGGTCGGCGATGCTGGCGGTTTCGTGAATGTCGTGGGAGACGATCAGGCTCGTGGTGCCGAGCGCCGCGTTGAGATTGCGGATGAGGCTCAGCAGCACGCCCATGGCGATGGGGTCCTGGCCGGCGAACGGCTCGTCGTACATGATGAGGTCCGGGTCGAGGGCGATTGCCCGGGCCAGCGCCACCCGGCGCCCCATGCCGCCGGAAAGCTCGGCGGGCATGAGTTCGCGCGCGCCGCGCAGCCCCACCGCATTCAGCTTCATCAGCACCAGGTCGCGAATCGTGTCTTCCGGCAGGCTGGTGTGCACCCGCATGGGGAAGGCCACGTTCTCGAACACGTTCAGGTCCGTGAACAGCGCGGCGGACTGGAACAGTACGCCCATGCGCCGGCGTATCGAGAAGAGTTCCGCCCGGGGCAGCCTCGACACATCGCGGCCGTCGAGGAGTATCCGGCCGCGGTCGGGCTTCAGGCTGCCGCCGATCATCCTGAGCAGCGTCGTCTTGCCGCAGCCGCTCGGCCCCATGATGGCGGTGATGCGCCCCCGGGGAACGGTGAGCGACAGTTCGTCGAAAATCACCAGTTCGCCGATGGCGTAGCAGAGATCGCGGATTTCGACGAGATTCTCGTCGCCGGAGACGGCCGCTCCCGTCCTGACGTTGTCGGCTTGCTCGGGCATGGGCGGAATTTGAGCATTTGCGGCAGGCCGGCACAAGAAAGCGCCCGTCATCCCCGGCCGCCGCCCGCCGGCGCGGCTGCGGGTGTGACTAATTTCCGAACAGCGTCTAAAGTGCAGGTCCCGGCTGCGCGAGCCATCCTGTTTCCTCGGTATGTGGATACCCGTACTCGGGTTGATCGTCGGTTTCATGGCGCTGGTCTGGAGCGCGGACAAGTTCCTGTCGGGCGCCGCGAGCACCGCCCATAACCTCGGCGTCTCGAAGATTCTCATCGGGCTGACCATCGTCTCCATCGGCACCTCGGCCCCCGAGATCTTCGTGGCCATCACCGCCTCCCTTGCCGGCAATCCGCTGCTGGGCATCGGCAACGCCATCGGTTCCAACATCGCCAACATCGGGCTGGTTCTCGGGGTGACCGCCCTCGTCGCCCCGCTCCCCTTCTCGGTGCGGGTGCTGCAGGCGGAGCTTCCCTGGCTGCTCGGCGCCACCCTGCTGGCGCTCGTGCTGATGTTCAACCTGGAGCTGAACGTCGTCGACAGCCTCATTCTCCTGGCCGGGCTGCTGCTGATCCTCTATTTCCTGGTCTCCCAGCGCACCCCGGCCCACACCGAGATATCCGAAACGATTCAGGCCGACCTCGACGAACTCCCGGAGATGACCACCTGGCAGGGCGTTCTGTGGCTCATCGGGGGCCTCGTCATTCTGGTGGCCAGTTCCCACCTGCTGGTCTGGTCCGCCTCGGACATCGCCCACCGGCTGGGTGTCAGCGACCTGGTGATCGGCCTCACCATCGTCGCGGTCGGCACGAGCCTGCCGGAACTTGCAGCCACCGTCGCCGCCGCCGTCAAGGGCCACACCGACATCGCCATCGGCAACGTGGTCGGCTCCAACATCCTGAACATCCTGGCCGTGCTGGCCGTGCCCGGCTTCGTGACCACGGTGCAGATGGAACCGGTGGCCCTGTGGCGCGACTGCGGCATGATGGCCGCGCTGACGCTGCTCCTCGCCCTCTTCGCCTACGGCATCAATTCCCGGGCCGTAATCACCCGGTTCGAGGGCGCCGTCATGCTCCTCGCCTGGGTGGGATACAACTCGCTACTCGTGCAGCAGTCGGTGCACTAGCTTGGACGAAGAAACCGCACGACGAGCCCGACACATCCGGCTGGTGGCCTTCGACGTCGACGGCGTGCTCACCGACGGCAGCATCACCTACACGGACAAGGGCGACGAGATCAAGTCGTTCAACGCCCAGGACGGCTCCGCCATCAAGCGGCTGATCGCAAGCGGCATCGAGGTAGCACTGATTACCGGACGGCAATCTCCCATGGTCGAACGGCGGGCCCGGGAACTCGGCATTCGCCACCTCCACGCCGGCGCCGCGGACAAGCTCGATGCACTGAACAAACTACTCGACAAACTCGACCTCGACGCCGTCGCCTGCGCCTACGTGGGCGACGACCTGCCGGACCTTCCCGTCCTCGAAGCCGTCGGCCTCGCCGTCTCGGTGCCCAACGGCCAGCCCGAAGTCCGCCAGGCGGCACACCACGTCACCGAACGGCCCGGCGGTAACGGCGCCGCCAGCGACGTCTGTCGCCTGATTCTCAGTGTCCGGGAACACCCGCCCCCCGGCGAGCCAAACCGGCGACAGATCTGATCAATGCGAGTCGGCAATCCGGCGCGCCGGGACGAGGACGCGCCGGGAACGACGCCGAATCTTGGGAAAGAGTTCGTATGCGGCGCTTCCCTTTCGGCGCGTTAAGCTCGTCCGAAAGCCTTGAATGATGCAGGATGATGTGGCCGTGCGCCGAAAGGGAAGCGCCGCATGCGAACTCGCTGTTGAGATTGACGAAACTATGTCAAATCCGTTTTTCTTTAAAATCAAAGCCTTGCAATTTGCTACAGGAAAGTTCCCAACCCGCCCCGTCAGGTCGCTGACGCGCAAGGAACTGTTTGGCTCCAGGATGAGAGTCGGTGTACGGTGCAGGCATCCGGCACCTTTAAAGCACCCCTGCGCCCTCGAATTCCGCCACAACGCGTCCGCTTGGCGTGCCGGATGCCTGCACCGTATGCCGACTCGGTGTTGAATTACCCTATTATGTCAAATATATTTTCCTGTAAAATCAAACAGTTGTAGATTGTTTCATGCGAGTCAACGAACAGTACGGCCTGGCCGTCGGCGTCCTGCTCGCAGTCGGCGCCCTGCTGCTCACCTTCTATTTCGCGCCCTGGCGCGGCAGCGTCGCCCCCGGCGCCCTGCCGCCGGAACTGGCCGACGAGCCCGACCTGCTGATGGAAGGCGCCTCGATCACCCAGTTCCAGGACGACGGCGCCGTTCAGTACCGGCTGACGGCCCGGGAGATCCGCCACTTCGAGGACGAGCAATTCACGCGGCTGCTCGCCCCCGACCTCGAACTCCACAGCGAACCCGACCCCCCGTGGCGCGTCACGTCGCTGCGCGGCGAGATCCACGGCACGGCCCAGGAGCCCGGGGGCGAGCAGGTTTTGCTGCGTGAGGCCGTGGTTGTCCACCAGGCCGGCTCCGGCTCCGACTTCATCACGATCCGCTGCGAAGCTCTCGATCTCTATCCCGATCGCAAATACGCCGAAACCGGGGGAGATGTTATGATCGACACCGATGTCGGCCGCACGACAGCCCGCGGAATGCAGGCCGATTTGACGCGCGGGTCGATGCAGCTAGCTTCCGGAAAAGATGCAGCAGTCCACACCATCGTCCAACGCGAGCAATTCCAGGAAAATCAAGCAGCGGACCAACCATAGAACAGCGGCCCGGGCTGACCGCCGCGCGACGGCCGGAATCGCCGCGGCCTGGGCGCTGGCTTCGGGCGCCGCCTGGGCATTGCCCGAAGATGCCGCGCAGCCCATCCACATTCACTCGGAATCCGCGGAGATCGAGCGCCGGGCAGGCAGGATCGTCTACCTCGGGGCCGTGCGCGTGGAGCAGGGCACGCTCAGGGTGCACGCCGAGCGTATGGTCGTCGACTATCACGACGGCAAGGTGGTCCGCATCACGGCCAACGGCGGGCCCGCCAGGTACACCCAGGAACTGGAAGACGATTCGGGGCAGGTCGACGCGGATGCATCCACCATCGTCTACCACACCCAGGAGGCACGCATCGACCTTGTGGGCGATGCGCATCTCGAACAACGGGGCAATTCGCTTGAGGGCGACCTGATCCGATACGACATCCGCGCGGGCCGGGTCGCGGCCGGGGCGCCGGAACAGGGGCCGGTGCACACGACCCTCATGCCCGCCGGGCAGGACGGACAATAACCCGTGGCCGTCCTGGAAGCCCGGCGCCTGCGCAAGGAATACCGGACGCGGCTCGCCGTCGAGAACGTCAGCCTCAGGGTGGAAAGCGGCGAGATCGTCGGCCTGCTCGGGCCGAACGGCGCCGGCAAGACCACCTGCTTCTACATGATCGTGGGGCTCCTCAAGGCCGAAGGCGGCACGATCTCACTCGACGGGCACGACCTTTCCGCATCGCCGATGCACCTCCGCGCCCGGGCCGGCATCGGCTACCTTCCCCAGGAAGCCAGCGTGTTCCGGAAACTCTCGGCCGAGGACAACCTGCGCGCCATCCTGGAACTGCGCCGAGACCTGGACCGGAAAGCCCAAGCGCGGCTGCTCGAACAGCTACTCGACGAGTTCAATCTGCACGCCGTGCGCAAGTCTCTCGGCGAGCGGCTTTCCGGGGGGGAACGCCGGCGTGTCGAGATCGCGCGGGCATTGGCCAGCAATCCCCGGTTCATGCTGCTCGACGAGCCGTTCGCGGGGGTCGACCCCATTTCCGTGGGCGACATCAAGCAGGAGATGCGCGACCTCGCGGCCCGTGACATCGGCGTGCTCGTCACCGACCACAACGTGCGGGACACCCTGGATATCTGCGACCGGGCCTACATCGTCAACGAAGGGCACATCATCGCGGAAGGAAACGCCGACGCGATCCTGGCCAACGATACGGTGCGCAACGTCTACCTGGGCGAGAGCTTTCGCCTTTGACGCCGTGGCGTACCGTTCCGCACCGCCATGAAGCCCACCCTGTCCCTGGGCCTCCGCCAGCAACTCAGGATGACCCCGCAATTGCAGCAGGCCATTCGCCTGCTGCAGCTTTCCGCGCCGGATCTTCAGCGCGAGGTCCGCGACATGCTCGAGAGCAACCCCATGCTGGAGGAAGACGCCGAGGGCGAAGCCAATGAGCAGGCGGCCCGCGAACCCGTGCGCGACCGGGAATCGGCGGGTCTCTCCGATGCCGGCCACCCCGCGCACGCAAACGCTTCCGGAGATTTAGCCGGCACATCCGATCCCGCCGGTTTTTCCGACAACGCGGAAACCGCGCCGGAACAGCCCGCCGTGGACGCCGAACTGGCCCGGCCCATACCCGAGGACCTGCCCGTCGACAGCAACTGGGACGACATCTACCAGCCCCCCGCAACGCCCGCAAACACAAGCGAGGCCTATCGCGACATCGCCGACACCAACAGCGCCGCGGAGACCCTTGACGACCACCTGCGCTGGCAGTTGAACCTGACGCCCATGTCCGATACCGACCGCCTGATCGCCACGGCAATCATCGACGCCATCAACGCCGACGGCATGCTCGAGGCCGGCATGGACGACCTGCTGGAGAGTTTCGATCCGGCATTGGGGATCGGCGCCGACGAAGTGGATACCGTCCTGAAGCACGTCCAGCAGTTCGACCCGGCCGGCGTTGCGGCCAGGGACATTCCCGAATGCCTCACCCTGCAACTCGAAGCGCTGGACGCCGCAACCCCCTGGCGCAACGAAGCCATCGCCGTCGTCTCGAAACACATCGGCCTCCTGGGCGAGCGGGACTTCACCACCCTCAAGCGCAGGACACGGCTCGGTGAACCGGAACTCGCCGAGATCGCCGCCCTGATCCGGTCGCTGAACCCGCGCCCCGGCGCCGCGCTGGCCTCCGGGCCGGCGGAGTACGTGATTCCCGACGTGGTGGTGCGCAAGGAGAAAGACCGTTGGGTGGTCGAACTGAACCCGGAAGCGACCCCGGCGCTGCGCATCAACCAGGGCTATGCCTCGCTCGTGCGGCGCGCCGACAACAGCCGCCAGAACACCTGGCTCAGGGACAACCTGAACGAAGCCCGCTGGTTCCTTAAAAGCCTGGAAAGCCGGCACGAGACGCTGCTCAGGGTGGCGAGCAAGATCGTCGAGTTCCAGCGCGCCTTCCTGGAACACGGCGAGGAGGCCATGCGGCCCCTGGTGCTGCACGATGTCGCCGAAGCGGTGAACCTGCACGAGTCGACCATTTCCAGGGTCACCAGCAGGAAATACATGCAGACGCCCCGCGGGCTGTTCGAACTGAAGTACTTCTTCTCGAGCCACGTGAACACCGCCGACGGCGACGAAATTTCCAGCACCGCGATCCGTGCGCTGATCCGAAAACTCACCGCGGACGAAAACCCCAGAAAACCGTTGAGCGACAGCCGGATCGCGGCAATACTGGCGGAACGGAACATCAATGTCGCCAGGCGCACCGTTGCCAAGTACCGCGAATCGATGTCAATTCCAGCGTCGAACCGGCGCAAGAGCTTGCTATGAAAGACGGGAAACCGGCGAGCCGGGACGCTGACGTGCAAGGAACGTTTGGCAGTAGGATGAGAGTCGGTGTGCGGTGCGGGCATCCGGCACCTTTAAGGGTCGCCACCGGTCGGGCGCAGCCCGAGCCGAAGCACCGCTTCGGCAGGTGGCGACGCCCCGCAACTGGTTGCGGGGCCGGTCTGCCGAACAACCGATACTCTAGCCGAGCCCATTCAGCATTGCTGTCCGCCTGGCGTGCCGGATGCCCGTACCGCATACCGACTCGGCGCCGAATCACCGATATCATGTCAAAGGAGGCATCTCATGCAGTTGAGCATTTCGGGACACCACATCGATGTCACGCCGGCCCTCAGGCAATACGTCACCGGCAAGTTGACCCGGCTTGAACGGCACTACGACCACATCACCAACATGCACGTGGTGCTGAGCGTCCAGAAGCTCGACCAGAGAGCCGAGGCGACCGCCCATGTGAGCGGCGCGGAGCTGTTCGCGGACGCCACATCCGGTGACCTGTACGCGGCGATCGACATGCTTGCCGACAAGCTCGACCGCCAGATCGTCAAGTACAAGGAGAAAGTCATCGCCCGCCGCCACGGCCGGGGCTAGTGTCCTGTCAACACGACAACCTGTCATGGTGCGCATCGAAGACCTGCTTCCGCCGGAGTGCGTGCACCCGGCCGTGTCTGTCCAAAGCCGCAAACGCAGCCTCGACTTCGCCGCCGATCTCCTCGCGGAACGGCATCCCGGCGTGGATGCGCGGCCCCTGTTCGACGCGCTCATGGAACGCGAGCGGCTCGGCAGCACCGGCATCGGCGAGGGGGTCGCGATTCCGCACTGCCGCCTGGAATGCCCCGGCATGATGGCGGCGTTCATCCGGCTGGCGGAGCCGGTCGACTACGATGCGCCGGACGGCAAGCCGGTAGACCTGCTGTTCGTGCTTGTGGTGCCGCCGGGGGAGAACAGCGCGCACCTGGAGGTGCTGGCCACACTCGCCACCGTATTCCGCGACCCCGCCACCCGTGACCGCCTGCGGCAGGCCGGCAGTTCCGAGGAACTGAGCGCAACCCTATTCGACGCGGCCGCCCGTCCGTTCGGGGCCGGAGGATGAAGCTGACCATCATCAGCGGCCGGTCGGGCTCGGGGAAGAGCACCGCGCTCAGCACCCTGGAGGACGCCGGGTACCACTGCGTCGACAACCTGCCCGTCGGCCTGCTGCAATCCCTCGTCGACCAGGCACTGCACGTTCCGGGCGCCCGGAAGGGCAACATGGCGGTCTGCATCGATGCGCGCACTACCGGTCTGGAGCGCTTCCCGGAAATCCTGAGCGCCCTGTACGAAGCCGGCCTCGAATGCCAGGTCATCTATCTGGACGCTTCCAACGCCACTTTGGTGCGTCGCGCCAGCGAAACCCGCCGCCGCCACCCGCTCACCGATGCACAGACCGACCTGCCCCAGGCCATCGAAGCGGAAACCGAACTGCTCGCACACATCGCGGGCCTGGCCGACCTGCGCATCGATACCAGCGACTTCCTCGCCCAGGAGTTGATCGAATCGGTGCGGGACCGGGTGGTGGCGCCCGACCAGGCGGGATTGAGCCTTCTGTTCCGGTCGTTCGGCTACCGCTTCGGCGTTCCTCCGGACTCCGACATGGTCTTCGACCTCCGCTGCCTGCCAAACCCCAACTGGGTGCCGGACCTGCGCCCGCTGACCGGGCTCGACGAGCGGGTGCGGGCCCACCTTTCCGGCGAAGCGCCCGTCACCGGGATGTTCGAGGACATCGCCGGCCATCTCCACACCTGGCTGCCGCGCTTCGAGGACAACAACCGGGCGTACGTGACGGTAAGCCTCGGCTGCACCGGCGGGCAGCACCGCAGCGTCTACATGGCGGAACGTCTCGGCCTGCACTTCGCCGACCGCTACGCCAACGTGCTCGTACGCCACCGCGAACTCAGGATGCGGGCATGAAGCGCGCCGAGGTCACGCTGGTGAACCGGCTCGGCCTGCACGCCCGCGCCGCCGCCAGGCTGGTGGCCGTGGCAAAGACATTCGCAAGCCGCATCACCCTCGAGAAGGACGGCACCGTGGTGGACGGCAAGAGCATTATGAACATCCTGCTGCTGGCCGCGCCGGTGCACAGCCGGCTGCAACTCACCGTGGAGGGGGAGGACGAGGCCGAAGCGTTCGCCGCCATCGAGGCGCTCATCGCCGACCGATTCGGGGAGGAGGAGTAAAACCGCTTCCACAGCAAGCACCGGCGCACGAAACAGCGCGCAAGGACCCTGGCCCGGCCGGTTGCAACCCCGTAGCGAACCCGTAACCTTGCCGCCGGGTCCCTAGCCGCACCTATTCATGAATAAACTACTGCGGTCGTCAATAGCAGCGAAAACACTGGGCGTGCTCCCGCCGCGTACTCGACGTGCTGTCAAGCACGCCTCCGTTCGCTCTGGTCCGCGCCACCCAGCGTTTTCACTACTCTTGCCAACCTCGCTACGTTCATTCATGAATAGGTCCGGCTAGCACCCGGGCGGGCATCGAGCCATGGATTTCCAGGAACGTTTCAGCGAAGTCATCCGGTCTTACGGCGCCGGCGCGCTGGACGACTCCCGTGTGCTGCTGAAGTCCCTCCGGCCCCGGGAGACGGCCAACCTGCTGGAAGCGTCGCCGCCCAAGGTGCGCGAGTTCCTGTGGGACCTGATGGACGACGACACCTCCAACCAGGTGCTGCACCACCTCGCCGAGGATGTCCGCGCCGACTTCCTGGAGGGCATGGACACCGCCCAGCTTCTCGCCGCCGCCGACGACCTCGACACCGACGACCTGGCCGACCTGCTCCAGGAACTGCCGGACACCATCGCCCGGCAGGTGCTCGATTCCATGAGCGCGGCGGACCGGGGCCGGGTGGAAGCGGTGATGTCCTACCCGGAGGACAGCGCCGGCGGGATGATGAACATCGACGCCATCACGGTGCAGCCCCGCCATGCCCTGGACATCGTGCAGCGCTACCTGCGCCTGCGCAAGGACCTGCCGGAAACCACCGATGCCCTGGTGGTGGTGAACAGCCGGGACGAGTACGTCGGCATGCTGCCCATCGCCAGGCTGCTCACTTCCGACCCGAGCGTGACGGTGCGCGAAGTGATGGACACCGATGCCCGGGCGATCCCCGTTGACATGAACGACACCGAGGTCGCGAGGCTCTTCTCGGAAGAAGACCTGGTATCCGCCCCGGTGACCGATGCCCACGGCAGGCTGGTGGGCCGGATCACCATCGACGATGTGGTGGACGTCATCATCGAGGACGCAGACGAGGCGGTTCTCGCCCGCGCGGGCCTCGAACTCGACGAGGACACCTTCGCACCCATCGCCAAGTCGGTGCGGCGACGCACGATCTGGCTCGGCATCAACCTGATCACCGCCTTCGTGGCGGCCGCCGTGATCAACATCTTCGAGGAGACCATCGCCAAGGTGGTGGCGCTGGCGGTGCTCATGCCCATCGTCGCCAGCATGGGCGGCATCGCCGGCACGCAGACCCTGACCCTGGTGATCCGCGGAATCGCACTCGGCCACGTCGGGCGGGCGAACCTGTTCTGGCTCTTGAACCGCGAGTTCATCGTGGCGGCGCTGAATGGCCTCTTCTGGGCGGCCCTGGTCGCCGTCACGGCGGCGTTCGCGTTCCGAGATCCCATTCTCGGCGCGGTGATCGCCGTGGCCATGGTGGTCAACATCCTGGTCGCCGCGGTTTCCGGCACCCTGTTGCCGAGCGCGCTCAACCGGCTGTCCATCGACCCTGCCATCGCCGGCGGCGTGATTCTCACCACCATTACCGACGTGACGGGATTCTTTGTCTTTCTGGGTCTCGCCACCTGGGCATACGCGTGAGGCCGGGGTCCGGATCGCCGATGCAACGAGCCTCCGGTACAAACGCCGTCACACCTGTACCGGACGGCCCGAGACGGCAGCCTTGAAGTTGCGGGCACGTTCAAACATGCCGTATTGGAAAACGAAAGAGACGGATCAATCAGCAAGCATCAGGAGAACGAAATGACAAACTACAACCGATGGCAAATCGAGCAGACCGGCGGCCCGGAGCAACTGGGCTGGGTAAGCGGCGACCTCGAACCGCAAGGCACGCAAGCCCTCGTTCGACATACGGCGGTGGGCATTAACTTCATCGACACCTACATCCGCAGCGGACTCTATCCGGCGCCGTTACCGACGGGCATCGGCATGGAGGGCGCGGGCATCGTCGAAGCGGTGGGGCCCGATGCGCACCTGGTGCGCGTCGGCGACCGGGTGGGCTACTGCACATCAGGGCCGGGCAGCTACGCCGAAGCGCGCCTTGCGGACGAGGCGACCCTGATTCCACTGCCGGACGGCATTGACGACGAAACCGCCGCGGCCGCCCTGCTGAAAGGACTGACCGTGTGTTACCTGCTGCGCAAGACGTTCGTGGTGAACGATTCGCACACGGTGCTGTTCCATGCCGCGGCGGGCGGCGTCGGCCTGATCTTCTGCCAATGGGCGAAAGCGCTCGGGGCGCGTGTGATCGGCACCGCGGGCTCCGCCGAGAAGGGCGAACTGGCGCGGGCCAACGGTTGCGACGAGATCATTCTCTACCGTCAGGAAGAAGTCGCGCCCCGGGTCCGGGCGCTGACCGGCGGGCGCGGAGTGGACGTCGCCTACGATGCCGTGGGCAGGGATACCTACCAGGGCACGCTCGACAGCATCGCCCCGCACGGGCTGTTCGCCTCTTTCGGCAACGCTTCCGGGCCGCCCCCCGCGGTGAACCCCATGGACCTGATGCAGCGCGGTTCCCTGATGTTCACGCGCACCTCCCTGTTCTCCTACGCCAGCACCCGCGAGGACCTGCTCGGCCTCGCCGACATGCTGTTCGAGGCGATCGGCAACGGCAGCGTGAAGATTCACATCAACCACCGTTATCCGCTGAGCGAGGCGCCACAGGTGCACCGGGACCTTGAAGCAAGGCGCACCACCGGTTCCATCGTGATGCTGCCCGGTGGGTAACGCGCGCGGCGGAACCGTTGTTCAAACGGGCGGTCAAAACAAGTGCCGCGTCAGCTTTTTCAATAGCACGCGACCGGGGCGTCGGGGCACTTCACCGCCCGGCGGAACCGGCATGGATAACGGGGCACCGGGCGCGTAGAGTAAGGGCGTCATGCAGGCCGAACGAGCAATGACCTCAGCCTTTCGACAGGAAATAGAGCGGATCGAGCAGAACGGCATCACCAAGGTGGCGTTCAGCCGCTTCGACGATCCCAACGTCATTCCGCTTTGGTTCGGCGAAGGCGATACGGTCACCCGGGATTTCATCCGTGAAGCCGCCAAGGCCGCCCTGGACGACGGGCACACGTTCTACGTACACACCCGCGGCCTGCCCGAGTTGCGCAGCGCCGTGGCGCGCTATCTCGACGGGCTGTACGGGCTCGATATCCATCCCGACCGCATCACCGTGCCCGGGGCCGCCATGCTCGGCGTCACCATGGCCGCGCAGACGGCGCTCGGGCGCGGCGACCACGCGCTCGTCGTGAACCCGGCCTGGCCGAACATCGAGGCGGTCTTCCGGGTGACCGGCGCCGAAATCGGTCACGTCCGGCAACATCTCGGGCCCCGGGGCTGGCAACTCGACCTGGAAGAACTGTTCGCGGCGGCCAGGCCCAATACCCGAGCCGTCTATGTCAACTCGCCCTGCAACCCCACCGGCTGGGTGATGGCCCGGGAAGAGCAGCGCCGCCTGCTCGCGTTCTGCAGGGAACGCAACATCCTGCTCATCAGCGACGAGGTCTACCACCGCACGGTTTTCGACACAAACTGCGCTCCATCCTTCCTTGAGGTGGCCGGCGAGAACGACCCCCTGGTGGTAGTCAACGGCTTCTCCAAGGCCTGGGCCATGACCGGCTGGCGCCTCGGCTGGATGGTCACGCCCCGGTCCTCGCGGGTGCCCTGGTCGGCGCTGTCGGAGTGCTTCAATACCGGGGCGACGGTATTCGCCCAGTACGGCGGCATCGCAGCGCTGGAGCGGGGCGAATGCGTGGTGCGGCAACTGCGCGAGCAATACCGGGCCGGCCGCGCAATCGTCGATGCCGCGCTGGCCGGCCATGAACTCATACAGCACCACTCCCCGGACGGCGCCTTCTACGCGTTTCCCCGCATCCGGGGCCTCGAGGACAGCCTGGCCTTCGCCCAGGACCTGTTGAGGGAAGAGGATGTCGGCCTCGCCCCCGGCTATACCTTCGGCCCCGGGTTCGACAGCCACGTACGGCTGTGTTTCGCCCGTTCCCACGAGAAGCTGATCGAGGGGCTGAAGCGGCTGGTCCGTTTCGTGGAGCGGCGTTTCGCGCATACGTCGCCCGGGGCGCGAACTCCGCCCGCGGCGCGGCGGGCCCGCGCATAGCGGCAGCGGCAAACCCGGCTACCCGCCGCTGCCGGCCGGAATCACTGCTCCCCCGCCAGGCTCTCGAAGGCTGCGGCCCGTGCCGCGGCGAACTCATCACCGGGCTTCCATGACTGCATTTCGTCGGCCTGGGCGATCAGCCAGGTGGCCAGCAGCCCGAAGCGCGTATCCGCCACCATGCCCTCGAATATCCAGTCGTCGGTCAGCTCGTCGCTCGGCTGGTGGTAGTTGTTGGCGGTGTATTCGTCGATCCGCTGCCGGCCCCAGCCCTCCGGCCTGCCGATGATCTCGACGCCGCCGTCCAGGTAGATGCCCGGCACGCCGATCCGGGCGAAGCTGAACTGGTCCGAGCGATAGTAGTAGCCCCGGTCGGGGAACTGGTCGCCTTTCAGGGTTCGGTCGAGGTAGCAGGCTACGTTGGCTGCGACTTCGTCCAGGGACGACTTGCCAAGCCCGACGAAGATCATGTCCCGCGCCTCGCCCCAGATGCTGGCGCCGTCGAAGTTCACGTTGGCGGAAATCCGGCCGGCGGGAAAGGTCGGGTGGCGGGCGTAGTAGCGCGAGCCGAGCAGCCCCTGCTCTTCCGCGCCGACCAGGGCGAAAACGACGGAGCGGCGCGGCGGTTCCGGCAGGGCGGCCAGCGCTTTCGCCAGCGAAAGCACCTGCGCCACGCCGCTGGCGTTGTCCAGCGCGCCGTTGTAGATGGCGTCCTCGCCTTCGGCCGCATCGGCGGCCACACCGATGTGATCGTGATGCGCGGTGATCACCACCGCCTCGTGCCGGAGCGCCTCGTCGCCGCCCGGCAGCACGCCGATGACATTGGCGGAACCGACCCGGTTCAGCCGCGCGTTCAGCTCGAGGCCGGTGCGGACTCCCAGGGGCACGGGTGCGAAGTCGCGGCTCTGCGCCGTTTCCGTCAGTGCGTCCAGGTCGTGGCCGCTGGAAGCCAGGAGTTCGCTTGCCGCCGCTTCGGTAAGCCAGGCGGTGACTTCGAGACGCGGCTCGCCTTCGTCTGGAAGCTCAAACCTCGAACCCGCCAGGGACGTTTCGATAACCTGCCAGGGATAGCCGGCGGAAGCGTCGGTGTGAACGATGATCGCTGCCGCCGCGCCGAGCCGTGCGGCCATCTCGTACTTGTAGGTCCAGCGTCCGAAATAGAGCCGGCGCTCGCCTTCGAACAGGTCTTCATCCCAGTGGGGGTCGTTGTTCAGCATGACGAGTACCTTGCCCGCCATGTCCCGGCCCTTGTAGTCGTCCCAGTCGTACTCCAGCGCCTGGATGCCGTAGCCGACGAACACCAGTTCCGCATCGGCCAGCCTCGCACGGTCGCGCTGATTGGCGACGCTTGCCACGAACCCCGTGCGCGGCGCCGCGGAATACCCGCTCGAGAAGGACCAGGCCGCCGGCAACTCCGTTTCGACGCTGACCAGCTCGAAGGGCTGTTCATAACCCTCTGTTCCACCCGGCTCGATACCGATTCCGGCCAGCCGCGCCGCGATCCATTGCCGTGCCTTCAGGTCTCCGGCACTGCCCGGGGCACGCCCTTCGTAGGCATCGCTCGCAATTTCGGCGACGACGGCGCGCATATCGTCCCCGACGATCGCCGGCGAGGCGCCATCCGCATGGGCCATGGCCGCGTGGATCGCCGCCGGGCCGCACTGTCTGGGTTTGCCGGCGAGATTGCCGTGGACGACGTGCGGATCGTCAGTGATCGGATCCGTTTCGAGTCCGCCGGCCCAGCGCCAGGCGACGACCGCAACCATGGCGATGGAGCCGAGGACCCACAAGGTGATTTTCAGGGCTTTGGACATGATGACCCGCAAACTTGAAGCGATCGGTCAGTGTTCACCAAATCGAAACAAGTTCCAACTCAATCACCCCGAATCTCCCGCGACCGTCATGGCCTCGACAAGTACGCTCGGCGCCCTGACGTTGCCGCGCACGTCCAGGTCGTCCCCGACCGCGACGATGTTGCGATAAACGTCCTTCAGGTTTGCCGCGATGGTCAGCTCGTGCACGGGCCGGCCGATCTCGCCGTTTTCCACCCAGAAGCCGGAAGCGCCCCTGGAATAGTCGCCGCTGACCGCATTGACGCCCTGCCCCATCAGCTCGGTGACGTACAGTCCCCGGCCCATTTCCTTCAGCAACGCCTCGAACGTCAACGTCTTGCCGGCCAGCGTCAGGTTGTGGACGCCGCCCGCATTGCCGGTGGTGGTCATGCCGAGCCGGCGGGACGAATAGGTGGAAAGGGCGTAGCTTTGCACGACACCGCCCTCCACGAACGCCTTTTCCCGGGTGGCCACGCCATCGGCATCGAAGCCGACGCTGCCGATGCCCTTGGGCAGCAGCGGCTGTTCGAACAGGGAGACATGGCCGCTGGCCACCTGGGTGCCGAGGGAGTCGAGCAGGAACGATGCCTTGCGGTACAGGGCGCCGCCGCTGATGGCGCCGATCAGGTGTCCGGCCAGGGTGCCCGCCATTTGCGCTGAGAACAGTACCGGATACGTGCCCGTGGGCACCTTGCCGGGGGACAGGCGGGCTACCGTGCGCTCTGCCGCGCGCAGGCCGACGCGCTCCGGCTCCTCCAGCGCCTCGCGCTCGCGTGCGGTGGTGTACCAGTAGTCGCGCTGCATGCCGTTTTCGTCTTCGGCGATCAGCACGCAGCTCGTGCCGTAGCGGGTGGCCGCGTGGCCGCCGACGAAGCCGTGGGAGTTGCCGTACACCCGGCAGGCTTGCAGGGTGTTCACTTCGGCCCCGTCGGAGTTGACGATGCGGGGGTCGAAGGCCAGGCCCGCCGCTTCGCAAGACCTGGCCGTTTCCTCGGCGAGGCCCGGATCGAGCGGGGCCTGGTGAAACAGGTCGAGGTCCGGAATCACGCCGGGCATCAGCTCGGCGTCGGCCAGGCCGTTGCAGGGATCGTCGCGGGTGTGGCGGGCGATGTCCATGGCCTTGGCGACGGTTTCCCGAATGGCCGCCGCGCGGCTGTCAGACGTGCTGGCCGAACCCTTGCTACTGCCCGCATGGACCGTGATGCCGAAACCCCGGTCCTGGTTGTATTCCACCTTTTCCAGGTCGCCCTTGCGCACCGTGACGCCGAGGCCGGCATCCTGGCTCGCCGATACCTCGGCCGCGCTCGCGCCCTGCCGTTCGGCCTCCGCCAGGATGTCCCTGACCAGGGCCTCGAGTTCGCCCTGGTGCTCCCGGATATCGATGCTGCTCAGCGCCACCGCTCTCAGGCGCCGGTACCGCCGACCGTCAGCTCGTCCACCCTGAGAGTCGGCAGGCCAACGCCCACGGGCACCGTCTGGCCGTCCTTGCCGCAGGTGCCCACGCCGTCGTCGAGCTTCAGGTCGTTGCCCACCATCGACACCCGGGTCATGACTTCGGGGCCGTTGCCGATCAGGGTGGCGCCGCGGATCGGCCGGGTCACCCTGCCCTTCTCGATGAGATAGGCCTCGGTGGCCGAGAAGGTGAACCGCCCCGAAGTGATGTCCACCTGGCCGCCGCCGAAATTGGCGGCAAAGACGCCTTTGTCGCAAGAGGCGATGACTTCCCCCGGATCGTAGGCGCCGGGACGCATGAACGTATTGGTCATGCGCGGCATCGGCAGGTGGGCGTAGGACTGCCGGCGGCCGTTGCCGGTGGGCGCGGCGCCCATGAGCCGGGCATTGAGCTTGTCCTGCAGGTAGCCCTTGAGCACACCGTTCTCGATCAGTACCGTCTCGCCGGTCGGGGTGCCCTCGTCGTCGACGGTCAGCGAGCCGCGCCGGTCGCGCAGGGTGCCGTCGTCCACCACCGTGCAGGCCGGGGACGCTACCTGCTCGCCGATGCGTCCGGCGAAAGCGGAACTGCCCTTGCGGTTGAAGTCGCCTTCGAGCCCGTGGCCGACGGCCTCGTGGAGCAGCACGCCGGGCCAGCCGGGGCCGAGCACCACGGTCATGGGGCCGGCGGGCGCATCCCCCGCCTCCAGGTTCACCAAAGCGGTGCGCACGGCTTCCCGGGCAAGCTCATCGCCCCACTCGTGGGTGAAGATGCCCAGGTTTCGGCGTCCGCCGCCACCGGCGTATCCGCGTTCCCGGCGGCCGTCCTGCATCACGATCACCGAAACGTCCATGCGCACCAACGGCCGCACATCCGCACACAACGTGCCGTCTGTAGCCATCACCAGCATGGTGTCGTGATCGGCCACCAGGCGCACCGTCACCTGCTCCACCCGGTTGTCGACCCGGCGGGCCGCGTTGTCCACGCGCTCGAGCAGAGCGACCTTGTTCTCCGCGGAGAGGGTCGGGATCGGGTCGACGGAGGCGTATCGCGGCTCCGCGGCAACCGGACGGGCAAGCCTGGCGCGGCCGTCTCCTCCCGTGCGGGCAATCGACCTCGCGGCATCCACCGCACTCTCAAGCCCGGTGCGGGTGATGTCTTCCACATAGGCAAAGCCGGATTTCTCCCCGCTCACGGCGCGCACGCCGAGGCCCCGGTCCAGCGAGAAACTGCCCTCCTTGACGATGCCGTCCTCCAGCGCCCAGCTTTCGGTTCTGCGGTGCTGGAAATAAACCTCGCCCATGTCGATGGCGCCGCCCGAGAGGGCGCCCAGCCGCGTCTCCGCGCCGGACAGGTCCAGTTCGGCCGGCTCCAGCAATACCCTGGCCGCACCCGCCACCCGCTCGTTCAACGTCCACCCTCCATCCGGGCCTCCTCAGGCAGGCCGGGCGTTTCCTTTTCTTGCGCCAGTTCGTCGAAGTCCTGCATGTCGTCGTTCCAGATGCCCACCAGCTTTACCTCCGGGTCTTCCCAGGGGCCGCTGATCTGGTACTTGGCGCTGCTCATCTGCTTGATCTGTTTTTTCAGCACCTGCTGGCCGGCCAGCACGGCGGCGGCCGCGACCGGATTGGCCAGCGAGATGTAGACCGCGTACCAGGGCAGGCTGTCGCTCACCGGCAGGGTCACGATCATTTCGTTGTCGTTCATGATGCCGTCCACCAGGTTGACGCTGCCGCCGAACTTGAAATCCGAACCGGAGCCCTTCACCTTGGCCGGCTCCACGAACGTCAGGAGCCCGTCGTCGAACCGGGTGTCGGCCTTGATGGTATCGAAGCTCGTGCCCTTGGCGGTAACGTCCTTGAAGTTGAGGCTCATGCGCTTGAAGACGGTGTTGATGTTCAGGAGCGCCATGATGCGCAGCGCGCCGCCGCCGGAAACCTCGACGAAACTGCCGTTTCTGGCACGGAACGAGACGTCGCCGCGCAGGCCGTTCACTTCCACGTTCAGCGGCGAACCCGGCCAGCTCGCATCCACCTGGAGTTCCGCCGACTCCGCCTCCACGCTCGGCGCGTAGTCCCACTGCGGGAGGACCTCGGCGAGATCGTCCATCGTCAGCCGGACGGCGCCCGAACTCCGGTCGGTGGCGGCGTTCCAGAACACACCTTCGGGTGCGCTGATCTCCGTGCCCTTGAGAACCGCATGCAGGTCGCCCGCCAGCAACCCGTCGGGTTGACGGCGCAGCTTGAATGACCAGGCGCCGAAGTCCTCTTCGCCAATGGTCAGGGACTCGATGGTCACATCCGCATCGGGCAGCTCGTCGATGATCGAGACATCGAGCGGGTCGCCCTCGCCGTCCGACTCCGGAAGACGGATCGTTTCGAAATCGAGAACGAGGGGTTCGTCCCCCGTACTGCGCAACCGCCCGGTGAGGTCGGTGGACGCGAACTCCAGCAGCATCGTGTCGCCCCGCGAACCGCCGGTGAGAACCACGTCTTCGAATTCCTGGGTTTCAGCCCGCAAACGGTCGATGCGGATATCCGCAAGACGCCAGGGAACCGGAATCGGTGTCTCTCCGGCGCCCGCCATCCACTCGTTGACGTCCGCATCGACCAGCCGCCCGGAGACGACCACCTCGTCCGCGTCCGCACCGACCGGCGGCACGGCGCCGCGCACGCCGATGGCGCCCCTGAGCGGCACGTCGTCGACATGGAGCCAGCCGTCGAGGTTGCCGTGACGCAACCGAACGACCACGAATTCGTCGAGAAACTCCAGGTCGAGCCTGCTGGGGCTCGGGTCTTCCGCGGCCTTGGCGAACTCGCCCGGCAGGTCGATTTCGAGCCCCGCCAGGTCGCTGGTCACGGTCATCGTCGATGCGGAATCGTCCACGGCGAGGCTCAGGATCGCATCGAAGGGAACCGCTCCCGCAGCCAGCCCGGGATCGCCCGTGTCGATGAGATGATAGACATCCGACTCCGATGCCGTGCCCCGGAAGCGGAGGTCGATGGAATCGTCGTCGGCGTCCGCGGCGATGCCGACCGGGCGGCCGAATATTTTCGCTTCGAGCGCATCGGCGACCAGGTAGTGGGGGCAGCCGTACCGGGCGGGGCCGTTCAGATGCTCGACCTCAAGACGATAGTCCGGCAGGACCAGGCCCGCATCGGCCAGATCGAACTCAAGCCGGCAATCGAGGTGCCGGTCGTCCGATTCATCGATGGGGATGAAGAGATCTCCGTTCAATTCGAGACGCCCCGAGCCGTCCCAGTCCGGGGCAACGAAGGTCATCCATTCCCTGAGCGGCGAGCCCCGGATGAAATCCAGGCCGTCGCCCACATCCACCTCTCCCCGCAGGGCCACTTCCGCAAAAGCGCCGGCATCGCCGATCCGCACCCTGCTGTCGCGGATGCCGGCCGCGAGCGTTCGCGCCGAATCCACCGCAGCGAATGTCTCGGAGCCCGCCAGCTCGACGAATCCCTCGGCCTCGGACACCACCGGCCAGTCCGGGTGGTAACGCACCTCCCCGGCGCTGAGCCGGGCCTGAATCTCGAGCCGGCGGGAACGGTCGTCCGGCAGCGTGTGCACCTGGCCCTGGTAGGCAAGCTTCGGGCCGATGAGCCGGCCGCCCCGAGGGCCTTCGTGCAGCCATTGCCGCAAGCCTTCCGACAACCGGTACGGGATGTAGGTGCGCGCCTGCTCCACGTCCAGAACGTCACCGTCCATCAGCATCGCGACACGCTGATCGCCCCGCTCGACCGGCCGGGCCAGCGAGAAGGAACCGGAAAGACGGGTCCCCCGGGTCTCCGGGCGTGAATCCCTAGCCTCAAGGCGCGAATCCCTAGCTTCCAGGCGCGAATCCCTAGCCTCAAGGCGCGAATCCCTAGCCTCCAGGCGCATATAAGGCACCCGCATGCCCACATAGCCGTCGCGGAACCAGGCATGCAGGTTGGCCTGCATGTTCTCCCAGCGCCACCGGTCCGTGAACACGTCCGCAATCCCGACCTGCAGGGCTTCGCTGTTCAGCGTCAAGAGCGCGCCATTCTCATAGCCGATGATCTCCCCAACCGCGTCCCGCACCCAGGGCACGCCCCGATACGAATCCACCTGCAACGCATCGAAAGTGGCGGCGTATCCCAACCCCTCGGAGCCGAACACCGCGTGGACGTTCAACAGGTCGCCGCCCGGCTTCAGTGCACCAAGCCAGTCGCGCACCGCCTCCACACCGCCGAGCGCCACGGTCAGGAAGCCCGCAAGTTCACCGAGCCGCAATCGGCCGACCCAGAACTCGGCACCGCCGGGAAGCGTTCGGAAATGAAGGGGGTCAAGCCGGATGCCCGTATCGGCGGCCCCCAGGGCCGTATCCACCAGCCTGCCCTCGCGGCGCCCGTCGATCAGTCCGCCCTGCAACTCGGTCGACAGGGATCCGGATACACTCCCGGGCAGCCCCACCCGGTCGAATCGCACGCCGAACGCACCGCCGCCGGTGTCGCCCCGCTCCAGCCAGCGACCTTGTGCGCTCAACTCAAGACCGGCATGAAGCCCCAGCCAGTCAACGAACGACCCCGGCAGGAACACGCCACCGGACAGCTCCAGGTACCGCTCTTCCGGCCGCCCGGCCCAGGCCGCATCCTGTGCCCGCCAGCGCGCCTCGAGGCGGCACGGCGCCGCACAATCCGGATTTCCCACCGAGAGGTCGTAGGCGTGGGCGCCATCCCGGTTCACGCCGCGAACCTCGATGGCCAGGTGTGCCTCCCGCTCTCCGGATACGTTCATGCGCCCGTTGAAACGAACCTCGTCGATATCGCGCAGCAGCCTCAACAGGTCAAGCCCGGATGCCGCCGCATCCATGCCGGCCAGGCGCCAGCCATCCGCCGTCCGTTCCACGGCGAGTTCCGAGGACTCGATGAGCAGCCGTTCCAGAACGGGGGCGTTGCGCCGCACGCTTTCGAGCACGTCCAGCTCCACCGTCACCCGCTCCGCCCAGCCGGCCGGCAACTCGATGCGGCGCACGCTGGCCACCGGATTGAGGCCGTCCCAGCCGCCTTCCAGGCCATCGAGCCGCGCATGGCCGTCGAGCCAGGCGTTCGCCGTGCCTTCAAGATCGTCGAGCAGCCACATGCCCAGGCGGCCGAGCCCCTGAAAGAGGGCCGAGACCACCAGCAGGAACACCAGGAAGGCGAAGGCCGGTCGAACGATCGGCCGGTACCTCTCGCCGAACGCTCCTGCCACTAGCGCGACCTATTCAGGACAACGTCGAATTCCCCGGGGCCGTAGCTGGGCTCCATCTGTATGCGGATCTCCCGGCCGATCTGCCGGGAAAGGCTGGCCAGGTGGTCTGCGTCCTCATCGATCAGGCGGTCCACCACCCCCTGGGGGGCGCGAACCACGTAATCGCCCCGGGTTTCGGCGCAGTGAGGATCCGCCTCCTTGAGAATCGCCCGGAACACCTCGATACAGGTGCTCTCGTCGGTCTTGGTGATTCCGGTTCCACGGCAGACCCCGCAGGGTTCGCACACCTGTTGCGCAAGGCTGCCCCGGGTTCTCTTGCGGCTCATCTGCACGAGGCCGAGCGATGAGAACCCTTCGATGCACACACGGGCGGAATCTTTTTCGCACGCCTTCTCCAGAACCCGGAGGATGTGCCGCTGATGCTCTTCGTCGTGCATGTCGATGAAGTCGATGACGATGATGCCGCCGAGATTGCGCAGCCTGAGCTGCCTGGGAATCGCCCTGGCCGCCTCCAGGTTGGTGCGATAGGCGGTTTCCTCCAGACTGTAACCGCCGAGATAGCTGCCTGTGTTCACATCGACGGTCGTCATCGCTTCGGTCTGCTCGATGACGAGATAGCCGCCGCACTTCATCTCCACCTTCGGCTGCAGGGCCCGGGCAACCTCGTCGTCCACTCCGAAGTGTTCGAACAGCGGCGCCTCGCCGGTGTACGCTTCGATGCGCCCGGCCAGCTCCGGCAGGTGCCGGTCGACGAACCCTTCGACCCGTTGGCGGGTGCGCTCGTCATCGATGACGATCCTCTCCACCCCCGGCTCCGACAGGTCGCGAACGATGCGCGCCTGCAGGGGCATTTCGAGGTGCACGGGAGCCGGGCAGGCAGATTGGGCCCGGGTTTCGAGTACCGAATCCCAGGTGGCGAGCAGCCGGTCGATATCCGCCTCGAGCGTGGCCGGGTCCACCGCTTCGCCGGCCGTGCGCGCGATGAACCCCATGTCCACGCCGCGCCGGCTCCTGATTTCTTCGATAACCCCGGTCAGCCTTGCCCGCTCTTCCTCGGCCTCGATGCGCTGCGATATGCCGATGTGGCCGCTGAACGGCATCAACACCACGTACCGGGATGCCAGCGTGAGCTGGGTGGAGAGCCTCGCTCCCTTGCTGGATATGGGATCCTTGACGATCTGCACGAGCAGGCTCTGGCCCGCCGCGGCCAGGTCGCGGATGTCGGGGAGGGCCTCTTCCCCGCCGTTACCCGCGGCAGCCTCGCGCCTGCGCATGTCCCGCGCGTGCAGGAAGCCGGGCCGCTCCAGGCCGATGTCGACGAAGGCCGCCTGCATGCCGGGCACCACACGCTGCACCCTGCCGAGATAGATATTGCCGGTGAGGCTGTATCCGTGGGAGCGGGCAATGTGCAGTTCCTGAAGGGCGCCGCCGCACATGAGCGCCGCCCGAGTCTCGAACTCGTTGACGTTGATCAGCAGCTCATCCGTCATCGTGGCAACCATTGTAGGCTATTCGACCCGGAACCGCTGTGTGAGTTTCCCGAGCAGCAGATACACCGCCGGCCAGACGAACATGCTGGCAATCGCCGGCAGCACGGTCACCGGCAGCCAGGCCTGGGCCTGGTCGTGCGCCAGCCGCCTTGTGCCTTCGCTGAACAGCACCATCGCGGCGGCCACCCAGGCCTGCTGCAGCACGGCATACATGCGCAGCCGCTCGTGGAATCGCCAGGTGAAGAAGGTGATGGTGGTCAGCACGATGCCGTTCAGCCCGAGCGGGTCGGCAAAGACGATGTCCACGAAGAAACCCATTATCCAGGTACTGATGAGCCCGATGCGGTGAGGCACCGCCATCGCCCAGAAAAAGACCACGAGCACGATCCATCCCGGCCGCAGCCACCCCAGCCACTCCGGCGAGCCCACCGGCGCCCGCGCCAGGGTCAGAAGGAAGGCGGCAATCACCGTGAGCAGGATCAGCCAGCCGCCCCGCGTCAGGTTCACCGCGCCCCCTCTTCCCCGGCCTCTATCCGCACCTGTTCATGAATGAACTACTGCGGTCGTCAATAGCAGCGAAAACACAGGGCGTGCTCCCTCCGCGTGCTCAACGTGCCGTCGAGCACGCCTGCGCGCGCTCCGGTCCGCGCCACCCTGCGTTTTCACTACTCTTGCCAACCTCGCTACGTTCATTCATGTACAGGTGCGGATAACACCACCAGCAGGTAGCTCGACCGGTCGAGCAGGGCGCTCGGCTTCACGCTGACCTGGGCGAACGCCCGGGTTCGTTCGGTGAGCACCGACTGTACCTGCCCCACCGGGTACCCCCGGGGAAAACGCCCGCCCAGGCCCGAGGTCAACAGCAGGTCGCCCTGGCGGATGTCCGCGGTGACGGGCACGTTCTCGAGCAGCAGCAGATCGATCTGGCCGGTGCCGCCGGCGATGCTGCGCAGCCCGTTGCGCATGAGCTCCACCGGCACCGCATGGCTGACGTCGGCGATCTGCAGAACCCAGGAACTGAAACGGCTCGTCTCGACGACCTGCCCGAAAAGACCCTCCGCATCGATGACCGCCTGGCCGATGCGAACGCCGTCCTGGGTGCCCTTGTCGATGATCACCTGCAGGGTATCGGGATTCGGCACGACACCGACCAACTCGGCGATCATCACCTCGGTGGGCAGGCGCGCCCGGCTGCCGAGAAGTTCCCGCATCCTGTCGTTCTCGGTGCTGAGCGCCTGCAGCCGCATGGCGACCCGGGTGAGTTCGAGGTTCTGCAACTCCAGTTCGTCGAGCCTGGCGAGGAGGCTGGCCCGGCTGGAGACCGCTTCGATCGCCGCCGCCGCAAACCAGTACGGGCTTTCGACGGCGACCTGTCCCGGATAGACGACCGAGCCGAGAACGTCGCGCGCCGGTTCCAGGGTTCGCGTATTCGTATCCAGGTAGACGAGCCCCAGGGACGCGGCAACCAATCCCAGCAACAGGTACCCGGCTCCGGACCTTCTGAGGAACAAGGCCTTCATAATCCAGCTCCCGGCCTCCTCCGCCGGCGACGGGAGACGGCCAGGCGTGGATCAATCAGCCGACAGGAGATCCACGTTGCCTGCCGCGTCCATCCACTCAAGGGCCATGCCCCCGCCCCTGGCCACGCACGTCAGCGGAGCCTCCGCCACAATGACGGGCAAACCGGTTTCCTCGGCGAACAGGGTATCGAGGTCGCGCAGGAGGGCGCCTCCGCCGGTGATGACCAGGCCGGTCTCGGCGATGTCGGATGCGAGTTCCGGCGGGCATTGCTCCAGCGCCCGCTTCACCGCCCGCACCATCGCGGACAACGGCTCCTGGAGCGCCTCCACGATTTCGTGGGTATTGAGGGTGAAGCTGCGCGGCAGCCCTTCGGCGAGATTGCGGCCGCGCACGTCGATCTCGCGCATGTCCTTCTGCGGGTAGGCGGCGCCGATCTCGTGCTTGATCTTCTCCGCGGTGGCCTCGCCGATGAAGCTGCCCTGGGTGCGCCGCACATAGCTCGCGATCGACTCGTCCATGCGGTCGCCGCCCACCCGCACCGTATCGGAATAGACGATGCCGTTCAGGGAAATGATGGCGATCTCGGTGGTGCCGCCGCCGATGTCGATCACCATCGTGCCCACCGCCTCCTGAACCGGCAAGCCCGCGCCGATGGCGGCCGCCATCGGTTCCTCCACCAGGCGGACATCGCGCGCACCCGCGGAGAGCGCGCTCTCGCGAATGGCCCTGCGCTCCACCTCGGTGGACTTGCAGGGCACACACACCAGCACCCTGGGGCTCGGGCGGATGAAGGAATCCTCGTGGACCTTGCCGATGAAGTACTTGAGCATCTTCTCGGTCACCATGAAGTCCGCGATGACGCCGTCCTTGAGAGGGCGCACCGCCTCGATGTTGCCCGGGGTGCGCCCGAGCATGCGCTTGGCGTCGGAACCCACGGCGACCACGGTTTTCTGGTTGCCCTGGGTGCGGATGGCGACAACCGAAGGTTCGTCCAGGACCACACCGTGTTCCCGGACGAAAATAAGGGTATTTGCGGTACCGAGATCAATGGAGAGATCCCGGGAGAACAATCCGCGAAACTTCTTGAGCATCAGGTGCGCCCTGGCATGGCATCGGACCCGTTGTCGAACCGGCCAGGCCGGTGCGACACGCAAGCCGCTAATCTAACAACGAACCGAGATTCAAGTAAACTCCGGTCATGGACAGCGGCAGGATCGACATCGACCATCTCGCGCGCCTCGCGGCGCTCCGGTTGAGCGACAGCGAGCGGTCCCGGGTACGCGCCGACCTGCAGCGCATCGTCGCCATGGTCGACCGCATGCAATCGGTGGATACCGAAGGCATCGCCCCCCTTGCGCATCCCCTCGACGCCTCCCAGCGGCTGCGCCCCGATGCGCACACCGAGGCCGTCGACCGGGCCCGCTACCAGGCCGGCGCCCCGGCCGTGCGCGACGGGATGTACATCGTGCCGCGAGTCGTCGAGTAGGCCCATGGAACCCCGTGCGTCGGTACGCCAGATCGCCGGCGACCTGGCCAGGGGCGACTGTTCGAGCGTGGAACTGGCGGAGCAGACGCTCGATCGCGCCGCGCGGCTCAACGAGTCCCTGAACTGCCTGATCACCGTCGACGAAGACAGGGCGCTTGCGGCCGCCCGGCGCGCGGACGACCGGCTTCGCAACGGTTCCGCCACACCATTGACCGGCATCCCCATCGCCCACAAGGACGTTTTCTGCATCGACGGCTGGCGCACCACCTGCGGCTCCCGGATGCTCGCCGATTTCACCGCCCCGTACACGGCCACGGCCATTCAGCGCCTGATCGATGCCGGGACCGTGACCGTCGGCAAGACCAACATGGACGAGTTCGCCATGGGTTCGTCCAACGAAACCAGCTATTTCGGGCCGGTGGCGAACCCATGGCGCCACGAGACGGTGCCGGGCGGTTCCTCCGGCGGCTCGGCGGCCTGCGTCGCGGCGGGAATCACGCCGCTGGCCACGGGCACCGACACCGGCGGCTCCATCCGCCAGCCCGCGGCGTTCTGCGGCGTCACGGGCTTGAAGCCCACCTACGGCAGCGTGTCCAGGTACGGAATGATCGCCTTCGCATCGAGCCTCGACCAGGGCGGCGTCTTCGGCGGCAGCGTGGACGACGTCGCGCTGGCCCTCTCCTACATGGCCGGCTTCGACCCGCGCGACTCCACCTCGAGCGAGCGGGAGGATGCCTGGCTGGCGGGCGTGCCGCGCCACGGCGTGGGCGAACTCGAAGAACCGCTGACCGTCGGGTTGCCGAAAGAGTTCTTCGCGCACATCTCGGACGGCGCGCAGCACCTCGACGGCGTGCGCCGGGCCCTGGAACGCCTCGGTTTCCGGTTCCGGGAAGTTTCGCTGCCGCACACCGACGCCGCGGTGGCCGCCTACTACATCGTTGCCGGCGCCGAGGCATCCACAAACCTGTCGCGCTACGACGGCGTCCGCTTCGGACACCGCTGCAGCGGCCCCGCGTCCCTGGAAGACCTGTACGAACGCTCGCGCAGCGAAGGATTCGGGGCCGAGGTGAAAAGGCGCATCCTCACCGGCACCTACGCCCTGTCGGTCGGATATTTCGACGCCTACTACGTCAAGGCCCAGCGCATCCGGCGCCTGGTCCGGGAGGATTTCCTGCGCGCCTTCGAGACGGTCGACCTGCTGCTCGCGCCCGTTGCCCCGGGTACCGCCTTTCCCCGCAACGCCTTTGCCGAGGACCCGGTGGCCATGTACAGCCAGGACGTCTTCACCATCCCCGTCAGCCTGGCCGGGCTCCCTGCCCTGTCGGTGCCCTGCGGCCTGCATGACGGCTTGCCCGTGGGGGCGCAGTTCATCGCCCGGCACTTCGACGAGGAACGGCTGCTCAAGACCGCCGCCGCCTACCAGTGCGCGACGGACTGGCACAGGCAGCGGCCGGCATTGCCGCCATGACGGCGCCGAACGCCTGGGAGCCGGTGATCGGGCTGGAGATTCATGTCCAGCTCGCCACCCGCAGCAAGATCTTCTCCGGCGCCGGAGCGGTGTTCGGCGCCGAGCCCAACAGCCAGGCCTGCCCGGTGGACATCGGGCTGCCGGGCACGCTGCCGGTGCTGAACCGGGAAACCGTGCGCATGGCGGTGACGTTCGGCCTCGCCATCGGCGCCGAGATCAACCGTTTCTCGGTATTCGACCGCAAGAACTACTTCTATCCCGACCTTCCCAAGGGATACCAGATCAGCCAGTTCGAACAGCCCATCGTCGGCCGGGGCATCATCGAGGTGCCCCTCGACGGCGGCGGCTCGATTGCCGTGGGCATCACCCGCGCCCATCTCGAGGAAGACGCCGGCAAGTCCATTCACGACCTCTTCCCCGGGGAAACGGGCATCGACCTCAACCGCGCCGGCACGCCCCTGCTCGAAGTCGTATCCGACCCGGACCTGAGAACCCCGGAACAGGCGGCGGCCTTCTTCCGCCGGCTGCACAGCCTGGCGCGGTACCTCGGCATCTGCGACGGCGACCTCTCCCAGGGCAGCATGCGCTGCGATGCGAACGTCTCCGTTCGGCCCGCGGGCGAGCGCAAGCTCGGTGAACGCACCGAGATCAAGAACCTCAATTCGTTCCGGTTCCTGGAAAAGGCGGTCCGCCACGAGATCCACCGCCAGATCGACCTCCTGGAAGGCGGCGGCACCGTGGTGCGCGAGACCAGGCTCTACGACCCCGACCGCGACGAAACCCGGCCGATGCGAAGCAAGGAGTTCTCCGACGACTACCGGTATTTCCCGGACCCGGACCTCCTGCCCCTCGAGTTCGGCGACGAGTTCATCGAGTCCGTGCGCGCCGCCATGCCCGAACTGCCGGACGCCCGCCACCGCCGCTTCCGGGAGCAACTCGGGCTCGGCGAGTACGACGCGGCCTGGCTCACCGGCGACCCGGACATCGCCGACTATTTCGAGGAAGCCGCCGATGCCTGCGAAGACGCCAAGCTGGCCGCCAACTGGATCACCGGCAACCTCGCCGGAAACCTCAACCGCGACGGGCTCGCCATCGGCGACTCCCCCGTCTCGTCCGCCGACCTGGGCAAACTGATCGCCCGCATCAAGGACGGCACGCTCTCGGGCAAGACCGCGAAAACCCTCTTCGATGCCCTCTGGGCGGGCGACGAACGAGGCGTCGACGAGATCATCGAGGCCCGGGGCCTGCGGCAGATCAGCGACCACCGCGAGCTGCAAACCGCGGTGGAGGAAATCGTCGCCGCACACCCGGCCCAGGCCGAACAGTTCCGCACCGGCAAACAAAAGGTGCTCGGCTTCTTCGTCGGCCAGGTCATGAAAGCGACCCGCGGCAAGGCCGACCCCAAGCAGGTCAACGAACTGATCCTCAAGGCGCTGCGCTAGCCGCACCGGCAACCTACGCGCCCGGACGTAGACATTGAAGGAACAACACCGGAACTCGGGAGAGAGTTCGCATGCGGGGCTTCCCTTTCGGCGCGTTAAGCTCGTCCGAAAGCCTTGAGTACCGCAGGATGATGTGGCCGTGCGCCGCAAGGGAAGCGCCGCATGCGAACTCGCTGCCCGGGGCGTGGACTTGTTCCCGGGAAATCCCGCGGAAAATTCCCTCTCCGCACCGAATCGGCCGAGGCGCCCGCAGGCGGGGATCTTTCTGCTATGCTTCCGCGCCTTCACTCGGGACACAAACGGGAGGCTTGATGGGCCAGCCACTGCCAGCGGTCGACTTCCTCAAACTGCCGGAAGGCGGCGAGCCCTACCTGGAGGGCCACAAATGCGGGGCGTGCGGGGCCACCTTTCTCGGCGAGCGCAGCGTCTGTTCGAAATGCGGCGCCCGCGACCAGATGAGCCCCGTCAAGCTACCGAACAGCGGCAACCTCTATTCCTACTGCATCGTGCACCGCTCCTACCCGGGCATCGAAGTGCCCTACATCAGCGCCGTGGTCGACCTCGACGACGGCACCGCCATCAAGGGCAACCTGATCAACATCGACCCCGACCCGGAAAAGATCGAATTCGACATGCCCGTGGAGGTCGTCTACCGCGACGCCCTCGGGCGCAAGGACAAGGAAGGCAACTCCTATCTCGCCTATTTCTTCCAACCGAGGGCCGCAGCGAGCTGAGGCGCTCCCCGGCGGGGAACGGCGTTGACGGCAAGCCAAGAACCGACACGGAAACCAGTTACCAAGCAAGGAGAACACAAATGACCGATGCATATGTCGTTGGCGTGGACATGATCAAGTTCGGGCGCTTTCCGGAAAAGACCGTGCCCCAGATCGGCGCCGAATCGGCGCTCATGGCGCTCGACGATTGCGGGCTGTCCATCCAGGACATGGAAGCCCTCTATTGCGGCAACCTCTTCCAGGCCGCGAGCATGACCGGCCAGCGCATCCTCCAGGAGATCGGCCAGACGGGCATTCCGGTGGTGAACGTCTCCAACGCCTGCGCCACCGGCGCCACGGCCTTCCGTGAAGCCTGGGCGTCAGTCAAGGCGGAGCTCTACGACATCGTCATCGCCGTCGGCGTCGAGCAGATGGGCAAGGGCCTGCTCGGCGGGCCCGGGGGCGGCAAGGGCATCCCCAAGGAAGGCCTGTTCGGTTCCGGCACCATGCCGGCGGTGTTTGCGGAAGCGGGCATGGAGCACGCCCGCAAGCACGGCACCACCTTCGAGCAGTTCGCCAAGGTGTCCGTCAAGAACCACCACCACTCCACCATGAACCCCAAGGCGATGTACCAGATCGAGACGCCGCTCGAGGTGGTGATGAACGCCGAGATGATCTCCTATCCGAACACCAAGCTCATGTGCTCGGTAAACGTCGACGGTTCCGCGGCCGCGGTGATCGCCTCCGAAAAGAAGGCCCGCGAACTCGGCCTCATGGACCGTGCCGTGAAGGTGCGCGCCTCCGTGCTCACCTCCGACCGCTGGCAGGAGCGCGACCTGGTCATGCCCGACGTGAACACCTGCACACGGGAAGCCGCGGCCAAGGCCTACGAGATGGCCGGCCTGGGCCCGGAGGACGTCGACCTCGTGGAACTGCACGATTGCTTCGCCACCGCCGAGATACTGCACTACGAGAACCTCGGCCTCTGCGCCGCAGGCGAAGCGGGCCGCATGATCGATGACGGCGAGGTGGCCCTGGGCGGCCGCGTCCCGGTCAACGTATCGGGCGGGCTGCTCTCCAAGGGGCACCCCCTCGGCGCCACCGGCATCGCCAACATCTACGAGGTGTCGACGCACCTGCGCGGCGAAGCCGGCGCCCGCCAGGTGGAAGGCGCCCGCATCGGCCTGACCCACGTGATCGGCCTCGGCAGCGCCTGCGGCATACACATCCTCGAAGCGGCGTGAGCCCGAGAAAACGGCTGCCTTGAAGCACCGGGACATGCGTGGCCGGCTCCGAACGCCGGCCGCGCGGTCCCTCCACCGAAACCACAAGGCAGTGAGCCCGCCGGGTCGTTGCCGGCCAATGGGTCCGGCCATGACCCTGTTCCGCCCTTCTTAAGCCACCCATGCGCATCGGCGTCGTCAGCGACACTCACAACAACCTCAGGAACGTCGGCAAAATAGTCGAGTTGTTCAACGATTCGGACGTCGCCCGGGTCGTGCACACCGGCGACATCACCCAGGCGAAAACGCTGGATGCGCTGGCCGGCCTCGTGGCGCCGCTCTTCGGCGTCTTCGGCAACAACGATTGCGAGCGCGAAAGTCTCCAGCGCGCCATCGCAACCCACGGTTTCAATTTCCAGGACCCTCCGTTCGAGTGCACCTGGCACGGGCGCCGCATCGTCGTCGTGCACGACCCCCGCGATCTCGAGAACCTTGCCCACAACCGGCACGACCTGGCACTGCACGGCCACACCCACCTGTACCGCCTCACCCGTAGCGCCGGCCGCCTCGAATTCAACCCCGGCGAGTGCGCCGGCCATCTCAAGGGCTACAACGCCGTGGGCGTTGTCGACCTTGAGACAATGGAGGCCGAACTGCTGCGCTTTTAGCCCGCAAATCTCACCAACTTTCGTCGCGAGGGCGTCGAGGCGCCGTCCTGCGTGGCCGCGCGGACCGGAAGCCGGTGCAGGCATACTCGACAGTATGTCAAACCGGCTGGAGGGAGCACGGCCGCGCAGGGCGAGTGCATCGGCGTCCGCAGCAGGAAGTTGGAGAGATTTGCGGGTTAGCCCCGGAAACCGGCGCGCTGACACGCAGGAACAACGCCTGTATTTGGGAAAGAGTTCGCATGCGGGGCTTCCCTTTCGGCGCGTTAAGCTCGTCCGAAAGCCTTGAATACAGCAGGATGATGTGGCCGTGCGCCGAAAGGGAAGCCCCGTATGCGAACTCGCTGCCCGGTGCTGCCGGTTGTCCCATTGAAGGCCGTGGGAAAAGCTTCACGTCGCCTCTTTTCCACCCTCATCAGGCTTCGGGGAGCCGGCCGACCGCATCGGTGTTCGACACCTCGACGACCGAGCCGTCGCGCACCTCGAAGACCCTGTCGGCCAGCGCCGCAAAGGAATGGTCGTGGGTGGCGACCACCCGGGTGCACTCCAGGCCCGCCACCATTTCCTGAACCTGCGACCTCATCCCAGGGTCCAGGTGAGCGGTGCCTTCGTCGAGAAACAGGAAGCTCGGGGAGCGGTAGAGCGCCCGGGCGAGCAGCAGCCGTTGCACCTGACCGCCCGAAAGCGTAGCGCCCATGTCACCGACCGGAGTCTCCGCGCCCATGGGCAGCGCCGCGATCAGTTCATCGATTCGGGCAAGGCGACAGGCCCGCTCCAGGCGTTCTCCGTCCGGTTGAGGGTCGAACAACGTGATGTTGGCGAGCAGGCTGCCCGCGAACAGGGCGTCATCTTGCAGAACGCAGCCGACAGAACACCGGTAGCGGCGCAGCCAGGCCCCGTCCAGGGGCCGGCCCGCGGCGCGAACGCTGCCCGCGGACGGCTGCGACTGGCCGATCAGCAGCTTCGCCAGCGTCGTCTTGCCCCCTCCGGACGGGCCGACCAGGGCGATGAACTCGCCGGGCGCGATTTCCAGGTCGATGTTGCGAAGAACCCAGGGTGCGCGCTCACCGTAACGAAAGCCGGCGCCGGCGAGCTGCAGCGCACCCCGCACCGGTTCGTCGGATACCGGATCGGTGGACAGTTCCGCCTCCGCACAGTACGGATCGGCGAGCCGTTCGAGATGGACACGCAACAGCCGCAGCGCCAGGCCCTGCCGGATGAGCTCGCCGAGCCGGCCGCTGAACTCGCCCTTGTAGCTGAGAAAGGCATACAGCATGCCGATGGTGAGCGCCCCGTCGAGAACCTGGTGCGCGCCCAAATAGACCACCAGTATGGTTTCGACGCCGAAGACGAGCGTCTGCGCGCCGTCGCCGAGGAGCCCCCACCTGGCGCCCCGGATGCCGGCATTGACCGCACCGGCCTGCCGGTTCTGCCAGAGGTCGAGACGAGCCCGTTCCTGGGCGTAGACCCTGACGGCCGGCATGGCGCGCATCGATTCGAGGAAGCTGGAGTCTGCCCGGGCCTGGTGGTTGATCTCGTCCATGGCGATGCGCGCCAGCACCGGCGCCTGGGCGAACTGCACCGCCAGGTAGACAAGGCACGCCGCGACCACGAGCGCCGCCAGCCCGGCATCGTAAGCCAGCATCATCGCCAGCATGGCGGTGGCCATGAACCCGTCCACGCAGACGGCCACGATGCCCTGGGTCATCGCGTCGCGTACCGGGCCCAGCGAACCGAACCGGGAGGCGATGTCACCGAGATGCCGCGCCTCGAACCACTTGAGCGGCAACCGCAGCATGTGCCCGAACAGGTTGCGGCCGAACTCGAAGGCGAGCAGGAAAGTCAGCCGGGCAACCAGCCAGCCGCGCATCGCCTGGGCGGCGAGGCGTACGAGCAGCAGCAGGGCGAAACCGGCGGCAAGCAGCGCGATGAGTTCCCGGTCTGCCCGCATCACGCCGTTGTCGACCACCCATTGCACCTGCAGCGGGCCGAGCACCAGCGTCACCTGCAGCAGGAGCGACAGCACCAGCACGTTGACCAGGCTGCCGCCGAGGCCCGCCGCGCCTCGCCAGAGGTCCGACAGTTTCAGCCTGGGCGCCAGCGCCCGCTCCTGAAAGCGGTCGGACGGGCGCAACTCCAGCGCCACCCCCGTGAAGTGCCCGGACACTTCCGGCCAGGAATACCGCCGCCGGCCCTCGGCGGGATCGTTGACCACGATGCCGCGGCGCCCGGCCTTGACGAGCACCACGAAGTGATTGAGGTCCCAGTGCAGGATGGCGGGCGCGGCAAGCCGCTTCAGGTGACCCGGCTCCAGGCGCAGGCCCCGGCAGTTCATCCCTTCGGACTCGGCCAGGGCCACAAGGTCGCTCAGGGTGCTGCCCCGCGTGCCGGCCAGCCCGCGCGCCCGCAGGCCCGCCAGGTCGAGGTCGCGCCCATGGAACGCCGCCACCATGGCCACGCAGACCACGCCGCACTCGCAGGCTTCCGTCTGCCAGAGCACCGGCACCTTGCGCATCAGGTTTGCGCGCACCGGCATCAAAGCGCCTCCAGGGTCGAAACCAGCGGTTCGACCAGCCATCGCCACAACGCCTTCGATGTGGTGACCACGAAGGCATCGACCCGCACGCCATGGCGCAGGCGGAGCTTTTCGGGGTACTCCACCACCTCCGCCCGGGCCCGGAATACCGCCCCGTCCACCGCAATCCAGCTCACGAGCCGGTAGGGCTTCTGGGGAGTACGGCTGATCTCGCGGACAATCGCCGCCCCCATCGGGTCGCCGTCGCGGTTCCCGCCCAGCACGCGAAACCGCACCTCGTTGCCGACGGCCATGTGCCCCGCGGAGGCGGTGTCGGCGAGCAGCACAAGTTCGAATTCAGGGGCTTGCGGGGCCACCGTCATCAATACCTGGTCGGCAACGACCCGGTCGCCCGGGCCGAACTGGACAAACGCGGCAACGCCGTCGCGCGGCGCAACCACCGTCGTGCGGTATTCGCCGGTTGCCTGCTGAAGACGGCGTTCCAGCCCGGCCCGTTCCTGTTCCATGCGCAGCCGCTGGACCTGGAAATCCCTTTCGAGCCGGGCCATGGCCGCGCGCTTGCGGTCCGCGCCGGCGCGATTGCCCGCCAGGGCGCGCCGCAGTTGACCCGCCGACAGCCGCGCGGCCAGCGTCTGCTGCCGCTGACGGTCGAACTCGGCACGCGACGCCAGCCCCAGCCCGGACAGCCGCTCGAGGCGTGATTCCGCGCGACCGAGCAGGACCCGGCGTTCCTCGGCCACCGCCAACTCGTCGCGCAGCCCTTGCCGTTCGTCGTCGAGGTGGGCGAGTTCCCGCCGCACGGACTCGAGTTCAACGCGGTGCCTCCCGGCCTGGGCATCGTCCAACTCGTCCAGCCGGCCAATCATTCCACGCAGATGGTCGGCTTCCAGCGCCTGAACGGGCACGCCGTACTCATCGAGACGGCCGAGGTCCAGCGCAAGCAGCGGCTGGCCCCGGTTCACCGGCGTTCCTTCCCGCACATGCAGCGCCGCAACCAGACCGGGCACCGGCGCCGCCACCTCCGCGATGCCGCCGGCCGGCTCCAGGTAGCCCGCCACCTGCACCTTGCGCGCGTAGTCGAGGCGCAGCACCAGCCCGGCGCCGATGCAGCAGGCAAGCAGCAGGCCGACGCTTGCCCAGCGCAAGGCGGGCGCCTGCGTAACGATGACGGAACCCCAGTGCGACCTGGCGCGCTCCGCCACCACCTCGGGCCGAAACAGTGACACCAGATCGTTTCCCGGATCGCGGAAACGCAATGGTGGCGGCTGACGGGTGTGGTGGGCTGTAGGAGTTCTCAGTCGATCCTTGTCAGCGGACGGCCGCAACCGAGGTGGACGATCCGCCAATAACGCCCTCTGTCAATGCCCCGCCCGCCGCGCGGCGAACGAAGGCGCCGTGCCAGGTGTTGCCGTGCCGGACGAGAATGGAACCGGGAGCCGCTCATTCGGTACAATCGTCGACCGATAGCGGCATCCTGCTCAGCCTGACGGCTCTAGCCCGACCTATTCGTGAATAAACTACTGCGGCCGTCAATAGCAGCGAAATCACTGGGCGTGCTCCCGCCGCGTGCTCAACGTGCTGTAAGCACGCCTCCGCGCGCTCTGGTCCGCGCCACCCAGTGCTTTCACTACTCTTGCCAGCCTCGCTACGTTCATTCACGAATAGGTCGGGCTAGCGGCCGGTCGACTGCCCACAGGTAGCCGTCCGGGTCGAGAATGAACGCCTCGCGTACGCCGTGGGGCTTGTCCATGGCGCCCGCCACAATCGGGTCTCCCCTTCGCCGCGCCGCTTCCTCGGCCGCGTCGGGGTCGGCATCGTGCAACCGGATCTCGGCCCCGATGCCGCGCGCCGCGCCACCGGCAAGGCTTGCATGAAGCGGGTGGTCTCGATAGGTGTGGTCGGCGTGGAGCATCCACTCCGAGGGGCCATGGCGGAGCATTGCGAAGTCGGCGTCCGAATAGACCGGTTCCACCCCGAGGACATCGCGCGCGAAGGCAAGGGCGAGCCCGATGTTGCGGACAAGGAGATTGACGCTCAGCCCGCGCAGCGACCGCCCGTACTCATCGGCCGGCATCCAGGGCTCTGGCTGTCGCCGTTTCATAGTCAACGCTCCGTCCAGGGAATGAATGCCAGTCTATCCGATGGTTCGCAACGAATGGCGCCGCTGTGCCCGACGCTGCACAGTTCAGGCGCCAGCCCGGGTTCGTGGGCGGCGCTGCGGACCGTTTGGCAGCGTTACCGCTGCGGGTCCGCAGGTGTGCCTGAAGCGATTGACCCGGAAGGACAGAGCGTTCAGCCGCCGGAAAGGCGCCTGAAGATTTCCCTGACACGCTTCGCATTGGTGCCCATGTCGGCCAGTCCCACCCTCGAAACGGAACGCGCGTCGACAACGGAACCCTGGGGATACGCCCGCACGCGCACGGCCACGTCGTCCTTGAAGCCGAACCAGAAGGTGGTGTCCACGGCTTCGATCAGCCCCTGCTCAGGATGGGTCGCCACCACTTCGAGCCTCATGTCCATGAGCACGTAAAGCGCCTCGTCGAAAGCCTCATCGGGGGTCGCTCGCAGCAGGAGCGGCTCGATCCAGGGGTAGAACTCGTCCTGGATCCGGGCGATTTTTCCTGCATCGAAGTCAAGCGGGATCGCGTTCTCGCCGCGCAGCGCAACCACCTCGATGAATTCCGGCGGGTCTTCCGTGTTGGTGGAAACATGGTTAATGGGCGGCGTCGAGAGAAGCTTGAGAAGCTGCATGCCCATGAACACGGCAACGGCAAAGCCGAGAGCCATCCCGGACACGGTCCCCCACAGATCGCGGGAGAGCGAGCGCCGCCTGGCGACCAGGACCCCGGCAATGCCCCCGCCGAGCCCCAACAGGGCCAGCAGAGTGCCGAGCAGCAGCAGCAGGAATCCCACCTCGAACCCCCAGATGCCCCCACGGCTGCCCAAGGCGCCGATGGGCGGCAACAGAACGGCTGCAACCCCCCCGGCCAGGATCGATTTCGACCACCAGGTTGTCATGTTTCCACTTCCGCCAGCACCAGGAACCAAGTGTCCTGTGTCACAAATACACTACCTTTCAGCGCATTTGTGACACAGGACACAAGCATATCGCAAACCGCCCGCGGGCGGTTCCACCCAGGCGGAACTCAGCCCCGGCCGCGCCCCGAGCGGGGACCCGTCAATCGCCGCCACGCAAGGGAACTCGTACCCCCTGCCGTTTCCGCGGTGGCCCACTGTCAAGCAATTCCGCATCGGGTATAGTGCGCGCCCCATCGAGGTCCCGCTTCCGGCAAGGAGCAACCCGTGCCCGCCAAGTCCATGGACGAACTCGTCTCCCTGTGCAAGCGCCGCGGATTCATTTTCCAGGCCGCCGACATCTACGGCGGCTCCCAGGGCCTCTACGACTACGGCCCCCTGGGCGTCGAACTGAAGAACAACCTGAAAGCCGCCTGGTGGCGGGCCATGGTCTACGAGCGGGACGACGTGGAGGGCCTCGACACCACCCTGCTGACGAACCGGCGCGTCCTGCAGTACTCGGGCCACGAAGACACCTTCTCCGACCCCATGGTGGACTGCCGGCAGTGCAAGAACCGCTGGCGGGCCGACCTGGTGGCCGGCAAGTGCCCCGCCTGCGGTTCCGGCGACCTCACCGAACCCCGGCCGTTCAACCTGATGTTCCGCACCGCCTTCGGCCCCGTGGACGACGGCACCTCGCACGTCTATCTGCGCCCGGAAACGGCCCAGGGAATCTTCACCAACTTCAAGAACGTCATGGATTCCACCTCGCGCCGGCTGCCGTTCGGCATCGCGCAGATGGGCAAGGCGTTCCGGAACGAAATCACCCCCCGCAACTTCATCTTCCGGGTGCGGGAATTCGAGCAGATGGAACTGGAGTTCTTCGTCGAACCGGGGGAGGACGAGGAATGGCACCGGCGCTGGCTGGAGGCGCGGCTCGACTGGTGGGCGGAGCAGGGGGTGAGCCGGGAGGCACTTTCCGTCTACGACGTGCCCGCGGACGAACTCGCTCACTACTCCAAGGCGACCTACGACATCATGTACCCCTTTCCCCACGGATTGGAGGAACTCGAAGGCATCGCCAACCGCCTGGATTTCGACCTGGGCTCCCACTCGAAAAACCAGGACGAACTCGATCTGACCGCCCGGGTCGGGTCAAACGCCGACTCCAACGCCAGGCTCGCCGTACGCAACCCGGAAACCGGCAACTGGTTCGTACCCTACGTCATCGAGCCCTCCGCCGGCGTCGACCGCGGCGTACTGGCCGTCATGAACGAAGCCTACCGGCAGGAGGAACTCGACAACGGCAGCACCCGCACCGTGCTCGGGTTCAAGCCTCACCTGGCGCCCGTCAAGGCGGCGGTGCTGCCGCTGAAGCGCAACCACGAGGGCATCGTCGCCAAGGCGCGCGCGGTCAAGCAGGAGCTGCAGGCACTAGGCCTCGGCCGCATCCTCTACGAACACACGGGGAACATCGGCAAGGGCTACCGGCGCCACGACGAGGTCGGCACGCCCATGTGCATCACGGTGGATTTCCAGACCATCGAGCAGGACGACACGGTCACCGTCCGCAATCGCGACACCATGGCGCAGGAGCGGGTGCCCGTGCCCGAGTTGGGCGAATTCGTCCGGGGACGGTTGAGTCTGGACTAGCCGGGCGATCAGCGCCGCATGAGCTGACAAACCACGGAAACCAGGTCGTCCCGCCAGTCAGGCGCCGCAACGCCGTAATCAGCGGCGAGCTTTGAACCGTCCAACAGCGAATTCAGCGGGCGCTCCGCCCGGGTGGCCCGCTCGCCGGTCGGAATCGCCACGACTTCGGGCGTCGGCCCGGCCGGGTCCGCTTCCCGCCGGCAGGCAAACACGGCTTTCGCGAACTCGTGCCAGGTCGTCGGCGGAGCGGTCGCAAAGTGATAGGTCCCGAATCTCCCGGCTTCTCCGAGCTTCCGTGCAATCGACCACACCGCCCCGGCGATGCTCCCCGCCGCGCAGGGCGTGCCGCGCTGGTCGTTTACCACCCTGACCTCCTCGAGGTGCGCAAGGCCGAGCATCGTCCTGACGAAATTGGCTCCCGTTGCGCTGAACACCCAGGAAACCCGCAGGATGAGATGGCGGTCGAGGGCCGCACGCACGGCGCGTTCCCCTTCCAGTTTGGATCGGCCGTAGACATTCAGGGGCGCCGTGGCGTCTTCCTCCCGATAGGGCCGCGACCGCCTGCCGTCGAATACGTAATCGGTCGACAGGTGAATCAGTCGGCATCCCCACTCGGCGCAGGCCGCCGCCACGTTTCCCGCCCCCGCACCGTTCACCGCCATCGCCGGTTCAGGCTCGTCTTCGGCCCGCTCGACCTGCGTGTACGCCGCTGCGTTGACCACCAGGTCCGGCTGCGTCGCGCGCACGGCAGACCGCACGCTTGCCCGCCGCCGTATGTCCATTTCCCCCGACGACGGAGCATGCACTTCAACGCCGGGTGGCGCCGATTCACGCAACGCCGAACCCACCTGCCCCGAACCGCCGGCAACGAGAACTCTCATGCCCCCATCACCGAAAGGCCCGGCCACCCCAGCCGGTGATTTGCCTCGTGTGCTTTGTCACAAACAGGCTCTGCAGGGTTGCGCATTCGAGACGCAGGACACGAGCGACAGCCAGCAGCGTTGATCCCACCCACGAGAGCGGGCATCCCACGTGGCAAAAGCGCCCGTTACGCGCAGGGCTCACGCCTGCAGGTACTCCGCCAGGCCCGGATTTGCCGCATCCTTGTGCGACAGAACAGGCTCTTCGACCGGCCAGTCGATGGCCAGATCGGGGTCGTTCCAGAGGATGCCGTACTCATCGTCCGCATGGCGGAACTGCGTGCACTTGTAGAACACGTCGGCCTGCTCGGAGAGCACGCAGAACCCGTGCGCATAGCCCGGCGGGATATAGAGCTGGCGGTGATTGTCCTCGCTGAGTTCCACGCCGACCCACTCACGGAAGGTCGGCGATGCCGGGTCGATGTCCGCGGCGACGTCCCAGACGGCTCCCCGCACCGCGCTCACCAGCTTGCCCTGGGGATGCCGGCGCTGCAGGTGCAGCCCCCGTAAAACGCCCCGCCTGGACCGGGAGTGGTTGTCCTGCACGAACGCGACATCGAGCCCCGGATACCCGGCATAGGTCGAATAGTTGTACCGCTCGAGAAAGAACCCCCGCGCGTCGCGGAAGACATCGGGTTCAAGGATGAGAACTCCCGCCAGCCTCGTCTCCGTACACTGCATCACGAGACCCCGTTCGGTTTGCCGCAACCCGGCCGCCGGTATTTCGGCGCTTTGCCGCATGCCGCCGGCCCGGCATACGGCCACCGTAACCCCCGGCTGCCCCAAAACGGCAACGGCGCAACCATCATGACCCGGCCGCTTCCTTCAGGCCGAGCCTTGCGCCGTCGTAGATCCGGCGCGATGCGTCGCACCAGTCGCCGTTGGCAGCGTACCATTCGACCGTGTCCGCGATACCGGATTCAAAGCCGATACGGGGCTTCCAGCCAAGTTCACCGGCAATGCGCGTGGCGTCGAGCGCATAGCGCCGGTCGTGACCGGGCCGGTCGGCAACGAACTCGATCAGGCCGAGCAGGCTGTCGGCGCTTTCGCCCCGGCTCGAGGCTACCGCCCGCAGTACCGTGCGCACCACGTCCAGGTTGGTCTTCTCGCAGTTCCCGCCGATGTTGTAGGTGCGCCCGGCGCGGCCGCCGTCCAGCACGGCTGCCAGGCCGCGGACATGATCCTCCACGTGCAGCCAGTCCCGAACCTGCAGGCCGTCGCCGTAGACCGGCACAGGCTCTCCATCCAGCGCCCGCAGGATGACCACCGGAATCAGCTTCTCCGGAAACTGGTACGGGCCGTAGTTGTTGGAACAGTTGGTGACGGTCACGGGCAGGCCGTACGTGCTGCACCAGGCCCGCGCCAGGTGGTCGGCGGCCGCCTTCGAGGCGGAATAGGGCGAATTGGGGCGATAGGGGCTGTCTTCGGTGAACAGGCCCTTGGCGCCCAGCGACCCGTAGACCTCATCGGTGGAGACATGGATGAACCGGCATTCCCGGCCCCCGGACGCCCGGAATTCCCGAACCGCTTCGAGCAGCGTGCAGGTTCCGACGATGTTGGTCCGGACGAAGTCCGCCGGACCCTCGATGGACCTGTCGACGTGGGATTCCGCCGCCAGGTGCATCAGCGCATCCGGCGCAAAATCGGCGACGAGGGTTCGCATCGAGGCGGCATCGCAGATATCGAGCGCCTCAAACCGGTGATTGGCCCGGCCCTCGAGGCTTGCTAGGTTGGCCGGGTTCCCCGCGTAGGTGAGCTTGTCGACGGTGCACACTTCTTCGCCCCGCCCGGCGACCAGATGCCGGACGAGCGCACTGCCGATGAAGCCCGCGCCGCCGGTCACCAGCACTCTCATCTCAACTCCTCGACTCGCACGTCGCAACAAGCTCCTGCCGCGGCCGGCGTACCATGCAGCCGGTCTCTCCGGTGTCTTCCCCGGGCCGCCCATGCTGCCGGAGTGGAAACCGGGCGGCCGCGCAGGCTAAAGGATACGCCACCCATAGGTATTGAAGTACCGGATACCGGAACGAACGAAGCGGGCAATGCGCCGGAACCCGCGGCGTGCGGTATCTCCGCCGTGGTGCCGGATCCTGACGCCCGGCACCTCGTAGATGCGGCCGTTTTCCGCGATCCGGCGCGAAAGGTCGAAGTCTTCGAAATAGAGGAAATAACGGTCGTCGAACCCGCCCACGGCCTTGAGTGCCGAGGCCCGGCAGAACATGTAGCAGCCGCTCGCCAGGTCGACGGGTTCCGGATGCTCCGACGGCAACCGGTCGTTGTAGATGTAGCGCCCGACGCGGCGGCCGAAGAACCCCGGCGACGCCTGGATGGACAGGGCTCTCAACACGAGCACCAGCACGGACGGCGCGCGCTTTGCGAGGCTCGCATAACGGCCCGCCCCGTCCAACCCCCGGGGGGCAACCAGCACCGCATCCGGATTCGCATCGAGAAAGCGCACGCTCTCGCGCAGCGCATCGGGTTCCAGCTCCACATCGGGATTCAGCACAAGGTGAAAGTCGGCGGTATTGCGCCGAATCGCCAGGTTCTGCGCCGCTCCGTAGCCGATATTGCCGTGCCCCGCGATCAGTTCGCATTGCAGACAGTGCGGTGCGGTGCCGGCAATCTCCTCGACCAGGCCGGAGACCGCCCCGACCTGTGCCGGCTCCTCGTCATTGCAGACGACCTGCACCGCCACGCTCAGCGGCGCCTCCGCGTCAGCCCGTCGAACCGCGGCCAGCAGGCTGACCAGCAGCCGGCGCAGCACCTCGCTCCCGCACCGGTAGGTGACGACTCCGACCGACAGGGAGTGCTCCCGCACCGGCAGCGCCTCCACGGCGTCGACTCTCGTTTCCCCGGATGTCACCCGTCCAGCCGCCGGCCGTCCCAGCGCGGCGCCTGCACGACGCCGAACCCAAGGCCCGCCGCCCGCTTCGCCGTTTCGTCCAGGGGGTTGAACGGCGCCTGGTCGCCGACGAACCGGGGGAGAAGTGTGGCGGGACGGCGCATGGCCTTGATCTGATACCTCCTGGGCAGGTTTCAGCCGTTCAACAACCCCCGGGCCGAAGTCGCCGAACCGCAGATTCATGGTTGAACGGACGGAACTGAAGTATAACCCCCGGGTCAGAATTCTTGTGTGTCCTCGACCGGCAACGCACCGGCCGGTATACGGCCGGCAACGAACAAATGGGCGGTCGCCGCCACGATTGAGGTTGCTGATGGTCAAAAACAGAACAGCCGTTTTCTGGATCTGGGCCCTGGCCTGGTTGCCCCTGGGTATCGTCGTCGTGACGCTGGTGCGCGGCAACGTCGCATTCATTGCCCCCGGCTCCCTACCCATGATGTTGATGTCGTTACCGGCGGCGGTCCTGTCCCTGATACCCGTCGCGCCCTGCGGCCTGCCGCTTGCGCTCGCCTGGCGGCAGATCCGGCGTTTGGGGCACACCGAGGCGGCCTGGGCTACCGTCTCGGTACTGGCTCCGCTTACCGCCATCGCAAGTCTCTTTGCCGGACTGCTCGGCCCCGTCGCAATCGCCGTGTACGCCGCAGTGCTCAGCGTCCCGGCATGGGTCGTTTATGCGATCCTGCGCCGTCGAGGCGGGAAGGCTCGGCAAGAATCCCGATAAAGACCGGGGGGCAAGGGCCCAGATCTCCAAATGACGAGCATTGCTGTTCAGCTCCCACCGCGCGGGACGGAACCCTGCGTGGTGCGTGGCAGGTGGACGTAGCTTGCAAACGCCGCTTCCACATCGTCAACGACGCCCAGGCTCTCCGCCAGAACGCTGTTGACATCCATCAAGGTGTCCTGGCCGCGGTCCAGACCCGCGCATCGTTTTACCGCGGCCTCGTTACCGCTCCACAGCATGCACGCCACGAGCCTGGGCAAGCGCGAGTGTTCCCGTTTTATCCGAAAGTCAAGAGCCAGATATTCGGTCAACAGGTCTTCGTATCCCGAGTAGACCGCCAGCAGATAGTTGTCGTTCATCAGGGACGACACCGAACGAAGCTGGCGCCTCTTGTGCTCGCCGAACCCCAGCGAGGCCAGATACGTTACCGTTCTTGCTATCCACCCGCGCCAGATCTCGAAAGTGGACTGATCTTCGGAGGCGCCCTCGAAATGCGCCCTGCAGTCGTTCAGCACGACTTGCGCGGCCGCGGCGGCGAGTTCCTCCTTGGTCTTGAAGTGACGATAGAGCGTCTGCACGTGCAGGCCGGCTCCCTCGGCAACTTCAGCGAGCTTGGTGTGTTGATAGCCCTTCCTCGCAAAAAGCGAGTTTGCGGAATAAATCAACTGAGCCCGGCTTTGCCTTTTCTTCTCCGTTCTTCTCGGATATTGGGTCATTGCGGCGTATCGGCCATGGCAACACTGTGCTATATTTACTTTACGATAGCTGACTATATTGGTCTAGCTGGATATATTGGTCTAGCTGGGTATATTTTCTGCATTTCGAACGTCGGGGAGGACGTTTTTACTTGACAGCACCCATCCAGAGGGTTCGGGCTCTTCAACGGAGGGCCGGTTTTTTCAGGGGCAATCTATGAAAATCGAAACGGCATTTGTACGGTCTGGCCTTCTTTGCATGGTTACGCTCTTTCTGTCCACCAATGCGTCAGGAGCAGACGATGCAGCGTCGGACACAGGCGGCGCTTCGGCCATTGAAGAAATAGTCGTTACCGGGCTGAGACGGGATGCGTCCGTGCTGACCACGCCAGCGTCGATATCGGCACTTGGCGCTGCGGATCTGACTGCGAAAGGCATTACCGCCATTTCCGACATACAGTACCTGGTGCCCAGCCTGCAGTACGGCGAATTCCTCGGCAGGCGCCAGGTTGCGATACGCGGTGTGGGAGAGTTCGCCTATGCGCCGGGTGTCATGGTGAGTCTCGATGGTGTCGTACAGGCTGTGGGGTCGAGTTCACAGTTGACGCAACTGGATCTTGAACGGGTAGAGGTGCTGCGGGGACCCCAGGGCACCCTCTACGGCCGAAACGCCAACGGCGGTGCGATCAATTTCATCTCCGCGAGGCCCTCGGATGAGTTCGGAGGTTATGTCAAAGCCGGTTACGCCGAGTACGAGCAGGCTACGATGGAAGGCGTTGTCAGTGGCCCTGTCGGGGACAGGGTATCGTTCCGCCTGGCTGCCAACTATCTGGATGCCGGAGAGGGTTGGATAGAAAACCTCGTGCCCGGCGAGGGCGACCTGATGATGGGGGAAAAGTTCAACCTCCGCCTGATCGTCGCCGCCAGCCTGGCAGACAATCTGGAAGCGACCTTCACTTACGGCACCAGTCAATCGGATGGCCCCTGGGATCACTGGTCCATGATCCATCAGCACTTCGATCTTGGCGTTGCTTCCGGGCTGCCTCCCGTGAACGTTCGGACCACACCACCTTCGCCCGTTCTGTATACGGAGGAGCCGAGGAAGGTTTACAACAGGGGGCGTTCGGATTCAGACCGTGAATACAACGTGTACAGCCTTACCTTCGACTGGGATATTCTTGGGATGAACGTCAAGTCAATCACCGCCTACCAGGACTGGGCCGACGAATTCATCAACCCGGCAGATGGGACAAGCATCGGGCTCTTTGACAGACTGGCCGTCTCCGAGAACAAGACATTCACCCAGGAGATCAACGTTTCGGGCACAGTTGGAAATTTTGGGTGGATCGCCGGCATGTACTACATGGACGATGAGCGCTCCAGCCTCCTCTTTTTTGACTTTCCCGTACCGGCGCTGATCCCGCTGCCTTTTCCAATACAGCTCGACATCGACGAACCCTATTTCAATACGGAATCAAAGTCGGCTTTCGTAGACGTAACCTGGTCGGTGTCGGACCGTATCCGCGTTGGTGCCGGCATTCGCAGAACCCTGGAAGACAAGGAGGAAGGCCACACGTTCACGATTCTGGTGAAGTTCCCCTTCGGCACTACGCCTATCGTTCAGCGCTGCGGCCCCGTTCTGCTTGAACAGGCGTGGAACGAGTCACAGAACACGGTGAGAGCCTCGGTCGAATACGACCTCACGGACACCGGCATGGTGTATGCGAGTTATTCGGAAGGGTTCAAGGTAGGCGGGGTGAATTCATCCGATTGCAACCCCCCCTGGAACCCCGAGACCGTCGACGCCTACGAGGTTGGTTACAAGGCAAGTTTCGCCGGCGGCTCAACGACCCTGAGGGCGGCGGGTTTCAAATACGACTATTCAGATTTCCAGGTTGCCCAGGTGATCGGCATTCGGGGAGTGATTTCCAACGCCGGCGATGCCGAAATACTCGGTCTCGAACTCGAGCTGTCGTCCAGGCTGACCGACAACTGGAGTGTCAATGCCGGGCTGACCCTGCTTGACACGGAATACGGGCATTTCCTGAACACCGATACATTGAGGGCGGGACTCGGCCTGTTGGAAAACAAGGGGAATCCCCTCAGCTATGCGCCCGATACCAGTGTCAATCTCGGCCTTACCTACACCACCCCGATCGGTTCGGGCGGGATCGTGTCGGTGAGTGTGGACGCAAGTTACCGATCGCGAGTGTTCTACAGGGAGTTCAATCAAGAGAAAGATTCCACGGACCCCTACACCATCGTGAACTTCAATGTGAACTGGCAGAGCCCGGATGAAGCGTATTCTGCCCGCCTGTTTGTTCGAAACCTTACCGATGAGGAGTATGTCACCAACATACAGGGATCCAACACGACCTATGGCCGACAGGGCACCTGGAACATGCCCAGACAGGTCGGCTTCGAGGTTACCCGGTTCTTTGGCAGCCGATAGGCGCGCCTGTTCATGAACAGACTTCTGCCCTCGTCAATGGCAGCGAAACCGCCGGGCGTGCTCCCGCGGCGTGCTCATCGTGCTGTCAAGCGCGCCTCCGCCCGCGCTGGTTCACTCCACCCGGCGTTTACGCGAGTGTTGCCAACCTCGCTACGTTGTTGCGCGAACCAGTGGAGCTGACCGGAGGGCTTTCCGCTGAAGAAGACCCTTCGGAAACCCGGCCAGCACCAGCCGGGCAGACGCCGACTGTTCGGCCAGGCGCTGCGGGGCCTGGCGGGCGCCGGTGTGCTGTTCCCCCTGGCCCATGCCGGCCGGGCACTCGGTGAATCTCCACCAGGCCCGGCCGATGTCCTGTTGCCGGGCAGGCTGGGCAACCCGGCCCTGACCCTTCTCGAAGACAAACGACTGGACCCGCGGGTGCGTCGGGCGCTGGGCGCTGCCCCTCCGGGTGGACCGGGCGCCTCGCTTCCCGTGGTGACACTGAATTCGAGCTATGAGCATTGCCTGAGCTGGGTGAGCGCCATGGAGAAGATGCTCATGAGCCAGGATGCAGCCGCTCTGGCGGCAATGCCGGCATTTGACGATATCGGCACGCACGAAGAAGTCGTACCGAGTGGCGACGGCAGCGGCATCAACCTCTACCTGGACAAACCCAGAAACCGAACCGGGAAGCTGCCGTGTGTCGTGCATGTGCACGGCGGCGGCATGGCCTTTACCACGGCACGACGCCCGTTGACCGCGAGATGGCGGAAGACAATTGCCCGGCAGGGCATGCTGGTTGTCGGCGTCGAGTTCCGCAACGCCGGCGGCGTACTGGGCAACCATCCCTATCCAGCGGGGCTGAACGACTGTGCCAGGGCCGTGCAATGGGTCCATGCCAATCGGGGCAGCCTGGATATCTCCTCGCTGGTAATCGCCGGTGAATCCGGCGGAGGAAATCTCGCGGTCGCGACGGCGATCAAGGCCAACCTCGAGGGGTGGGTGCAGGCGATCGACGGCGTCTTCGCCATGGCGCCGATGATACTCGGGTTCTACACCTCGGTGCCCCCCGAGTTGCTTTCGTGGCGGGAAAACCAGGGTTATCAGGGCACCAACGAGATGATGCGGGCCATGACAAAGGTGTATGACCCGCAGGACGAGCATGAGACGAACCCGATGGCCTGGCCCTTTCATGCCACCGGGAGCGTCTTGAAGGGTTTGCCACCGCACATCATCACGAATTACGAACTCGACCTGATCCGGGACGACGGCGCCGTATTCGCCGGGAAGCTGCAGCAGGCCGGCGTTTCGGCAATATCGCGCACCATCGACGGTGCGGTGCACGTGCCTGAAATCGCGATGCCCGACCTGATACCCGATTTGACCCGGGAAACCGTCCGGTCGCTCGTTGGCTTTGCGAACAGTCGGCGATCATGAGCGCCCGACCGCCGTGGATGTACCATTGAGAAAACCGTCTTTCCCAATATTCGTGCCAACTGATGCGGGACTCCAGCATTCACGTTCCGACGGGATCGCCACGGGCCTGGCGAATAACGATACCGGGCAACCCGGAACGGGTAATCTGTCAGCCATACAGCAATCACGAATCGACGGGAGAACACTGTGATCGAGTATCTCAACCCGATTGCCAGCACCGCGATCAAGATCGAAACCTACGACCTGGCGCATGACATACGCGCAAACGACGGGGCAGGAGCGACGGTGGGCCTGTTGGCGAACGGTTTTCCGGACTCGGAGCTGTTCCTGACAAAGGTCGCGAGCGCGCTCGAGAGCCGCCTTCCCAACATAGAAACCAGGCTCTGGAACAAGGGCAACGCGGGGGTTCCCGCCAGCAGGGAGATGCTCACCGAAGTCACATCGAACTGCCAGGTTGCGATCGCCGCCTACGGGCACTGAGGCAGTTGCACTTCCGGCACCGTGCGTGACGGCATCAACATCGCAAGGCTGGGCGTTCCGGCCGTTGCCCTGGTTACCGAGGACTTCTGGGCGCAGGGGGATTTCGTGGCGCAGTCGCTGGGCATGCCCGGCGTTCCGAGGGTGCGGCTGCCCCACCCCATAGCGGGGACCGGCGAGGCGAGAATGGAAGAAGTCGCAGAGCTCTACGTGAACGAAATTGTGGACCGGTTTGCCGCGTGAACGAACTACTGGAGGCACCGGACGAAGAAGCGGCTCTCGAGCAGTTGCACGATATGGGTTGCACCGACGGTTTGCCCGTCGTCATCCCTACGGCCGAGCGTGTTGAACGGCTCGTTCTTGCGAGTGGCCTCGACCCCGACATGGTCCTCGGCGAAATGGGCCCCGGCATGGGCATCGCGACGGTAGAGAAGGTCGCCATAGCCGCGGTCATGGCCGGCTGCAAACCCGACTACATGCCGGTGGTGGTGGCGGCCGTCAAAGCCGCAAGCGACCCGAAATTCGACCTCGGGCCGCTGCAGGCAACCACGCACTGCACGGCGCCGCTCATCATCGTCAACGGCCCCGCGCGCAACGATTGCGGCCCGGTGGCTTCGGGATTCGGCGCCCTGGGCCCCGGACACCGGGCCAACGCCAGCATCGGCCGGGCGCTCCGGCTCTGCCTCATCAACATAGGCGGCGGGCGGCCCGGCGTCTCCGACATGGCACTTCTCGGCCACCCGGGCAAATTTACCTATTGCCTTGCGGAAGCCGAGGAAGAGTCGCCGTTTCCGCCACTGCATACGAGCCGGGGTTTCGCCGCGACAGACAGCGCCGTCACCCTGTTGGGGTGCGAGGCGCCGCATTCGGTTCTGTACAGCGACAACGCCGACGACCCGGAAGACGCGGAAAAGCTCCTGTACGTACTGTCGGTGGGATTGGCGAACATCGCCACGAACAACGCGATCTTCTGTTCGGGCGCCGCGCTCGTGGTGTTGGGGCCGAAGCACGCGGACGTGCTTGCGCGGGCGAACATGAGCCGGGAGGTTGTGCAACAACGCTTGTGGGAACTGACGCACCATCCCACGGCCGACCACGACCGCTACGGCCAGCAGTTCGGCTCCAGGTTTTCAGGGGCAACCTATCCTGCGTTCGCGGAGCCGGGCGACATCATGGTCATGGTGGCCGGGGGCAGCGGGCTGTATTCCATGGTCATGCCGAATTGGGGGGGTGCGGATCACGCCAACAGTCCCGTCAGCGTAAAGATAGAACACGAATTCTATTGCGAGGTTCCCGGTCTGGCGGACGCCTAGCCGCGCCTGCTCATGCACAGGTGCGGCTTACCGGCCGCTAACCGTACGAAACAAATCAACTCACGGAAACGTCAATGGACCCGATCATTCTCTACGGCGCGCCTTTTTCCCTGTACACGGGCCGGGCGCGCAGCTATTTCATCAAGGCGGGCATCGACTATCGGGAAGAACCCCATGCCTCCGCTCACTTCTATGAATCCGTGCTGCCCAAGGCCGGGGGCCGCCGCGGCATTCCGACCATCGAATTTCCCGATGGGAGCGTCATTCGCGACGGTGTGGCGATCATCGATCATTTCGAGCAGCTCAATGGCGGATCGTTTTCCCCTTCGACACCGAATCAAAGGATCGTCAGCCGCCTGCTGGACGCGATCGGCGCCGAAGGCCTGTTGCGGCCGTGCATGCACTACCGCTGGAATTTCGATCAGGACAACGACGAGTTTCTGCGCTTTCACTTTCGAACCATTTATTCCGGGAACGACGCCGATCGAGCCGCAGCCGAAAGAATGCAGTTCATCAAGGAAGAAGTTAATCCCGCCTGGGGTGTCACGCCGGAAAATTACGAATTGATCGAGCGGCTGCATCTCGGAACGCTGCAATCGCTGAACGCACACTTTTCCGAATACCCCTATTTTCTCGGCGGCAAACCCTGCATTGGCGATTTCGGCCTGATGGCCCCCTTGTACGGGCACCTGGGGCGCGACCCGAAACCGCTTTCCCTGATGCAGACCCATGCGGTGCGGCTGTTCAGATGGGTCGAACGCATGAATCGACCGGAGCCCGACGTGGGGGAATTCGCTAACAAGGACTATGCCTATCTGGCCAATGACGAGGTACCGGACACGCTTATCGCCGCCCTGAAGCACTTCGCAATCGACTTCGTCCCCGAGAGCCGCGCCGCCTGCGACCGCATCAACCAATGGCTCGACGAGAACAGGGACACACCACCCCTCGCCGAGGTTGAGCGGGGGCTGGGCAACTGCGAATTCGACGTCGACGGCACCCGGATGTCGGCGATGGCGCAGCCGTTTCGCTTCTATGTACTGAAGCGCGTGCAGGACGAGTACGACGCACTGGACGAAAAGGCCAGGCAGGATGTGGACTCGTTGCTGGCCGCCTGCAACATGCGCGAAGTGCTGGAGATGAGGCTTTCCCGGGGGATCGGCAGGCACAACAACCTTGAGGTCTGGCTGTGAAGAAACAGCCGGTGGCAATGCCTGACCAAGCGCTTTTTCGCCTTGCTGCGCACAATCCCGAGCGCATGGCGCCGGATCGACGGCGCCCCATGCGGATTCGCGCAACCGCCACCGCCGTCATCCGCACATGGAACACCTGGCCGGTGTTGCCACCCTGAGCGCCACTCATGCCGACTGTGGGGAAATCGACGGGTGACACTGAAGAACCGGGGCTGCGCAGCGGCGGGCTGGGTTTCCTCGCCTTCCTGACCTTCCTCAACGTTCTCAACTTCGTCGACCGCCAGCTATTGGGCAGCTTCGCCAACTGGATCGTGCCGGAGCTGGGACTCACCAATACCCAGTTCGGCCTGCTGACAGGCCTGGTATTCATCTTCTTCTACGCGGTGATGGGCCTTTTCATGGGCACCCTGGTCGACAGGCTGAACCGAACCCGGCTCATCGCCGCCGGCGTGGGCTTGTGGAGCGGGCTGACGGCGCTTTCCGGCATGGCCTGCAACTTCGTCAGCCTGGCCCTGCCGAGGGCGTTCATCGGCGTCGGCGAATCGGTTCTCACCCCGGCCGCCATGTCGCTGTTCGGCGACCGCTACCCGTCCGGTTCGCTCGGGGTCGCCACGGGCATCTACGGCCTTGGCGTGCCCATCGGCATCGCCAGCAGCCTGTTCATCGTCGCTTACCTGGAACCTTACCTGGGTTGGCGCGGCTGCTTCTATGCGCTGGGCGCCGTCGGTGTCGTGCTGGCGGCGGCGATGCTGTTCCTGAAGGAGACCCCCAGGGTTCACCAGCGCGACGAACCGGGGGTCCGTACGCCGTCGTTCCGGGAGATCATCCGCAGCCTGTTCTCGGCATTGAGGCATTCACCGGCCCTGATCGCAACGGTGCTGGGTGCGGTGTCCTTCACCCTGCTGTTGGGAGCAGCGGCTTTCGAACAGCTCTGGTTCGTCAGGGAGCGCGGCTTCGACCGTTCCGAGATCGCCGAAATCAGCGCCTGGTTCGCCATTTTCGCCGGTATCCTCGGCACGCTCATCGGCGGTTACGGCGGTGACATCTTCATGCGCAGGACCAGTATCGGGCGGCCGATGTTCGTGTTCTGGATCATGCTCGTGCTGGCACCGTTCAACGTGGCCCTGCGTATCGTCGAGCCGGATTCCCCGCTCTTCTGGCTGGGCGTGTTCTTCATCTACTTTCAGCTCGGCTGCTTCTACGGGCCCGTCTTCGCAACCGTGCAGGAACTGGCGCCGCCGCGCATCCGCGGCACGGTGGTCGCCTTCGCCATCCTGATGCTGCAGTTGTTCGGCGCCGCCGCCGGCGCGGTCATCGCCGGCTTCGTCATCGAATCGCTGCTCGATGCCGGCGTGCCGAATCCCTATACGCGCACCCTGTTGGGTTTCACCTTCGTTTCCATGGCATCGATCCCGTTGTTCTTCTACGGGGGGCGCCGGTTTCTACGGGACCGGGCAGCGCTGTTCGCGCGGGAGAACGTCCGGCACCCGGAAGGGGCATAACGGGGTCTCATGCAACGGAAGGCACTCCAGGGCATTCGCGTTATCGACGTTTGCGGCAACGTCGCCACCGCATACTGCGCGAAGCTGTTCGCCGACTACGGCGCCGAGGTGATCAACCTGGAGCCCGACCAGGGTTTCCCGACGCGAAACCTGCCGCCGTTCATGGCCGACGGGTCCCCGGGCGAAACCAGCGCCATGCACATCGACCGGCAATGCTTTGGCGACACGGTGGCGACCGTCAGTCTGGGCAACACCTGGCAGATGGACTTTCGCCCGCTTGGCGCAGACCGTTCTGCAACCGTGCACATGGCCCTTGCGCGCGGGTCATGCCTACGTACAGGCGATCAAGGTCCAATTGGCGGGCTTCCCGTTCCTCTTCCGTCAACTCGCGGGGCGCATCTGCAACGCCCGAGAACGCCAACTGATGGTGCTGTTCATCCTCCGCCTTGGGAAAAACCGACGCACCTAACCGTGGAATGAGTACAGCGCGAAATTCAAGGCCCTTGCTACGATCGAATGTGCCGACCCGTACCCCCTTGCCTAATGGGTCGTTCCCACGCATGTCTTTCAACAGCACACAGGGGATTCCCAATTGGCGCTCCAGAAACTTCCTGATTTGCTTGCAATCGTCGTTGCTACGCGTCAATACGCCGATTGTTTCAGGGCGGTAATCGCAATCGTTGACCAATTCCCGGACCTTTTCCGCAATAGCGGAGATTTCGCCCTGTTTGGCCACCTGGATGAACTGGGGTCGAATACCGTCCTCATGTTCAAACTGCACATGTAACGCGGCGCCATCGTCGTTGTCCTCCCGGACAGGCAGCACATCCCCGCGAACGGTTTTCGCCGCTTCGACGATCTGCCTGGTGTTCCGGTAATTGGTCTGCAGAATCTCCGCGCGTCCGGAGACCTGGATTCCCGCCGCCCGCAATCCCTCGTCCCATGCCTTGCGCAGTTGCCAGCACAATTCACGGTCAGACCGGTTGAATTTGCGCCGGCGACCAAGCCGTTCAAACCGATCCGTGTCGAGGTATTCTTCCCTTGTTGCCGCCCTGCCCTTGATCACCTTGTCGATTTCGTCCTTCAGATACTCAGCGCTGCATCTTTCGAGCCTGCTGCCATGGATGACGGCTTCATAGGCTTGGTCGAAAGTCGGGCTAGCCTTCTGCAGATCTATGGTTGGTTTCACCAGGCCGAATGCGACTCTATCAACGCCGCTTGTCGCTGGCGGTCAACGGTGCGCGAAGAATGGTGGGGGTGATACAGGCACTGCACGGCCTTTCAGTCTACGCTACGGTTAGCGGGACACTGAAGGCAATCGTACATCGTGCGGCCATTGTCGGCGGTGCTCGCGCTCGCGACGTCGGAGATCGGTCATGATGCCGTGAAGCAAATCGCGCCGATCGACATCCAATGTGCATGGCGGCCGAAGACACGGTTTGGGCGCTCGCAGGAGAATTCAGGCGTCGTCGTTCCGGTCGGCTGACGCGACACCGAGCACGTGGCGTTCAACTACTCCGAGGCGCCTGTCGATCCTCTCGACCCGCCTGTCGATCCTCTCGACCCGCCTGTCTAGCGTAGTGACCCGCTTGTCTAGCGTAGTGACCCGCTTGTCTAGCGTGGCGACCCGCCTGTCTAGCGTATCGACCTTGACCTCCAGCGCTTTGAAGCCAACCGCCAACGCGTTCACTTCGCCCCGCAGGGCATTCAGACCGGCGCCCAGGTCTCGAATGTCTTCCCGCAGCCAACCGGTCACGGTCAGGATCAATGCGCCCATGGCAACCAGCGTACCGATGATCGTCCAGAATTCGGGGCTGGGCTTGTGGGAATCTTTTGCAGGCCGGTCAGACATGCCGTAATCCTACGCCGCACTCGAACTGTGCACCATGAGATATCATCCTGAGGGCAAGTGAGATATCTCGTAGTTTTTCGGGCGCGACACCATGGTACCGGCGCAACTGTTCGCCGAGGAAACGGCGCCCCACTTCCGCATCGTTGCCGGTGGCAAGGACGGGAGCGGAAGACCAGGCTGACCCGGCCACGGCAAGCCGAAGGAGTGTGCGGTGTTTCAACTTGATTGGGGAGATCCTGCGGGGGGCGTCTGGCGCCCGCTGAGCAGGAGTTTTTCCGACATAGGCGGTACCGGCGTCTATGTCGTGCGGCAGACCGCCGGGCCGACCGTCATCGTCGGCCAGGGGGTGATACAAGACCGGCTGTCCGCACTCCGGAAAGACGCCAGGATTCTCTGCTACGACCGCGCCGGCTCCCCGCTGCTGGCAACCTGGGCGATCGTTCAGGGCATGGTACAGACCAGGATGCTTTACTCGGCCCAATTGGACGGAATCGAACGGTACCTCGCCGAGACCCTGAAACCGCTGATCGGGAAAAGCTATCCGGATGTGGCTCCGGTTCCGGTGCCGTTGCCGGCCTGACCCGAGCTGGCGGCGTCAGGCTCCGCATCGCCTGGACCCGGCAGTGGAATTCCCGGAAGATGGCTGCGTCCTGCAGACCAGGGACCGCGAGTGACGCAAGGTAAGGACGCCGGACCGGAGGGAGCGGTCTCTGCAGCCAGGCCGGCGGTGGCCGCGGCGGGTCTCTGGAAGGGGCTGCACCCCGGCATGGCGCTCGCCGCCAAGGGCATGGTGCTGGTTTTCGTCGTTCTCTCCGTAGCCTTCCTGGACGGTGCCGGCGCCCTGTATTCAGAAGTCCGTGCCTGGATCGAGGGCCGGCTTGACTGGTACTACGTACTGACCATATGCGGCGCCGTATTCGTGTGCCTGTTCCTGATGTGCAGCCGCTACGGCCGCATCCGGCTTGGCGATGACGATGCCCGGCCGGAATTCAGCACCTTCTCATGGCTCGCCATGCTGTTCTCGGCGGGCCTGGGTATCGGGCTCCTGTTCTTTTCCATCGCCGAGCCGCTCTACTACTTCGACAACAGCGCACCCGGCGGCTACCCCAACAATCCCCATGCCGACCGTGCCGGCAACCTGGGGCTAAACATCCAGCGAGCTGAGCTGGCCGTGCGCGTCACCTGTTTTCACTGGGGGATTCACGGCTGGTCGGTATATGTCCTGGCAGGGCTCTGCCTCGCCTGGTTCGGCTTCCGCAAGAAGCTGCCGCTTACGTTCCGTTCCGCCCTCTACCCGGTGCTCGGCAACCGGATCTACGGCCCCATCGGCCACCTGGTCGACCTGCTGGCGGTGTTCGGCACGGTCTTCGGCACAGCCACTTCGCTCGGCCTGGGGGTCACCCAGATGGGCGCCGGGCTGAATGCCCTGTTCGACGCAGACCCGGGCGTCGTGACGCAGATCGCGCTGATCGCGGCCATATCCACCGTAGCCACCCTGTCCGCGGTCTCCGGCATCGGCCGTGGCATTCGCATCATTTCCGAGTGGAACATCTACCTGACCGTGGTGCTGCTCGGGTTTTTCCTGTTTTTCGGCCCTTCCGAATGGCTGCTGGGCTTTCTCGTGACCACCGCCGGCAACTATTTGTGGGCCGCGATTCCCATGGGCTTCTGGACCGCCGCCGACAAGGCCACCGCCGATTGGCAGAGTGCCTGGACCATTTTCTACTGGGGCTGGTGGATTTCCTGGGCGCCGTTCGTAGGCATGTTCATCGCGCGCATCTCGCGCGGCCGCACGCTCCGGGAGTTCGTTGCGGGGGCCATCTTCGTGCCGACGGCCCTGGGCGTGATCTGGATCAGCCTGCTGGGCGGCAACGCACTCCATGTGGAACTGCTCGCCGAAGGCGGCCCCGGAACGGCGGGCATCATGCACCTCGTGCGCGAGGGCAATCTCGAGGCGGCCCTGTACAGCACAATTGCAGCAATGAGCGGCGCCGCGTGGCTGACCTGGGGCATCTCGGCGCTGGCCACTTTACTGCTGGCAACCTGGTTCATCACCTCCTGCGACTCGGGCACGCTGGTCATCACCACCATGCTCAGCATGGGTGACGATCATCCGCCGCGGCGCTTTCGTGTGGTTTGGGGGCTCGGCATGGGGCTGGTCGCCGCCGTGCTGCTGCTGGCCGGCGGACTGCACGCCCTGCAGACCGCTTCCGTCGTCGCCGCCCTGCCGGTCAGCGCGGTTCTGCTGTTCATGATGTACGGCCTGCTGAAGTCCCTGTCGCAGGAGCCGGCATTTCCGGCGTCGGCGTAAGGAATCGGCGCAGGTTCCGCAAGCGGACGCGCCCGCCATGGGACGGACCTGCGGGTTCCGTTGGCGCCGGTTTCCCCTATCCGCGGGCCGAGACGCCACCTGAGACGGTGAATACCTCGCCCGTGACGTAGGAGGCCTCCTCCGAGGCCAGGTACGAAACCATGCCCGCGACATCGTCCGGCTTGCCGATGCGGCCGAGGAACGCCGTCTCCGACAGGTAGTTCCGGAAGAACTCCTCGGGATAGACCTTGCGCAGGAAGTCGTTGTAGATCAGCCCGGGCGCGACCGCGTTGACGCGCACCCCGTGCTCGCCGTTCTCGGCCGCGGCAACCCGGGTCAGCGCCAGCACGCCGGCCTTTGCGGCCGAGTACGCGGCGCCGTGCGCGGCCGACATTTCCCACGCCGCGATCGACGAGATGTTGACGATCGAGCCGCCGCCCCCGGCAATCATCGCCGGCAGTGCGTAGCGCATGCACACGAAGGTGCCGGTCAGGTCCACGTCGAGGCAGCGCTGCCAGGTTTCCAGCGACATCTCGGCCACCGGCTCGATCTTCGACCACCCGGCGTTGTTGACGAGCACGTCAAGTCCTCCCCTGCTGCCCACCACGTCATCGATCACGGCACGTACCTGGCCGTGGTCGGTCACGTCGAGGTGATAGGCAGCGACCTCGCGCCCGAGGTCGCCGGACAGGGCATGGGCAAATTCCCGGCAGCGGCGCTCGTGGGCATCGGTTACCACAACGTCCAGCCCGTCGGCCGCCAGCCGCCTCGCCACCGCCGCCCCGATGCCGGCGCCGGCAGCAGCGGTGACCAGTGCAATCCGTCTGTCGTTTGCCATCATCCCGCTCCTGCTGCTTCAACGGCGCCGATCACCGTATCGGAAAGATGCGCCAGGCGCTGCATCCGCCCTCCGGACAACAGCGCGAAGGTGATGCGGTCGATATCGAGCTGCCAGAGCTTTTGCAGCCCCTCGACGCATGTGTCCAGGTCGCCGGCCAGCGCCACCGATCTGGCGAAGTCGTCCGATACGATCGCCTTGTGCCGGGCCTGGAGCGAAAGGTGATCGACCAGATGATAGGCGTCCGCGGCCCGCGCGAAGTCCGGGCGGAAGCGCTCCCAGGCCGGCGGCATGCGCTTCCATGGATGGAACGTGGCCGCCTGGCTCGTGGCCCAGGCCCTGATGTCGTCGACGGCGCTCGCCTCGTCGTCACGGACCGACATCGTGACGAAGAGATCGATGGTGAGCCGCTCGCGGGGGCGCCCGGCTTTCGCCAGGCCCTCGTGAATGAACTCGAGCTGCCATGCACAGAATTCCGGGTCGGCGGCGCCCATCAGCACGACGCCATCGCAAATCTCGCCGGCCAGGCGCAGCATGGCGGGCTGCGAAGCGGCGAGGTAGACGGGAATCTGCCGCGTGGCGGTGGCCAGCCGCACCTCGGTGCCGTCAATCTCGCATGCCTCGCCGGCAAACAACCGGCGAAAGCCGTCGATTCCGGTACGCAGCTCACCCACCCTGGACGGCGTCGCGCCCGCGCCGAGCACCGCCGACCAGCCGGCGCCGAGGCCGAGCACCGCCCGGCCGCCGGACAGTTCATCGAGCGCAGCCATGGCGTTGGCCGTGACCGTGGGGTGCCGGGTGACCAGGTTCGTCACACCCGTACCGATCAGCACCTTTTTCGTGGACATGGCAGCCAGGTTCATGGCTGCGTACACATCCTTCATCCCTAGCTGGAAATCGATGTACCACAGCACCTCGAAGCCGCCATCGTCGACCATCCGGGCCAGTTCGGATGTGCGGCTCAGGGGCTCCCGGGGGCTCACCCCCAGCGAAATTCCATATCGATGGGTCATCGCAAACTCCCGTTGTGCAGCAGCCGGGCGAGCAACGCGCCGTAGCATTCCGGCTGGTCGACGGAGATCAGGTGGCCGGCGCCGGCAATCTCGTGATAGCGGCCATGGGGCACGGCGCCGGCGATGATATCCGCCGCCCGGCGCGGACAGAACACATCTTCGGCGGCGCCGACGATGTCGAGCGGCGCCCCGATCCGCGCCAGCAGCGGATTGAGCGGCTCCGCCCGCACTCCGATCATGGCTCGCGCGGCGTTGATATAACCGCTGCCGTCTCCCACCGCCGCCAGGCGCCTGGCGACCACCGCATCGACATCGGCGGTGGAAACGATCTGCAGCGACGTGTCGCCGTGCAGGCCGGCGGCGAAAGCGGCGCTGTCCCCGGCCTCGAGCTGGGCGATGCGGCCGGCGAAAAAATCGGCTGCGGCCGCGCCCACAACCGACGAGGTGGCCACCACCACCAGGTGCCGTATCGGTGCATCCTCGGCCGTTGCGGCGTGCAGGGCGATGGTGCCGCCGAGCGAATAGCCCACCACGGCGGCCGGGCCGCTCACGGCATTCAGGAACGCGGTCAGGTCATCGCTCAGTTGCTCGAGCGTGCCGCTGCCCTGCCCGGCGCCGGTTTGTCCGTGTCCCCGCAGGTCGACGGCATAGGTGGTAAACCCCTCCAGGCAAGCCGCAACGGCATCCCAGGACCGATGGTCCTCGGCCAGGCCGTGCAGCAGCACCACCGCCGGTCCCGAGCCCCGCCGGCGATAGTTGACGACGATATCCCCCAGTTCGACGCTGCTCATCGGTCTTCTCCCGGGCGCGGGCCCGCGTCGCCGGAGCCATTCCCGCCCGCTGCCGTGGCGCGATCCAGAAGCCGGCTCAGCAATTCGTGTTTCCTGATCTTGCCCGCAGCCGTGCGCGGGAAGCGCTCGACCGGTTCAAGGCGCTCCGGCCAGTATCGGCGGGCCAGGCCCTGCGCTTCGCAGAACGCCAGGATGTCGGCCAGCGTGAGGGGGACCGCGGTCTTCACGGCGGCACAGAGACGCTCGCCGAGACGCTCGTCGGGCCAGCCGATGACGGCAACACCGGCCACATCGGGGTGGGCGGCGATGGCGTTCTCGGTTTCAACGGGTGAGATGTTCACGCCTCCCCGGATGATCAGGTCCTTGACCCTGCCGACGATCGACACGTACCCGTCGGCATCGATACGGGCCAGGTCGCCGGTACGGAAGAAGCCATCGCCAATCAGGTGCCCGGCGTAGGTTTCAGGCTGCCCGTAATAGCCGTTGAATACGCCGGGCCCACGCATCACCAGTTCGCCGGCGCCGGAAACCTGCAGCCGCAGGTCGTCGGCGAGCGTCCGCAATTCCAGGCCCGGCAGCCCCACGCCGACCGTGGTCTCGACCTGCTCGTCGGTGGAGTCGGCAACGCAGGTGGTCAAACCGCCTTCGGTCATGCCCCACAGCGGCGTCACGAAGGTGTTCGGAAACTCGGTTCGGCAGCGCCGGATCAGGGCCGGGGGTACCTGGGCACCGCCGCACAAGAAGGTCTTGAGCGGCGCCAGCTTGGGCTCGCGTCCGTGCCACGGGGCATTGGCCAGATCGAACAGGAACGGCGTCGCGGCCGCGGTGAACGCCGCGTGGTGGCGCGAAACCAGGTCGAGCGCCGCCTCGGCATGCCATTGATCCTGAAGAATGAGAGGCGCACCGAGGAACATCGACAGGCGCGCGCCGTGAATGGCGCCCACGCTGTGGCCGAGCGGGGAAGGCATGAACACCGGCGTGTGGGGGCCGAGGGAAAAACGCTCCGCGAATTGCAGATTGAGCGTCGCCAGGGTGTCTTCGCTGTGACTCACCACTTTCGGCGGCCCGGTCGTGCCCGAGGTGAACATCAGGTGTGCGGTGGCCTCATCTACATCGACTCTGGATCCCGGGGCGCCTGTCGCCGAATCTCCCCGCGCGCCGCAGAATTCCAGAAACCTGCCTTCGGCCAGACCGACAACGACATCGGCCGCCCCCGCGGCGGCCCGCCGTACCGTTTCGGCCGGCGCGTTCTTCCGATGTGTACTGACGGTAATGGCCAGCGCAGGTTCGGTCAGTTCGAAGATGTGCCGCAATTGGTTGGCGGTCGTGGTGACCGGGGGCGTGGCGGGGACCTGCCCCGCCCGCAGCACGGCCAGGAACATGACGAGCCAGGCGGTTTCGTTGGGCAGAAGCAGCACCACCACCCGCCTGCCCGGACCAGCAACGCCTCGAATGGTTTCGGCAGCCTCGCCGGCAGCGCTCCACAGTTCGGACCGCGACAGCGTGACTTCGCCACTGGCCAGGGCAAGCGCTTCCGGGGAGCGGGCGACGTGCGACTCGAAGCGGTCGAGCAAACTGGGGCCATCCCACCACCCGGCTCTCCCGTACCGGGCTGCAACGGCAGCATCGGCGGGCCGCACGCCGGTTCGCATCGTCAAGGCGTCACATCCGGAAGAAGCGCGTATTTCATCATGGTGCAAAGCATCTCGCGCTGCCATGTTATTGCAAGACCATTGGAACCCGGTATGGTTCCGCACCATCCGGGTTCGCGAATTCGAATCGCGCTGATGCGATTGAAGCGCGCGCTCATCATGGGGGTTCGACATTGGCCAGGACAATCAGCGATGCAGTACGGGAAATCTGCCTGTCGTTTCCGGAAGCCGAGGAGCGGCCGTCCCGGGGTTCCCCCGATTTCCGCGTGCGGGGCAAGACCTTCGCCACCTACGTGGTCAACCATCACGGAGACGGACGCATCGCGCTGTGGCTGAACGCGCCGGCGGGCGCCCAGGAGTTCTACGCCGGCAATGAGCCGGAGCACTACTTCGTACCGCCCTACCTGGGCCCGCGCGGCTGGCTTGGGGTGCATCTGGACAAGGGCCTGCGCTGGACGACGATTGCCGAGCGGACACGGGAAGCGTATGAAAAACTCGCGCCCAGGGAACTGTGCGAGGCGATCGGCGACACCATCGCCATCGAGGCGCCTACCCGAGCCCTGCCCGTCGAGGAGTTCGATCCGCTCGCCAAGCCCCGGGCAAAGCAGGTTCTGCCGAAGTTCCGCGAGATTTGCCTGGCGCTGCCGGAAACCTCGGAAACCGAGCAGTTCGGGGCCCCCGTCTGGAAGGCGGGCAAGAAAACCTTTGCCGGGGTGCACGACAGGAAGGGTCGCCTGAAGCTGCAGTTCTGGGCGGGCGCCGACCACCAGGCCACCCTGACATTCGACTCCCGATACGCGATCCCGCCCTACATCGGCCACAACGGCTGGATCGAACTCGATGTGGAAGACGACGCGAACTGGGAAGAGGTCGAGGGCCTGGTGCTGCACAGCTATCGGCACTTCGCCCTGAAACGCATGCTGCGAGCCCTGGACGGAGCCGTCTGACCCGCAAGCAAGCCGTTGGTCACCGCCCTCGTCCTCTACTTCGGCGGCGACATGGAGGCGAGCTTAGCCCGCCGCCGGTGCCTGCACCGACTCCGCGAGTTGCTCGCGGCTCAACCGGTAAGCGATCCAGTACTTGTAGATATTGCTGACGTAGTGCACGGTCTCCCGGCCGATGCGCCGCGCCGCAATGAGTTCCACGTTGTCGAACCAGACGTTCGGGTCGAGCCCCTCCGCGGCCGCTTCCGCGCGCAGGTCTGCGATGCGGGCCGGGCCGGCGTTGTAGGAAGCGAAGGCGAAGAGCGTCTTGTCGAGTTCGCTCATGGGCTCGGCTTCGAAGTACCGGTCGCGGATGAAGCGCAGGTACTTGTTGCCGGCATGGATGTTGTTCTCGAGTACCCCGATGTCCGCGATGCCCACGTTCCTGCCCGCTGCGGTGCTCGGCAGCAACTGCATGATGCCCACCGCCCCGGCGTGGCTGCGCAGGCTCTGGTCGAGGCGCGACTCCTGGTAGGCCTGTGAAATGATGAGCAGCCAGGGAAAATCGTAACGGCCGGCGTATTTCTGGAACAGCGGCGCGGTCTCCTGGAACTTCCTGAGTTCCGAAGATTGCAGCGCGTTCTCCACGTAGCGGGTTTCCTTGAGGTAGCGGCGGAACAGCATGTTGCCGAGCAGCGACCCTTCCCGGTTGTCCGCCAGGAATTCGTCGACCACCTCCTTGAGCCGCGGGTTATCGCGCCGCATCGCCCAGCCGATGTCGGCGCGGTCGCGAAAGACGATGTCTTCCCGCACGTTGACGCCGTCGAATATCTGCGCCCAGAACGCCGCCTTGTGCGAGTCGATGGGAATTCCCCCGATCAGGCCCGCGTTGACCATCTCGAGCAGTTCCTCGTCTTCGAAGTGTTCGTCCACCGTGCGGATCTCGACAGGAGCGCGGCCCGCCGCCGCCAGCCGCTCGTTGAGCATTGCGAGGCTCTCGAAATAGCTGCTCGACCGGCGCGTGTGCAGCGTCTTGCCGGAAAGGTCGTCCACCGAAGCGACGGGCGGGCTGCCGGGCCCCGTCGCCAGCACTTCGCGGATGTTCCGGTACAGCGGTATGGAGAACTCCGCCAGCGCCAGGCGCTCCGGCGTAATGGTGAGGTTGGCCACCGCCAGGTCGCCGTAACCCGCCCGCAGGGCAGGCAACAACTGATCACGCAGAACCGGCAGGAATACGACATCGATCTTCAGTGCGCCCGTGGCCAGCCTGTCGTTGATGTAGCCCTCGAAGGCCTTGAGCATGTCGTAGCTCAGGCCCCGCTGCGTCGCCCCGTCGAAAAAGAAGAACGTCTTGCTGCGCACGACGAGCGCCCGTATGGCGCGTCGCTCGACCATGCTGTCGAAGTCGCCGGTATGCGGCTGGCCGATGCGCGCCAGGCCGCCGAGTTCCGGCGGCGGGTGCGGCAGCGGATCCGCCGGCCCAGCCGCCGTGCCGGAAGCTTCAGTGCCTGTTTCCTGCCGAGCGCCTTCCGATCCGGTCTCCGCGGTCCACAGCACCGCAACGCCCACGACCAGGCCCAGGCAGGCCAGGGTCAGGACTATCGGCAGGGCAAGGCGCGCGGAACGGTGCATGTCGGCATGGTAGCGGCGGGGGCGCCGCCGCGGCAACGGGACAGGCCGCGCCAGGCGAGAAACCGGCCGATGGCTTACAGCAAGCGCCTGAAATGGCCGATAGCACACCCGGTATCGAGGCTATATGCTTTCCGCATGGCCGAACCTGGAACAGTCCTATCTTCCCAGGCAGCACGCGATGCCTTTCACGGTGGTGTGCTGCCGCGCCAGGGAGACTGGAGCGACGAGGAATACCTGCGGCTCACAGACAACGTGAACCGCCTCGTCGAATTTGCGGATGGCTACATCCAGGAACTGCCAATGCCCACACGCACGCATCAACTCGTTCTGGGTTCGCTCTATCGGCGGTTCCATTCGTGGCTTGCGCCCCTGGGCGGAACAGTGCTGTTCGCGCCGTTGCGTCTGCGCATCCGTCCGGGCAAGTTTCGCGAGCCCGATCTGCTGGTGCTTGGCGAGACGTCCGATATCCGCTCGCGGGATCGCTATTGGCTGGGTGCAGACCTTGTCCTCGAGGTCGTCAGCCCCGACGATCCGAATCGCGATTTCGTGGTCAAACGCAACGACTACGCCGAGGCCGGCATTCCGGAATACTGGATTGCCGACCCCCGCAATGAAACCATTACCGTGCTGAAACTCGTCGCCGCGCCTCCGCTATCGAACCGCCGGGGAGATTTACCCAAGCAACCGGCCTACGCCGAACAAGGGATTTACGCGCGTGGCCAAACGGCCGCCTCCGTACTGTTCGATGGGCTCGACATCGACGTGGCCTCGGTATTCGATGCCTCAAATACCGGGCAATAGGCGAGGGCCGCTGTAGCGATGCTTCAAGCCACCTTGCCGATCAGTTCTGCCGCGACCGACTCCAGCACGTCGTAGCGCGTATCGAAATTCGGCAGGATCATGATCTGGTCGAGCCCGGCCTCGTGTAACGCCCACAGCCGTTCGAGCAACTGGTCCCGCGTACCGATGATGGCGCCTGAAGCAAGCACTTCCGCCGTGAGGAATCGTTCTTCCTCGGGCAGTACCCAGCAGTTGTGGCCGGCGTGGATGCGCTGGTGGCGGCGCTCCTCGGGGTAGGCCTCCAGCAACGCCGTGTAGTCGTCCCAGATGCCGGCCAGCGCATTGGGCGGCTGATGCCCGAAATTGCGGTACTGGTCGTAGGAGTAGTGCACCACTGCCATCGCCATGGCGCCGCACTGGCTCTTTACCCGTTCGGAGTCCGCCGCTTCGCCGTCTTCCAGGAGGACGATCATGGTGAGCGTGGTGGTGGTGTAATTTTCGCGCGACAGCTCGCGGCCGGCTTCCCGCGCGCCCATCCCGATCATGTGCCAGGCGCTCTCGATACCTCCGGCGGTGGACCCCGCAAACACCGCGCCGTCGCCGTACTTGCCCGCCAGGCCCAGCGAGCGGGGCCCGAAACCCGAAACATAGAGCGGGATCGGGTCGTCGAAATTGACGAAACCCGCATCAGGCATGATGTGGACGATGGGCCTGCCGTCGTCGTTGACAGCCTCCTCGCCGCGCAACAGCGGGCGCAGCGTGGCCAGGTAGCGTTCGTATTCGCGGATGCTGTGCGGCTTCCTCCCCATGATGCGCATCGCCGTGTTGCCCGCGCCTACGCCGAAGAACGTCCGGCCCGGAGCGAGCGCATTGATCGTGGCGATGCCCGCCGCGTTCACCGCCGCCGGCCGCGTGCCCGAGACGGCCACGCCCGTTCCCAGGTTGATGCGCTGCGTGCGCGTGGCCGCGAGCGCGAGCGTCGCGTAGCAGTCGGACCAGATCATCTGGCTGTCGGCGAGCCACGCGTGGCTGTAGCCGAGTTCCTCGGCCCGCTCGATGTAGTCGATGTCGCCGATGTGCGAGGCGACGCAGATTCCGAAATCCATATTGTGACGCTCCTGGGCGTACGGTCGTTGGCTGACCAATCCGCACTAAGGTGCCTCGTCGGACGATCACGGGCAAGGGGACCGTTTCAGGAACTCGAATGCGGAAGCCGGGTCTCATTAACAAGAAGCGCGCGAAAAGCGGCAGTCGCTTTGGGACGCCCATTGGCGACGATCCGGACTGGCGGTTTTCGCCGCCATTGCGGCAACGGTCGGTCAGTGATGCCGCTCAGTCCGGGCGCGCCATGGCCTGGTAGTCGATCCGGCCATGGCGGTCCAGGGTCTCGCCGCAGCCGGGCATCGGGTACTTCAGACCGGTGGCGCAGTTGAAAAGCACCACGTGATCGCGCCGGTCGATGCGCCCTTCGTCGAGAGATTTCAGCCAGGCCGCGTAGGTGGCGGCGCCCTCGGGACAAAGCAGGAGGCCCTCCTGGGAAGCAACCTTCGCACGCGCGCTTTCGATCGCCTCGTCCGTGACGGCAACGGCGAAACCGCCGCTCTCACGCACGGCTTCGAGAATCAGGAAATCGCCTATGGCGGCCGGCACGCGGATGCCCGCCGCCACGGTACTCGCATTCTGCCAGGGCTCGGCCCGTTCGAGCCCGGTCTCGAAAGCCCGCACGATCGGTGCGCAGCCCTCCGCCTGGACGGCCACCATGCGTGGCCGCTCCGGACCCAGCCAGCCCAGCCGCTCCAATTCGTCGAACGCCTTCCACATGCCGATCAGGCCGGTGCCGCCGCCGGTGGGATAGAAGATGGCATCCGGCACCCGCCAGTCGAGTTGCTCGCAGAGTTCCAGACCCATGGTCTTCTTGCCCTCGATGCGGTAGGGCTCCTTCAGCGTGGAGAAGTCGAACCAGCCGGCTGCCGCCTTGCCGTCGCCCACCAGCTTGCCGCAATCGTTGATGAATCCATTCACCCGGTAGACCCGCCCGCCCTGCAGGCCGGTCTCGGCGATGTTGATCTCGGGCGTATCTTCCGGGCAGAAAACGTGGCTCTCCATGCCCGCCCGGCTGGCGTAGGCGCTGAGCGCGGCGCCGGCGTTGCCGTTGGTGGGCATCGCCACCCGCTTGACCCCCAGTTCCTTCGCCATGCTGATGGCCACGGTGATGCCCCTGGCCTTGAACGAACCGGTGGGCAGCCTGCCCTCGTCCTTCACGTCGATGCGGCCCGTGCCGAGGCGCCCGGCGATGGCCCCCAGCGTGATCAGGGGCGTGGTGATCTCGCCCAGCGAGACGATGTTTGCGGCGTCGGTAACCGGCAGCATCTCCCGATAGCGCCACAGGTCCGCAGACCGGCCGGCGAGCGTTTCACGGGTGAACGCGCCGGCCATGCGCTCGAGGTCGTAGCGCACCAGGAGCGGATAACCGTCTTCAGAGAGGTTGTGCAACCGGCCCGCCGCATGGCGCTTGCCGGTCCGTGAACACTCCAGGTGTGTAACGAAGTTCGGCCGGTTGCCGGCGGTATTGTCGAGCCAGGTCACCTGGCCTGACCCGCGCATCGTTCCGTGCCCACTGCCGCGATGGCCTCGCCGAGAATCTCCGCGATCAGCCCACAGTCCTCCTCCGTCAGCGACAGTGGAATGCGCATGTCGCAAAGACCCTGCAGTATCGCCTTCGTGCGTTCGAGCCGGGGCGGATCGATGTAGCGCCAGTGTTCGAAGGTTGCCGTAAATCCTTCCGGGCGGGCATTGCCGAACCACTTGATGGGAACGCCCCTTGAAGCACAGCGGTCGATCACGTCCGCAATCTGCCCGGGGGTCAACCCGACCAGGGAGAACTGGATGGACGACGCGATGTAGTCCTCCCGCGGATCGCGTTCGGGAACGACCACGGCGTCGAGCCCGGAGAATCGTTCTGCGAGCCGGCGGTAGCTCCGGTTCCAGTCGCGGCCCCGCTCTTCGAGCAGGCCGATCTGGGGCCGCGCCAGGGCCGCCGTCACCTCCTGCATGCGGCAGCTCAGGTTGGGGATCGCCTCCCTGTGGCGCAGGAACACCTCCGCATCCGGCGCCGCGCCGTTCTGCCCGTAGAGCATGTAGCTGCCCGCGTACAGCACCGCCCGGGCCGCGGCATCGGCATCGTCGGTGATCAAGAGGCCGCCCTCTCCGGCATTGATGTGCTTGTAGGCCTGCAGGCTGAAGCAGCCGAACTTGCCGAACCGGCCGCTCGGCGTGCCGTCCCAGCGTGCTCCCAGGGTGTGCGCGCAGTCTTCGATGAGAATCAGCCCGTGGCGCCGGCAGATGGCCGTGACCGCCTCCATGTCGGCGATGTGGCCGCGCATGTGCGACAGCAGCAGCACCTTCGCGCCAAGGCCGGCCTTGCGGTCGAGATCGTCGAGATCGATCAGGTAGCTGCCGTCGCACTCCACATACATTGGTTCCGCCCCGGCGTGCACGATGGCGCCCGGTACCGGGGACAGCGTGAAGGCATTCATCAGCACCGCATCGCCCGGTCTCACGCCGGCGCAAAGCAGGGCGATGTTGAGCGCGCTACCGCACGAGTTCACGGCCAGCGCATAGTTCGAGCCCATAAAGCGGGCGAAATCCCGCTCCAGGGCGGCCACCTCGGATTCCTCGCCCCCGAACTCCCCGTAACGGGTGAGCCATCCGCCCCGCATGATCTCGACCGCACGATGAACGCCGGCTTCCGGCACGGGCGCGGGCTCGCCCAGGTTTCGCTGCAGGCGCTTCATGGATACCGTCGCTCCGGCGCAGCCTAATCCGGTGCAACGGCGCGCGCGATCTCCCGGTAGATGTTGCTCATCTTCAGCGTGAACAGCCGCCGCATGCGCTTCTGCCAGGGCGTGACGGTGTAATTGGCGAACTTGGGGTTCTGGAAGGCCTCGATGCCGTCGATGTCCCAGATCGACAGGTGGGTGAACAGTTCCCCGCCCTCGCCCAGTATCGGCGGGAACTCATCGCTCAGGTGGGCGTAGCGGCGCACGGCGTTGAAGCCCGGCTCGCACAGCACCAGCGGCATGTGCTCCTCCACGTACCACTCGTTGAACTCCTCCGCGATCGCCGCCGGCACTTCGTGGGCGGACAGGAACACGTACCTGGTCTCGGGCAGCAGGGGCTGGTTGTCGTCGGGGTACAGCCCGATCAGTTCCAGCACGCCCCGGGCCAGCTTGGGCAGCTTCATGGTCTGGTGCTCGAAGCTGTCGGGGGGCGTCGCCATCCACCGCTCGGTGACCGCATCGTAGGCGGGCGAGGTCAATACGTCGGTGTTCGGCAACTCCATGATGGCGAGGTACTTGGCCTGGCCGCCCTGGCGGGTATCCACCTGGGGCTGGTCGGGAACGATCTCGAAACGGCGAAAGGCCAGGAACCCGCATTCGAAGCGGCCCGGCGAATGGACGTTGGAATACCACTCGTTCCACTCGTCCTCGCGTTCCTGTGGGGGGTCGGTCTTGATTACGGTAATCGCCTTGGCATTGGTCATGTTTGTCTCCTGTTGATTGGTTTCCCTGACCGATCCGCTTCGCTCCTTGGATCGTGTACGCCTAGAGCACCGCGACCGGGCTGGTCAGCGACCCCGTCGCCCGCTCCAGGTGCAGCGCGGTAACGACGAAAAGGAAGCTGAACCGATCCTGCTGCACACAGATCTCGCCGAGCGACTCCAGGTCCATGTTGTGCAGCAGGTGGATGCCGTAGTAAGTCAGGCACAGCGTGTGCACGGGGGAACGCACGATGTGTCCGTACGGCGAGGGAAAGACATCGGCTCCGCAGTCCGTCGCCAGCACGCTGATATCCCGGCCGCCCAGCACCTCGACGCATTCGGGATGCAGCCCCTGCCAGGTGCCGTGGCGGCAACTGTCGTCCGTGGGCGGCACGCCGTCTTCCAGGGTCGCCCCGGTGCGGATCAGGGCCGCATCGCCCGGTTCCAGCCGGTCGGCCACCGATTCGACTTCCTCCGGCCTTACGTACTCGCCGGGGTGCAGATGCGACACGCCGCGCATCCGCGCGATGTCGATCAGCACGCCGCGGGTGACGATGGCCCGGGCATCGCCGATCGCCGCGAGCTTCACGCCGTCTTCCCTGGTGACCATGTCGCCGAAGTCGATGCCGTTGAACCCCTTGCCGTCGTGGCCCACGTGGGCCAGGGCATCGAGATGCGTATTCACCATGCCGTGGGTGCGGTAGGCCACCTGGTCCGCCGAATTCAGCGACTCCGGGCGGTCCGGTTCCAGGTCCCAGGCGCCGGCGTTCAGCATCGTGTGCTCGAAACAGGCAGTGCCGCGAATGGGCTCCCTGTCCGTTACCGGGCGGCTCAGCGGCACCACCTGCCCGGAGGAAACTTCGCCGACCCCCCTCAGGGTGACCTCGGGCGTCACCAGGTTCAAGGTTCCGAGATTGTTCGGCCAGCGGTTCCAGTTGCCCGTGTGCCCCGGCCAGGTTGCCGGGTCCGGTAGCGTTGCCTCGCTCATGAAAGTCCTCCCACAGTCTACGGATGCTTCTTACCATCGCCCGGCGTGCGGCGCCATCGTCAGGTTGCGCGTCCTGCCGCGGCGCTTTCCAGCCTCCCGCCATAGGGCCGGTTGCGGACAAGGCCGGGCCTTCCGGTGATAATAACGCGCTTTGCGGTCGACGGTGCGAAGGGCCTGGTCTTCATGTACGAATCGAAAAACGTCCTGGGCGAGAAACTGGAGCTGTGCAGTTCCAGCCCGCTTACCGGGTTCTACAGGGACGGCTGCTGCAACACCGGCAGCGAAGACGCGGGCGTTCACACCGTGTGCACCCAGGTCACCGAAGAGTTCCTGGCCTTTTCCAAGGCCAGGGGCAACGACCTGAGCACGCCCCGCCCGGAGCTCGGTTTCGATGGCCTCCGGCCCGGCGACTGCTGGTGCCTGTGCGCGCTACGCTGGCTGGAAGCCTACCAGGCCGGGGCCGCACCGGTCGTGCTGCTGGCCTCCACACACGAGGCGACCCTCAAGCACGTCCCCCTGGCGCTGCTGAAAGAGCACGCCCAGGACCTCCACTGATTGCCCGACTTGATGCGTCTACCTCATCACAGGCTCAGACGCGCAGGATTTCCGGGAGATCCCGCGCACCATGAAGCACTCGCAGTATCAGGGGCGGGTCTCGATCCGGGGTGTAGACAACAATGTAGGGATAACCCCGTAGCGGGACAAAGCGGACCGGAGGAGCAGCCAGTTCCGGTTTCAGCGCCCCGATTCGAGGATGGTCTCCAAGCGTGGTCGCGATGGTGTCCAGGGCGGCGCGAAATCCCCGTGCGGCCGCGGGATTCTCAACCGCAATCCATTCTGCGATTTCAAGGATGTCTCGTTCGGCGGCCGTCGAGAGGACCGCCCTTGTCACCGCTCGGCGGCCTCGATAACGGCGTCCACACGCCTCAGCACCTGGTCCATTTCACGGACACCCCGGCTGTCCGCATCGTCGAGAACTTTTGCGATCATGGCGTCAAAAGCGCGTTTGCGGTCCTGCTGTTCCTGCAGAAGTCGAAGCCCCGAGCGAATCACCTCGCTTACATTGTTGTACTGGCCACCGTCAACGCACGCACGAACGAAGGATTGGAGATCGGGTGTCAGGTGCACGTTCGTTCCCATGTGCTCCTTTATATCAATTATTGATATACGGCGATTTGCTGTAATCCTATACGCAAGAATGATCGGCCGAAAGGGGATTCCGCCCACAGTCAGCGTGAGCAATGTGCGCTCTTACGACCAGGAGCGGCAGAGCGTCATCGACTGATTCGGATGGAGCGGCTCAATCGCCTGCCAGAAGGTGTCACTTCTTTTGCCGCAGCGCCTTTTGCCGCAGCGCCTTTTGCCGCAGCGCCTTTTGCCGCAGCGCCTTTTGCCGC
>JAPPHD010000071.1:112979-115657 GCA_028821125.1 Gammaproteobacteria bacterium
AACGTCCCAGTCAATGCCCAATCCACCGAGGTTTCCGTCAAGGCAACCCCATAATCGACTCGAGCAGCCTGCCTGGAGACCCGACCGTCCAGCACATCGGCAAGCACCCGTTGCGGGTCCCGCTTCTGCGGCGGGCCGTAGCCACCGCCGCCTGTGGTCCAGTAACGCAGCACATCGCCGTGCCCGACGCCGGCCAGGATCTTGCCCGGAAGCGCTTCCCGCGTGCCGTCGGCCCTCTCGATGTCGGTTCGGCAGACCGGGGCGCCGGCGCCGCCGGCCGTGCCCCAGGGGCCGAATCTGTGCCGCTCCCGCCGCAGGGAGACCGTGCCCCGGTGCGCCAGCCACTCCACCTCCGCCCGGTAGCCAAGGCCGCCGCGCCAGGTTCCGGCGCCGCCGGAGTCCTGCCACAGCTCGAGCCTGCGGTAGCGTACCGGCAACTCGCCTTCGGTCATCTCGATGGGCACGTGATAGACATTGCAGATGTCGTGGTCGGTAACATCGATGCCGTCCTTGTCGGGGCGGGCGCCCATGCCGCCCCGGTACGGGCCGCCGAGCACGCCGACGAAGCGGTTGCCCGCCGCGTCCGAACCACCCACCGGTATCACGGAAGTCTGGCCGCAGCCGGCCGCGGTGAAGAGCCCCGGGGCGGCTTTCGCCATGGCGCCCAGCACCGTATCGCCGATCCTGTGCACCGTGACCATGCGCGCGTTGACCCCGGCGGGGAACTCGGAATTCACCAGGGTACCGGACGGCAGCGTGACGGAGACGGGCCGGTAGCAGCCGTCGTTGCTGGGCGCCGCATCGCCGGTGAGCACGCGCACGGCGAAATAGACAACCGCCAGCGTCGACGACCGCACGCTGTTGATGGCCGCCTTCACCTGCGGATCGGTGCCCGTAAAGTCGAAAGCGAGATTTGAGCCGCGAACCCGCACGGTTACATGGATCCTTACCGGATCGGCGTCCGCAGAGAGGCCGTCGTCGTCGAGCCGGTCGGTGAAGCCGTAGTCGCCGTCCGGGATTCGCTCGATGGCCAGGCGCGTCAGCCGCTCGGCATAGTCCATCAGCGCAGCGATGCCCGCTTCCACGGCATCGACCCCCTGCTGTTCGTACACGGTGGCCAGGCGCTCCTCGCCCCGCCGGCAGGCAGCCACCTGGGCGTTCAGGTCGCCGCGCACGTTTTCGGGAGAGCGGCTGTTGGCGGCCAGCATGTCGACGATGTCGTCCTCAAACTCCCCCGCCGCCGCCAGCCGGATCAGCGGGATGCGCAGGCCTTCCGCCAGGTGATCGAATGCGCTCGCAGACGTGCTGCCGGGCGCCGAGCCGCCGATGTCCTGGTAGTGCACCATGGTGGCGACGTAACCCACCAGGCGACTCGAACACCAGACCGGCGATGCGACGCAGATGTCGGGCAGGTGAGTGCCCCCGGAATAGGGGTCGTTGACGATATAGACATCCCCCGGCGCGGCGCTGGCCGGCGGATAGCGGGCCGCGATGGTACGGCCGAGCTCGCAGAGCACGCCGAGGTGCACAGGAATGGCGCAGGCCTGGGCGACCGTGCGGCCCTTGCTGTCGAACACCGCGCAGGTGGCGTCCAGGGCTTCGGTGATGATCGACGAGTAGGAGCTGCGCAACAGCACGAATTCCATCTCGTCGGCAACCGCGGTGAGCCGCCCGCGCAACACCTCGAGGGCGACCGGGTCAAGGGCGGTACGGTCGCGCGAGGCACGGCCCGGGCCGTTCGGGCCGGTGGCGCCCGGATCGAGCCCCTCCGGGGCGGCACCGGCGCCGGGTTTCCGGTCAGCGTTCACGCTGGCATAGTAGCAGCGTCCGGCTGAGCCGGACCATCTTGGAGGCAGCACTCATCGACTCGGAAGCAGGTTCCAGACCCCAGCCCGACTCCGGCGCGCAGGCGCCGGAACGCCGGCTCGTCTACCCCTGGTACGTGGTCGTCATCCTCATGCTCGCCATGGTGGTGTCGTTCATCGACCGGCAGGTGATCACCCTGCTCGTTGAGCCCATCCGCACCGACCTCGGCATCAGCGACACGAAAATGAGCCTCCTGATGGGTTTCGCCTTCGCGATCTTCTACGTGACCATGGGCGTACCCATCGCGCGCCTTTCCGACCGGTACAGCCGGCGCCTCATCATCGCCGCCGGCATATTCCTGTGGAGCGTGGCCACCGCCGCCTGCGGCCTGGCCCGCAGTTTCGCGCAGCTCTTCACCGCCCGGGTGTTCGTCGGCGTGGGCGAGGCCACCCTGACCCCCGCCGCCTATTCGATGATCGCCGACTACTTTCCGCCGAATCGCCTGGGTCGCGCCATCGGCGTCTACGCCACCGGCGTCTACATCGGCTCCGGCCTGGCGCTGGTGCTCGGCGGCGCGGCCATCCGCCTGATCACGCAATCCGGGTTCATGGACCTGCCCCTGGTGGGCACCCTCGTTCCCTGGCAGCTCACCTTCATCGTGGTGAGCATCCCCGGCCTCCTGATCGTACTCCTGATGATGTTCACGGTACGCGAACCGGTACGCAAAAACCTGGCCGAGACCACCGAGGCGAGCATTCCCATACGGGAAATCGCGCGATTCATGTGGACCAACCGGGGCACCTTCGGCTCGATCTTCTTCGGCTATGCCACCGGCGGCATGGCGTTCTACGGATTCATGGGCTGGGTGCCGG
>JAPPHD010000189.1 GCA_028821125.1 Gammaproteobacteria bacterium
GATACCCGTACCGCATACCTGCTCTCGGTGCCCGATCGAAGCAATCTTTTGGTACCATTATTCCAAAAATAATATTTAATTCAATCGCTTGAGAACTAGTTCCATGAAAGGTCCGACATCGAATATCTACTTCTCGCAACGGTTACGCCTGCACTACGTGGACTGGGGCAACGATGCCGCGCCGCCGATGCTGCTGATACACGGCGGCAGGGACCACTGCCGCAACTGGGACTGGGTGGCCGAGGCATTCCGGAACGACTACCACATCATCGCGCCGGACCTGCGCGGCCACGGCGACTCCCAGTGGCTGCTCGGCGGCAGCTACGACCCCGTGGACTACGTCTACGACATCGCCCAACTGCTGCACCAGCGCAACCATACGCCGGTGACCATCATCGGCCACTCCCTGGGCGGTTCGATCTCCCTGCTCTACAGCGGGCTCTACCCGGAAACCGTCACCAGGCTCGTCTCCATCGAGGGCATGGGTCCCCCGCCGCAGATCTTCGAGCAACGAATCAATCAGCCCGTGAACCATCGCCTCGATGCCTGGGTCAAGGACCTCCGCCAGATTTCCGGCCGCATCCCGAGGCGCTACATTTCACTGGAAGACGCCTACGAACGCATGCAGACGGAAAACCCGCACCTCACCGAGGAACAGGCCCGGCACCTGACGATACACGGCAGCATCCAGAACGAAGACGGCACCTATAGCTGGAAGTTCGACAACTACGTGCGGGCGCTGGCCCCGGTCGGTCTGCCACAGAAGGAACAGTACGAACTGTACAGCCGCATAACCTGCCCGACGCTGCTGTTTCGTGGCACGGAAAGCTGGGCCGCCGACCCGGCTACCGACGGCCGGGTCGCCCACTTCAAGAACGTGAGAGTCGCCAACGTCGAAGGTGCCGGGCATTGGGTGCATCATGACCAGCTCGAAGAGTTTGTCGCGATTACCCGCGCGTTTCTCAATGAGTGAAGACCCGGGCCCTGCGGTGCGTGAGCGATGAGTGCGCGCGCCCGGCTACTGCACGACAGCCGCTGGCAGGGCGTAATTCACCTGACCGGCGGTGGCGCCGGTTTTCTCGCGGAAGTGCTCGGTACGGCAGGCGCGTCCCGCAGCGTGCTGGATGCGGGCGTTCCCTACTCTCCGGAGAGTCTTACTGAACTGCTGGGCAGTGCGCCGGCCCAGGCGTGCAGCGCCGGCACCGCCCGGGCCATGGCCATGGGCGGTTTCGAGCGTGCCAGGCGGCTGGGCGCAACCCGGCCGTTCGGCTTTGCCTGCACCGCGAGCCTGGCCACGGACCGGGCCAAGCGCGGTCGGTGCCGTGCGCACATCGCCGTTCAGACGCCGGCTCGCGGGTTTCATGCCGAATTCAGCGCGTTTTCCGTTGTCCACGACCGCGCCATCCAGGAACAGGAACTGGTCGAGGTTGCGTGGGACGTGCTGCTCTCGGCCCTCGACCTGGCCGGCGACCGGAAGATTGAGTTGAATACGGTGGAAGCGGCGCCCGAGTGGCAGGCGCTGGTGGACGGCCGGCTTTCCCATTTTTCGACGGCGCCACACCCGGGGGACCTGGTGTTCCCCGGCTCCTTCAACCCGCTCCACGATGGGCACCGCGGAATGATGGCAGTCGCCGAACGTCGGCTGGGCGGTCCGGGAGCCTACGAACTGTCAATCGAGAACCCGGACAAACCGGTGCTCGACTATTTCGAGATTCGCTCGCGGCTCGAACAGTTCGAACGGCCCGTCTGGCTGACCCGATTGCCCACCTTCGCCGAGAAAGCGCGGAAGTTCCCGGGCGCGACGTTCGTGATCGGAACGGACACGCTGGTACGCATCGCCGACCCCGGATATTACGGCGGCCTGGTGCAACGCGACGAAGCGATCGCCGGCATGCTCGGCCACGGCGTGCGATTCCTGGTGTTCGGGCGCCTGTTCAACGGGGATTTTCAGCAACTGGGCGATCAGGTTTTGCCGGCTTCCCTGCTCGACGCCTGCAGCGGCGTTGACGAGGCGGAGTTCCGCATGGACGTCTCTTCGACACTGGCCAGACGCTCGCGCTGACCCGCCCGCGAGCCGTCAATCCCGGCAATCCGCTCGGGTCTTCAAATCGACCGCCGAGGTGCGCATTACGCGCGCCCGAAGCCCTGCGACTCCGTGCGCACCACCGTTTTCCACCGGCCGCGCTTGAACCGCGCCACCAGCATCACGCCCTTTACCAGATAGTCCCCCACAAGCGCGGCAAAGACCCAGCCAACGGGCAGTTCCATCCAGGTGAACGCCGCCGCCAGGCCGCAGCGCACCACGATCAGCCCGACGAAGGTTGCCACGAGGGGAAATCGGGTATCGCCGGCTCCGCGCAGTGCCCCACCGATCGCGAACTCGATCGCCAGCAGCGGCATCATGGCGCCCATCACGTAGATGAACTGCACGGTGTAACCGACGGTCAGCGGCTCATCGCCGATGAACAGGTTCGCGAGTTCCGTTGCGAACAGGATCACCGGCAGGGCCAGCGCACCCATCGACAGCATCGCGAGCCCTCCGGCACGCCAGCCGCTGCGCTCCGCACCCGAGTGGTCGTCCGCGCCCAGATGCTGCCCGACCAGGGTCGAACCGGCGATGGAAAAGCCGAAGCCCACCATGAAGCACACCATGAGCAGGTTGGCGCCCACGTTGTAGGCGGCAAAGGCCTCGGTACCGTAGAAATTGCCGATCAGTATCATGAAAACGAAGAAACCGAACTGGAAGACAACCTGCTCGAAGGCGGCCGGATAGCCGATGTGCAGCAACCGCTGCAGCCGTTCCCGCCGCCACCAGCCGCCGGTCACATGGCGAATGCGGAACTTCTGCATGACCCAGAGCCCGAGCAGCAGCACACCGCCCACGGAGAAGGAAACCCCTGCCGCCGCCGCGGCGCCGGCGACGCCCAGTTCCGGGAACCCGTAGCGGCCGAACACGAAGGCGTAGAGCAGGGGAATGTTGATCAGGTTCACGGCGGTGCCGATCCAGAGCGGCGACCAGGCGTCTCCGGAGGCGCGAAGCGCAGCGCTCAGAATGAAAGTGACCGCGAATGCGAGATTGAACCAGCTCAACATGCGGATGTTCTCCGCGGCCAGGTCAAGGGTGACCGGGTCGAGCCCGAACATGCTGGAGACGGGGCGCGCGTAAAGAACGCCCACCACCATGACCGCCAGGGAGAAGACGCCCGCAAGCGCCAGCGATGCCATGGTGACGCGGCTCGCCTCCTGGTAGTCTCCGGCGCCCCAGGCCCGCGCGACAAGGGCCGTGGTACCGGCGCTCACCGCCATGAGGATCGCCTGCATCGCAAAGAACACCCGCTGCCCGGCGCCGACCGCAGCCAGGGCGCCCGGCCCCAACTCGCCGACGAACTTGGTCTGCACCATGGCGACGACCGAATAGGAGAGGTTGCCGAGTATTGACGGGAATGCGAGTTGCCAGATGCCCGGACTGACGAAGGGCCTGGGTTCCTCTTCCTGCTTCAGCGCCTCCGCGCCTTCCGGTTGCCGCGAGCTGTCCGGATCATCCATTTCGGTGAGCTGCCTCTTGAGGATAGGCTAACATTTCCATCTTTCGCCAATGGTGGACAATCGCAGGCGCCGGCGGCGGCCCCTTTACGCTGCCGGACTTCGGAGTCACCGAACACCGGGTGCTCCACACGGACGTTCAGGACGCATCGCCAGTGGGGATGTCGCCCGGGAACGCGACGTTCACTCCGAACCGTTTCTCAAGCGCCGTCGGCCAGGCCGTACGCCCCCCGGAAAAACACCAGCGGACCCGCGTCGGCATTGAGCACACCCAGATCCCTCACCCGTCCGACGGCGATGAAATGATCGCCGGCATTGTGTTCCTCCAGCAATTCGCAGTCGACGAACGCAAGTGCTTCGGCAAGAACGGGCGAGCCCGTGATTCCCGGCCGCCACTCGAGGCCGGCAAACTTGTCGATGCCGGTACGGGCAAAGAGTTCGCACACCGCCTGCTGACGCTCGGACAGGATGTTGATGCAGAAACTGCCGCTGTCGCGAAGCTTCGGCCAACTTTGGCTCGACCTGGCCGGGCACAGCGCCACCAGCGGCGGTTCGAGAGACAATGAAGTAAACGACTGGGCGGCAAAACCGGCCGGTTCGCCGTCGAGGCAACCCGTGGCGACAACAACTCCGCTCGCGAACTGCCCCAGCGTCGTGCGGAAGTCGCCGGCGTCGAACTGACTCATGCGAACCCTCAGGATACGGGACGCGGCACTATAACCCCCGAAATCGCGATCTGGTAGCGGCCCTCATGCCGGGCAAGCGGCCCGCCTACCACCGCCGCGCCCATTTCCCTACAATGGTTCGCCTGCCACCTTTAGAGACTCCCTCCCAGTGAATGAGTTGCAGGCGTTCCGCAACGAGGTGCGGGATTGGCTGGAAGAAAACTGCCCAGCGTCCATGCGTACACCCACCCCGGAAGACGAAGTGATCTGGGGCGGGCGGCGGGAACCATTCAGGAACCCCGACTCGAAAGCCTGGCTCGAACGCATGGCGGAGCGGGGGTGGACCGCTCCGAGGTGGCCGACGAAGTACGGCGGCGGCGGGCTGTCGTTCGAGGAAGACCGGATACTCCAGGAAGAACTCGCACGCATCCAGGCGCGCGTTCCGCTGAACAGCTTCGGCATCTGGATGCTGGGCCCCGCGCTCCTGGAGTTCGCCGACGAACAGCAGAAGCAGGAACATATCCCGCCCATCGTCCGCGGCGAGATCCGCTGGTGCCAGGGCTATTCCGAACCGGGCCACGGCTCCGACCTGGCCGGCCTGCAGACCAGAGCGGAAGACCGGGGCGACCACTACCTGGTCAACGGCTCCAAGATCTGGACCTCCTACGCCGACGAGGCCGACTGGATATTCTGCCTGGTGCGCACCGACCCCGATGTGCCGAAACACCAGGGCATCAGCTTCCTGCTTTTCGACATGGCGAGCGAAGGCGTATCCACCTCGCCGATCGAACTCATCAGCGGCTCGTCGCCGTTCTGCCAGACCTTCTTCGACAACGTGCGCGTACCCAAGCGCAACCTGGTCGGCGAAATCAACAAGGGCTGGACCATCGCCAAGCGCCTGTTGCAGCACGAGCGCAACATGGTCGCCGGCATCGGCGGCAACACGGCCATCGGCGGTTCGGGCAGCCGGCTTGAGGACATCGCCAGAAGCTATGTCGGGGAATCCGCCGGCCGCATCGGCGACCCCGTCATTCGCGACAGGATCAGCGGCCATCGCATGAACGACCGCGCCCTTCAGCTCACCTTCGCCCGGGGCGGCGAGGAAGCCAAGGCGGGCCAGTCGAACGGTCACCTCGCGTCCATGTTCAAGTATTACGGCACCGAACAGAACAAGCGCAAGTACGAGTTGGTGCTCGAAACCATGGGTGTGGCGGCCACGGGTTGGGACGGCGACGGGTTCACCGGGCGGGAACGCGCCTACACTCGTCAATGGTTGCGCTCCAAGGCCAACTCCATCGAGGGCGGCACCAGCGAAATCCAGCTCAACGTAATCGCCAAGCGGGTGCTTGGTCTGCCGGATTAGCCCGCAGTTCATGACCGGAACCATGACCCGCCCGTCCGGCGCGCCCGATCGGGCAAACGCAACATTGGATACCCGATAAGCCATGGCCACCCGGGAAATGGCGGCGCTGGACCTCGGCTCCAACAGCTTCCATCTCATCGTCGCCCATCAATCCAACGGCCACCTCCAGGTTGTGGACCGCATCAAGGAGATGGTGCGGCTTGCGGAAGGCCTCGGCGCCACCAACCAGCTCGCCGAGACGGTCGCGGAGCGCGCCATGGGCTGCCTGCAACGATTTGGCCAACGCCTCAGGGACCTGCACCGTGACAACGTCCGCATCGTCGGCACCAACACCCTGCGCAAGGCGCGAAACTCGGCTCAATTCCTGGCCCGGGCCCAGGAAGCGCTCGGCCATCCCGTCGAGGTGATCTCCGGCCGGGAGGAGGCCCGCCTGATCTACCACGGCGTCTCCCATACCCTGGAAGACAGCGACGACCGCCGGCTGGTGGTCGATATCGGCGGCGGCAGCACGGAACTGATTCTCGGGCGCTCGTTTCAACCCGAGATCATGGAAAGCCTGCACATCGGCTGCGTCGGCATCAGAGACCAGTTCTTCCCCGACGGCTGCATTTCCCGCAAGTCGCTGCAGGCCGCCATCAATCACTGCAGGCAGGAGCTCCAGGCCGTACGCAACCAGTACCGGGCGGTGGGCTGGGACATCGCCATCGGCGCATCGGGCACCGTTCTCGCCGCACGGGACGTGCTGACACAACTGGAAGACAACCCGGCGACCGCCATCTCGTCCAGGGGCCTGAAGGCGATCAACGAGCGGATGATATCGGCGGGCCATGTCGACCGCCTCCGGTTACCGGGCCTGTCCGAACAACGGCGGTCCGTCTTTCCCGGCGGGATGGCCGTACTCACCGCCGTTGTCGACGCGCTGCGCCTGGGCACCCTGCGGGCCAGCCGGGGCGCGCTGCGCGAAGGCCTGCTCTACGACCTGCTCGGGCGCGCCCACGATCGCGACATCCGCGAGAGCACCGTCCAGAACCTCATGGTGCGCTATCACATCGATGCCGCCCACGCCAAGCGGGTGCGCGATACGGCACTCAGCCTGCTGGCCCAGACGGCCGTTGCCTGGGACCTCACCGAGTCTTCCAACCGCCTGCTGCTGGCCTGGGCCGCCGACCTGCACGAAATCGGCATGGACATCGCCCACAACCACTACCACCGGCACGGCGGCTACCTGCTCGCCCACATGGACATGCCCGGCTTTTCCTGGCCGGACCAGTTCCAGTTGGCGGGCCTGGTGCGCAGCCACAGGCGCAAGTTCCCGGTGGAAACCGAGCCCACGCTGGCCCGGAAGCACATCCTGCGTCTCGCCGCACTGCTGCGCGTGGCCGTCATTCTGAACCGGAGCCGCAGCAAGAAGCCGCTGCCTCACATTTCGGCAGCCGCAACAAACGATCGGCTCAGTTTGACGATTCCGAAGAAGTGGCTGGCGAAACATCCGCTTACCAGCCTGAACCTCGAGGAGGAAGCCGACTACCTGTCCGCTTCTTCGATCGCGTTGCAGATCACGGTGGGCTGAGCGGGCAAAGCGAGGCGTTGCGCCCGGGAAACGGGGCAATCCGCACAGCCGGCGGATTACCGCCCCGTGCGTGGCTTTGCACGGACCGGGCCGCGACCTGGAGATGGCGGAGAGATCGGATTCTGGATTGGAGACGGAGAACGAAAATGACGGAGCAGATTGCACTCATCACCGGAGCCGCAACCGGAATCGGCGCGGCGGTGGCCACATCGCTTGCCGAATCCGGAATGAAAGTCGCCGTGTGCGACATCAACAGGGAGGACGGTGCAAAGCTTGCGAAGGCCATCGGCGGTGAATTCATCCGCTGCGACGTAAGCCGCCTGGAAAGCGTACAGGCCGCTGTAAAGGGCTGCGTCGAGCGGTTCGGGGCGCCCGACTACGTCCACCTTAACGCCGGGGTGATGACGGTTCCCACGAACCACCCGTTCCTGCCCATCGAGGACGTCACCGAGGTGCAGTACAGGAAGATTCTCGGGGTCAACCTCGACGGGGTGTTTCACGGCACGAAAACGGTGCTGCCCGTGATGCGGGACAAGGGCGGCGCAATCACCCTTACCGCCTCCGTGGCGGGCCTCGGCATGGTGCCGGACGATCCCCTCTACACGGCCACCAAGTACGCCGTGATCGGCTTCGGCCGGGCCCTGGCCGCTGCGAACGAGGGATCGAACGTCCGCATCAACGTCATTTGCCCGGGCGTGGTGGATACGGGCATCGTGCCCGACAAGTACAGGGCGCCGGATTTCGGCATGATGCCCACAGCGGTGATGGCGGCGGAAATCGTCGACCTGCTGCGAACCGGGGCAAACGGCGAGGTGCGGGTCAAGAGCCGGTCGGAAAGGCCCGCCTATGCGGTGAGTCCGCCCGACCTGAGTTGACCCGCAAGAAACCGGCTCATTCAGCCAGTTGCGTGAGTAACTTCTCCTGGGCGCTGCTGCGATTGCCCGGCTCGTGCTCGACGGCCGTATAGGTGCCGTCGCTTTGCAGCAGCCAGGACTGGGCGTTGTCGTCCAGGTAGGTATCGAAGGTTTCCTTGACGATGCGCCGCCTGAGGCTCTTGTTCTCCACGGGCAGGCAGGTCTCCACCCGGTTGAAGAAATTGCGGCCCATCCAGTCGGCGCTGGAGATGAATACCTTCGGCTCCCCGCCGTTCTGAAAATAAAAAACCCTCGGGTGCTCCAGGAAGCGGCCGACGATCGAGCGCACCCGGATGTTCTCGGAGACGCCCTCCACTCCCGGGCGCAATCCGCAGATTCCGCGCACGATCAGGTCCACCTGCACGCCCGCCTGGCTGGCCCGGTACAGCGCCTGGATGATCTGCGGCTCAATGAGCGAGTTCATCTTGGCCATGATGCGCGCCGTGCCGTTCTCGCCGGCGTTCCTTATCTCGCCCTCGATGAGTTCGAGCATGGACTTGTGCAGCGTGAACGGCGACTGCAGCAGCTTCTTCAGGCGCCCGGCCCGCCCCATGGCGGTGAGTTGCTGGAAGACCTTCTGCACGTCCTCGCCGATGTCGGGATCGCGGGTGAACAGGCCATAGTCCGTATAAAGCCGCGCCGTGCGAGTATGGTAGTTGCCGGTGCCGAGGTGCGCGTAACGTTTCAGGGTGGAGCCTTCCCGGCGGATGACCAGGCACATCTTCGCGTGCGCCTTGTGCCCCACCACGCCGTACACCACCTGGGCGCCGGCGCTCTGCAGGTGGTTGGCCAGCTCGATGTTGGCCGCTTCGTCGAACCGGGCGCGCAGTTCGATGACCACCAGCACTTCCTTGCCGTTGTTGGCGGCATCGGTGAGCGCTTCCACCACCACCGAGTCGGTGCCGGTGCGATAGAGGGTCTGCCGGATGGACAGCACCCCCGGGTCCCGGGCCGCCTGCCGCAGGAACTCGACGAACGGGGCAAACGACTGGAAGGGGTGGTGCAGCAGGATATCGGCGCGGGAGATCGCCTCGAACATGTCGTTCGCCGCCCGCACCCGCTCCGGAACGCTCGGCGTGAACCCGGGGTACTTCAGGTCGGGCCGGTTCACCAGGTCCGGCACCGTGGCCAGGCGCATCAGGTTCACCGGCCCGTTGCAGCGGAACACGTCGTCCCGGGAAAGCTGGAACTGGGCAATGAGGAAAGCTTCGAGGTCGTCCGGGCAGTCGTTCGCCACCTCCAGCCGCACCGCATCGCCGTAGCGCCGGGAAGAAAGTTCGCCTTCCAGGGCCCGCAGCAGGTCATCGACCTCTTCTTCGTCCACGAACAGGTCGCTGTTGCGCGTGACGCGAAACTGGTAGACGCCGGTGGCCTTCATGCCCAGGAACAGGTCGCCCGCGTGGGCTGCGATGATGGACGACAGCAGCACGAACTCGTTGGGGCTGGCCGTGCAGGATTCCGGCAGGCGGATGACCCGGGGCAGGGACCGCGGCGCCTGCAGCACCGCCTTGCCGCTGTTGCGGCCGAAGGCGTCCTTGCCCTCCAGGGTGACGATGAAGGTGAGGCTCTTGTTGATCAACTGGGGGAACGGATGGGCCGGGTCGAGGCCGATGGGGCTCATCACCGGCGCCAGTTCATGGTTGAAGAAGCGCTTGATCCACCGCCGCTGGCGGGCGTTCCAGTCTTCCTTGCCGATGAAGCGGATGCCTTCGGCATCGAGGGACGGCAAGAGCGCCTCGTTGAGCACCACGTACTGCTCGTCGACGATCTCGTGGGCCGTGTGCGAAATGCGGCGCAACTGTTCCGAAGGCGTCATGTTGTCCGGCCCGCGGCTCTGTGCGCCGTAGGCCTCCTGCTGCTTCAGGCCGGCGACGCGTATCTCGAAGAATTCGTCGAGCACCGAGCTGAATATGCACAGGAACCGCAGCCGCTCGAGCAGCGGCAACGACTCGTCCTTGGCCTGGGCGAGCACCCGCCGGTGGAACTCCAGGAGCGACAGTTCGCGATTGATGTAAAGTTCCGGATTGTTGAGCGCGTCGTTGTCCATTGCGCTGGAACATTCGATCAAGGGGACCGCCGAGTTTAGCACGCAGGCCATCGCAGGAATGTCCGGAAAAGACCGCATCTACAGGAATCCGGGGGAGCAGCTTGGCGATTTCGCTTTCGACAGGGAAGTCGCCGCGGTGTTCCCGGACATGATCCGGCGCAGCGTGCCTGCTTACGAAGCCCTGGTTCCCCTGACGGGACTGCTGGCGGCACGCCACCTTGCGGGGGCCAGGCTCTCTCCGATCCTGAAAGCCGGCGATTCCGGCAGCCGCGCCGGAACCGCGGCTCCGAAACGGGGCAGCGATCATCGCGACCAGCAGGGCGCCACCATGGGCGGCGGCCTGGTCTTCGACCTGGGCTGCTCCCTTGGTGCATCGACATTGGCCCTGCTGAGGCAACTGGGAGACCGGCCGTGCAGAATCGTCGCCGTAGACAAATCGAAACCCATGCTCGACCGCGCCGTTGCGCTGGTGAACGACGACCGGGTCGAGTTTCGCCTGGAGGACCTTCGCGAAACCGACGTCAGCGGCGCCGATGTCATACTCATGAACTACGTCCTGCAGTTCATCCGACCTGCCGAGCGCCCGGCTCTGGTGCAGCGCTTCCGGGAACAGATGACGCCGGGCGGGCTGCTGGTGGTTTCCGAGAAGATCCGCTTCGCGGCCGCGCAGGACGGGGCGTTCTTCGACGCTGCTCATCTTGCGTTCAAGCGGGCCAACGGCTATAGCGAACTCGAAGTGAGCGGGAAACGGACGGCACTCGAGAAGGTGATGATCGTCGACACCGAGGAGGCACATCTGGCGCGGCTGAAATCGGCCGGTTTCACCCCGGTCAAAACCTGGTTCCGCTGCCTGAACTGGGCATCCTTCCTCGCCTGGTCCTGATCATTGCCCGCCGGACCAGAGCCCATGTCCGCACAATCCGGCCGGCGAACGGAGCCTGCAAGGCCAGTTGGCATCCGCTTCGATGGTCTCCATGCACACCTGCCGGACTGGGCCGGCCTGGACGACCTGCTGTTCCGCAAACTGCAGAGCCACGGCGACTTCGACAAATGGCGGCAGGCGATTCTGGGCCTGCCGGCCCCTCCCGCATCGTCCAACTCGTTCGAGGACACCGTCACGGTTTCGGCGGAACTGGCGCCGAGCGAAACAAAGAGGTTGCGCGACGCCCTGCAAGCCCTGCATCCCTGGCGCAAGGGGCCCTTCTCGCTCCTCGGCGTTCGTATCGACAGTGAGTGGCGCTCCGATATCAAGTGGGCGCGGATCGCACCGCATCTCGACCTCGAGGGCTTGCGCGTTCTCGATGTCGGCTGCGGAAACGGCTACTACGGCTGGCGCATGCTCGGCGCCGGCGCGGCCCTGGTCATCGGTATCGATCCGTCCGTGCTCTATTGCATGCAGCACCAGGCCATCAACCGGCTCATCGGCGACGACCGCAACCAGGTGCTGCCGCTGGCGCTCGAAACGCTGCCCGAAGCGCTCAGCGCCGGGCGCTTCGACGCTGTATTCAGCATGGGCGTGGTCTATCACCGCCGCGATCCGCTGGGGCATCTGCGTCGCGTCGCACAGTGCCTGGTGCCCGGCGGTACCGCGGTCATCGAGAGCCTTTGTGCCGAAGGACCGCAGACGCTGATACCCGATGGCCGTTACGCCCGCATGCGCAACGTCTGGCAGGTTCCGGCCCAGCGGCAGCTCGCGCACTGGATGGCCGATAGCGGCTTTGAGGATATCCGCATCGTCGACACCACCGTTACGAGCACGGCCGAACAGCGCACAACCGAGTGGATGCGTTTCGAGTCGCTTGCCGAGGCGCTGGACCCAACAGATTCGACCCGAACGGTGGAGGGGTATCCGGCGCCGCGGCGCTGCCTTCTGATTGCGCGCGGTCCGGGCGGCCGGTTGGTTGGGTCGGGCGGCCCCGCAACCAGTTGCGGGGCGTCGCCACCTGCCGAAGCGGTGCTTCGGCTCGGGCTGCGCCCGACCGGTGGTGACCCACGTCCGTCTTGCCGCTTCAGATCGCTGTAATGCCGCCGTCGACGATGAACTCGCTGCCCGTGCTGTAGGAACTTTCGTCGCTGGCGAGAAAGAGCGCGAGACGGGCGACCTCGTCCGCCTCGCCCACCCGGCCGAGCGGCACGGCCCGCAGCATTCTGCCGTCTTCCGCATACCCGGCAACCTGGTGCAGCATCTCGGTCTCGATCATTCCCGGATGGATCGAGTTCACACGGACACCGCGGCGCCCGAGTTCGAAGGCAGCGCTTTTGGTCATCCCGCGCACCGCCCACTTGGAGGCGCTGTATGCAAAGGCGCTGCGGGCGCCACCGAGTCCGGCGATGGACGAAATGTTGACGATGGAGCCGCGTCCGGCCTCGGCCATGGCCGGTGCGACCGCCCTCATTCCCAGAAACACCCCTGTGCAATTGACGGCCATCACCGCATCGAAGTCCTTGAGATCGGTCTCGATCAGACGTTTCGCCTGGAAAATTCCCGCATTGTTCACCAGTACATCGATGCGTTTCGAGGCATCGAGCATTTCCGCCACCAGGGCTTCCCAGGCTCCGGCATCACGGACATCCAGGGACCGGTACTCGCCACCGATTTCCTCCGCCACCGCCCCGCCTTCGCCATCGCGTACATCCGTCAGCCACACCCGGGCGCCTTCCGAGGCGAACAACCGCGCTTCCACGGCCCCCTGGCCGCGAGCGGCGCCGGTGATCAGACACACCTTGTCTTGAAGTCTTCCCACAGCCAATTCCCCTCGAGCGCCCTCGGCTCAATCGCCAACCTTATCCTCGAACGGCAGTGCCGCTCAGCGTCACCTCATCGTCTATGGGAACGAACAGGCACTGCCGCGGTTCGCCGTCGACCGCCTTGCTCGTGTGGCCTTCCCCGTCCAGGTCCTCCGCGAGGAGAATGGATCCGGGGCCAAGGCGCCGCACCGTACCGTCGCCGACGCCAATGTCGACGGAGCCCGTCAGGTTGACCACGAACTGCCTGCGCGGTGCATTGTGAAAGTCGAGGCTATAGTCGCCGTCGACCTCCCGAAACCGGACACCGGGACCGCGGAACAGTTCGGAGATTCGCCCCACGGGGCCGCTCGCGGCGAGCGCAAGTTCCACGTCCTCGAAATGCGAACGTCCGTCGTCTCCGGTATAGATTCGCAGCACCTGCATCGCCCAATCTCCCTGCATCGACCCGGGAGGCCAGTGTAACGGCGCGAAAACCGGCGCTTCAATCCCGGCCCGCGTCGCTCTTCGACTTCCAGCCGCGGACGCCCGAAAGGCCGCGGCGATGGCGCCTGTCGGACACCGGTGTTTTCTTCATCGGGAAGCGCCGTGCGCATCCGCACCGTCCAACTGCTGTTAGACTTGGCCCGCCTGCGGCAATCGACCTGCACAATCGCATGTTTGGCCTTTTCCCCTTCACCTTTCGCTTTCGCGGCAAAGTCCGCAGGCTGTTTGAGATCTACCGCTGCTTTCTCGCACATCCAGGCAAAGGGCTGCATCCCACCCAGATCACCCGGCACACCGGCATCGGGTTCATGCCTGTCACGAGAATGCTGCAGCACACACCGGAACTTTTCGTGCGGTTACCGAAACGGGACGGACTGACGCGCTACCGGCTGACCAGCGCCATGGCGGCGCGGCAACCGGAGGAGGTCGAGAAGTTCCTCGCCGCCCAGGCGCGGCGCGAATCGCTCATCCTCTACGCGGTCGGCATCATGGTGCTGTGCGCATTTCTGATCATCGTCATCCTGATCGGCCCGACGCTGTAAGCGCTGCCCATGCCGGAACAGCTCTCCGAAGAACTGCTGACGCTGCGCGAACGCGCAACGCAGTTCGCCGAAGGCCTGCACGCCGCACAAGATCGTACCGAAGCGGTTGCCGCCGCCCGCCAGGCCGGCTTCTACCAGATGACCCAGCCCCGGCGGTACGGCGGCAGCGCGGCGGGGCCGCTCGCCCTGACGGTTGCGCGAGAGGAACTGGCTGCCAACAATCCCCCGTTCCTCGATGCCGTCTTCGGGCCCGGGCCCGGCGTATTGGACCGTTGCCCCGAACCACTGGCCAGCAACTATCTCGAACCCATGCTGCGCGGCGAGAAGCGATCCGCTTTCGCCTTCACCGAGCCGGAAGGCAATCCCACCACCGGCAGGCTCGAGGGTGGCGAACTGGTCGTTGACGGCTCGAAGTCCTACGTCACGGGCGGCGCCGATGCCGATTTCATCAACACCCTGGTGCGCATCGAAGGCTCCGGCCCCGCCCTGGTCGTTATCGACACCAACGCACCCGGTATCAGGATGACCGAGCGTTTCGAGTCCCTCGACGGCAGCCACCACGCCGCGTTCGAGTTCCGCGGCCTCCGGGTGGCGGCCGACCGCATCATCGGCAAGCCCGGCGAAGGCCTGCCCCGGGCCATGGGACAGATCGTCGATACGCGCCTCGCCATCAGCGCCCAGTGCGTCGGGCTCGCCCGGTGGGTGGTCGGCAAGACCGGCGACCATCTGCTGTCCCCGGACCGCCAGGGCAAGCCGCGCGGCGCGAGGGAAGGCATCCGGCTTCGCTACGCCGACATGCGCATGGATACCTATGCGGCACGCAGCATGCTGTATCGCACCGCCCGCCTGGCCGAGTCCGGCGCAAACACCGTCAACGAAGGCATCATGTGCAAGGTATTCGCCACCGAGGCCATCGGCCGCATCGTCGATGCCGCCATGCAGTTGCACGGCGGCCGGGCGCTGGTCGTGGGGCATCCCCTGGAGGCGCTCTATCGCCGCGTGCGCGCCCTGCGGCTTGCGGAGGGCGCTTCCGACGTACTCCGGCTCAATCTGGCGAGGGGCGCTCTCGATCTCGGCAAGGGAACCTTATAGCTGCCGGCTGACAAGTTCCGGCGCAACTTCCGCTGCGATCTCGTAGGAACGCAGGCGGGCGCCGTGGTCGTAGATGTGGGAGGAAACGATCACTTCGTCCGCGCCGGTGCGGTCGACGAAGGCCTGCATCTCCTCGCGCACCCTGTCCGGCGCACCGACTGCCGAGCAGGCGGTGATCTGACCGAGCAGGTGACGCTCCGCCGCGCCGAGCCGCTCCTCCAGATCCGCCACCGGCGGCGGCAGCTCACCCGGATTGCCGGTGCGCAGCTTCAGGAACGACTGCTGCGAGGAGGTGCGCAGGAAACGCGCCTCGTCATCGCTGTCGGCAGCGAAGATGTTGAACCCCACCATCACGTACGGCTCCGCGAGTTGCGGCGAAGCCACGAAGTGTTCCCGATAGGTTGCAAGCGCCTGATCCAGCGCTGCCGGGGCAAAGTGCGAGGCGAATGCATAGGGCAGCCCGAGCAGCGCGGCGAGTTGCGCACCGTACAGGCTCGAGCCCAGGATCCACAACGGCACGTTGAGGCCCGCCCCCGGCACCGCCCGAACGTGACGGTCCGGTTTCGGTTCGGCGAAATAGTCCCTCAGTTCCATCACGTCGCGGGGAAAGTCGTCGATGTTTCCGGTGAGCGTGCGCCGCAGCGCATGGGCCGTCATCTGGTCGGTACCCGGCGCCCGCCCGATGCCGAGGTCAATGCGGCCGGGGTAAAGCGATTCCAGGGTGCCGAACTGCTCGGCGATCACCAGCGGCGCATGATTGGGCAGCATCACGCCACCCGCGCCCACCCGGATGGTCGACGTGGCCCCCGCGATGTGTCCGATGACCACGGCCGTGGCAGCGCTGGCGATGCCGCGCATGTTGTGGTGCTCGGCTACCCAGTAGCGGACGTAACCCCATTTCTCCGCATGTCGCGCGAGGTCGACCGAATTCCTGAACGCGCGGGCGGCATCGCCCCCTTCAACAATGGGCGCAAGGTCAAGGACGGCGAGCCTGACCGCCATGAGACCGGTCTCCTGTACGGGAAATCTTGCGCGAACCCTACGCTATGGCCCTGTCGCCGCGCCAGCGTTCGGCGCAACGCGGGCCCCTTGGTGTGCCGGGACTAGGACGTGGAAGGAACATAGCTGATTCTTGGGAAAGAGTTCGCATGCGGGGCTTCCCTTTCGGCGCGTTAAGCTCGTCCGAAAGCAATGAGTTTCGCTGGACAATGTGGCCCTGCGCCGAAAGGGAAGCGCCGTATGCGAACTCGCTGGTGAGATTGACGATATTATGTTAAATAGAAATTTCTATAAAATCAAGGGTTTATGATTTGTTCCATGCAAGTATTGAGTACTTTTCCATCAATGCCCCGCCACCAGGGACAGACCAGGATAGCGGTCGGAGCGGGTACCTGGTATCGGGCGATTGTCCGCGTCGTGATAGGTGAACACGCAAGACAGCTTGACCTCCGCGCTCCGGTTCTTGCCGGCCGCGTGAATTGCCCGGCAGTGAAAGAAAAGCGCGTCCCCCGGCTCCAGTACGACATCCCGAGACTGCCGGATCAGGGCCTTGTTCTCCTTGAGGTCCGGGCGCAGGAACAGGTCCCGGTCGAAGCGCCCCCGGTCGAGGTCGAGGCGATGGCTGCCGGGGATGATCTTCAGTGCGCCGTTCTTCGGCGTCTCATCCCCGAGCGCCAGCCACACCGATACGAGTTCCGGCCTGTCGAACGACCAGTAGCGGATGTCCTGGTGCCACAGCGTGGCGCTGCTGTACCCCGGAAATTTGGTCATGACGCAGTTGTGGTGGCATTGCGACAGAACCGGCTCAGGGCCCAGATGGGCCGCCAGTTCCGATCGCATTCGCCGCCCGGTCGCCCATTCCTTGAGGCGCGGAAAGCGCGAGGCGGCGAACAGCAACCGGCGGGGCGTACGGCCGCCAGCCGAATCGAGCCCCGCCGGTGCGCCCGGGTAGCCCACGTCCGCCTCGAATTCCGCCGCTCCGAGCAGCGGGTCGAGGGCCGCTTCCACCGCGGTACGAACGCCTCCGCACAGAGCCTGCTCGACCATGCCCTTGACCACCACGTAGCCGTCGCGGCCGAATACGGATGCGTTCAATGACGGCGCCTGGCGGGGCTGCGTTTCCATGCGGCAGATTCTCTCCCGGCGCGGCCCGCGGCGAAAGACCCTGGATGGAAACGGCTGCGGGGCTAACCGGCGGATTGAGGCGGTATAATCCGCGTCCGACGTCAGGCAGGCCTCCTCCACCGCTCCATGCTTCGAAGGATCGTCACCCCCATCGCGGTACTGATCGTTGCGATCGGCATTGGTTCCGCACTGGTCCTGAACCGGCCCGAGGCCAAGCAGCAGCCCCGCCAGCCGCCGGTGCTGCTGGTGGACACCCTCACAGCAACCCGGGTTCCGACCACCTTTACCGTAACCACCCAGGGCGAAGTCGCACCGCGTACGGAAACCACCCTGATCTCGGAGGTGAGCGGCCAGATCGTCGAGGTGTCGCCCTCGTTCGTGAGCGGCGGGTTCTTCCGGGAGGGCGAACTGCTCGTGCGCATCGACCCGCGCATCTACGACGCCCGGGTCAAGCGCGCCCGGGCCAACGTCGCCGCGGCAAGGACCCAGGTTGCCACCGAGAACGCCATGGCCGGCTACGCGCTCGAGGACTGGCGCCGCCTGCAGGAACTGCGGGAAGACGACAACTGGCAGCGGGAACATACCGGACGCGGCCACACCCGCGAGGCCCCGTCAGACCTGACGCTGCGCAAGCCGCAACTTGCCGCGGCAATCGCGCAACTGGAGTCGGCGGAAGCCGAGTTGGTCGAAGCCGAGGGCGACCTGGAACGCACTTCGATTCGCGCACCCTACAGCGGCATGGTTCGGGAGAAGCTGTCGGATGTGGGGCAGTATGTCCGGGTCGGCGACCGCATGGCGTCGGTATTCGCGGTGGACTACGCGGAGGTGCGGCTGCCGCTCACGCAGGCAGACCTCCAGTTCCTGGAATTGCCGCGTTCGTCAGGCGCTGCACCGGTATCGGTAACGCTGACCGCCAGGGTCGCGGGCATGGATCAACAGTGGGACGGCGCGGTCACCCGCACCGAAGGCGTATTCGACAGCCGCACGCGCGTGCTGTATGCGGTCGCCCAGGTGCAGGACCCCTACGGCATCGAAAACGCGCACCCTGAACCCCTGCGCATCGGCACCTTCGTCAACGCCGAGATTCAGGGCAGGAATGCCGGCGCCCTCTTTGCCGTACCCCGCCACGCCCTGTACAGGGGAACGACCGTCTGGCTGGTCGACGACAACAACCGCCTGGAGGCCGCCGATGTAGGCATCGTGCGGGCCGATACGGATTACGTTTACGTCGACCGCGGGCTTGAGGTCGGCGACCGCATCTGCATCACGCCCATGGAGCAGCCGCTGCCCGGCATGCCGGTACGCACCTCGTGAGCGGGCAACCCTTCAGCCCGGCAGCGAACCCGGTTCGCGGCGGCATCATCGGCTGGTTCGCCCACAACCACGTGGCGGCGAACCTGCTGATGTTCTTCATCATCGCGATGGGCCTCTACGGCGCCTTCAACATCACGGTGGAGACTTTCCCGAAGTTCGAGTTCGACAACATCGAGGTGCAGGTTCCCTACCGTGGCGCGGCCCCGGCGGAAGTCGAGGAAGGGGTGGTCGTCAAGATCGAAGAGGCCATCGGTGACATCGAGGGCATCAAGCAGGTTTTCGGCTACGCCCGGGAAGGCAGCGGCCGGGTCAGTGTCGAGGTGCGCGACGGATTCGATGCCGGCGCCGTCCTCGACGAGGTAAAGCTGGCGGTCGACAGCATCTCCACCTTTCCTCTGGAAACCGAGCGTCCTGTCATCACCAAGGCCAAGTTCCGGCGCGAGGCGATCACCGTCCAGGTCTCCGGGGACATGGACGAGCGGGACATGAAAAACCTCGCCGAGCGCATCCGTGACGAGATCACCGCACTCGACGAGGTGAGCTACGCCGAGGTGCGCGGCTCCCGCCCGTTCGAGATCTCGGTGCACATCCCGGAGATCACCCTGCGCCAGTACGGCCTCACCCTCGACCAGGTGGCCCTGGCCATCCGCGCCTGGTCGGTGGACCTGCCCGGCGGCAGCATCCGCTCCGACGGCGGCGACATACGCCTGCGCACCAAGGGGCAGGCCTACACCGGTGAGGAGTTCGAGCAGATCGTGCTGATCTCCCGGGAAGACGGCACCCGCATCCGGCTGGGCGACATCGCAACGATCGAGGACGGCTTCGCCGAAACCGAGTCCTACGCCTTCTTCAACGGCACACGCAGTTTCGGCATCGCGGTAATGAGCACGGAGGACGAAAACGAACTCGACGTCACCGCCGCGGTCCGGGCCTACGTGGAGGAAACCGGCGCCACCATGCCCCCGGGCGTGAGGCTGGAAACCTGGGGCGACGTCAGCCAGCACCTGGACAGCCGCATGAACATGATGTTCAAGAACATGTTCATCGGCGCCGTCCTGGTGTTCGCGATCCTGGGCCTGTTCCTGCACCTGAAGTTCGCCTTCTGGGTGATCGTCGGCCTCCCGGTGGCCTTTCTCGGCGCACTGATGATGCTGCCCCTGCCGGCCATCGACATCAGCATCAACGTGATCAGCCTGTTCGGATTCATCCTGGTGCTCGGCATCGTGGTCGACGACGCCATAGTGGTGGCGGAATCCGTCTATGCGCAGACGGAACGCGAGGGTTATTCCACCGCCAACATCGTGGCCGGGGCGCGGCGCGTCGCCGTACCCGCGACATTCGGCGTTCTGACCACCATCATGGCCTTTCTGCCCATGCTGTTCACGGGCGGGGCACTGTCCGCAATGACCGGGTCGGTCGGCTGGGTAGTGGTGCTGTGCCTGGCGTTCTCACTGGTGGAGTCCAAGCTCATCCTGCCTTCCCACCTGGCCATCATGCGCTCGTCTCACGTCTCCGGCAGCGGCAAGGGGCCCGCCGAGGTGGTCGACCGCTGGTTGAAGGATTTCATCGAGCGCCGTTACAAGCCGATGCTGAACCTGGCCATCCGGCACCGTTACACGACGCTCGCGCTGTTCCTGGCCCTGCTGATCCTGACCGTCAGCCTCGTGCTCGGCGGCAAGGTGCGTTATGTCTTTTTCCCCGAAGTCGAACAGGACATGCTGGCGGCGAATCTCGAACTCTATGACGGCGCTCCCGAATCGCTGGTTGCCAGCGTCGTGGAACGCATGAACGGCGCTCTCGGCCGGGTCAACGACCAGCTTAAGGTCGAAACCGGTACGGACGGTGACATCGTCAAGAACGTGTTCGCCTTCATTCGCGATGGGCGCTACGGGTACTTCTTCGTGGAATTGGCGGGCGGCGAGGAACGCGAGGTGACGCCACAACTCGTGGAGCAGCGCTGGCGCACTGAAGTCGGGGAGATCCCCGGCGCCAGGGAACTGCGCTTCATGTCCACCATGCAAATGGGCGGCGGCCCGCCTGTCGATTTCAAGCTGGCGGGACGCGACTTCCGGCAACTGGAGCAGGCGGCGGCGGACCTGGAAGAGCACCTGGCCGGTTTCGACGGCGTCTTCGAGGTGCAGGTTTCCGCCAACGCCGGGCCGGAAGAGGTGCGCCTGGCCATCAAGCCCGAAGCGGAGGCTTCCGGACTCACGCTTCAGGACCTGGGACGGCAGGTTCGCACGGCTTTCTACGGCGCCGAAGCGCAGCGCATCCAGCGCGGCGACCAGGACGTGCGCGTCATGGTGCGCTACCCGAAATCCGAGCGGCAATCCCTGGGCAACATGGAGAAGATGTGGGTACGCACGCCCGACGGCCGTGAACTGCCTTTCGCCGCGGTGGCGGACTACCGCCTGGAACGGGGGTACGATTCCATCCAGCGGGTCGACGGACGCCGCAGCATCCGCGTAACCGCACGCACCGACCTGAACGTGGTCGAACCGTTCCAGGTCACGAGCGAGGTTAACGATGACTACATGCCGCAGTTGCGCGCCCGGTATCCCGGCATCTCGACCGATGTCGCCGGCAGCGCCTACGAGGAACGGGTGGGCTTCATCCAGGTCTTGACCGGGTTCGGCATCGCGCTCTTCGGCATCTACGCCCTGATGGCGATTCCACTGCGTTCCTACGCGCAGCCCCTGATCATCATGGGCGTGATCCCGTTCGGCATCGTCGGCGCCGTGTTCGGCCACCTGCTGCTTGGCCTAGCGGTCAGTGCCGTGTCGATCATGGGCATCATCGCCCTTTCCGGTGTCGTGGTGAACGACAGCCTCATCATGGTCGACTTCGTGAACAAGGCCGTCGCTTCGGGGTCAAACCAGATCGAAGCGGCGATTCAGTCCGGCGCCGCGCGCTTCCGGGCCATCCTGCTGACCTCGCTGACCACTTTTTTCGGCCTGATACCGATGGTGCTGGAAACCAGCATGCAGGCGCAGATCGTGATACCCATGGCGGTCTCGGTGGCGTTCGGCATTCTCTTCGCGACACTGATCACGCTGGTGCTGGTGCCGTCGCTCTACGTCATTGCGGGGGACGTCAAGGGGCTGTTCCTGCCGCGCCGGCCGGAGGCATCGGCAACCGGTTAGCCCGCATAGTGGCGCCAGGTGCGGGCTCGAGCGTTACTCCGTGCCGCCCGACGCCGGCAACACCTCGTCGTGAATCGGGTTGCCGTTGACGGTGATCAGCAGGCGGCCGATACGCGGCCAATAGCGCACTTCCACGAAGTGGTGTTCCTCCCACTGCAGTTCGACATTGGTCCACAGGTACATCGGCGCCTTCCCCGACGGCAGGCGGCGCTTGCGCACCACGCCGTCCAGGCAGAGCTCAACCGCACGATCACTGCCGAACCGCACTTCGAACGGTCTGTTGCGGTACTCGAACCGGAAGGACCGCATCAACCCGCCCGGTATCCCCGTTCAGGCTGCCTGTTCTTCCAGGGGCGGCGCATCGAACAGTTCACGGACATGCTCTTCCGGCAGCGGCTGGGTCAGTTTCGATACCCCCCAGGTCAACGCGACGGAAAAGACTTCGCCCATGGCCGCGCAAGACCACGGGTTCGGCGCCTCGCCGTGCAGCCAGGCCGCCGCGGTGCGAAGCGCGCCGGGGCTGAACCACTGCGGGTCGATCACGCCGCTGTGGGCGATCGTGAAGACCGTGACGCCGCCGATGAGCCCGGCAAAGGCGCCGGCTTTGGTCACGCCGCGCCAGACGGCGCCGACCACCAGCGGGCCCGCGAATGCGGCCATCATGCCGCCGGTGCCGATCCAGACGATCAGGGCGACGTTCCTGTCGACCAGCGCCCAGGCCAGCGCCGTGCAGAACAGCATCACCAGCACGGTAGCAATCCGGCTGATAAACAGCACCCGCCGGTCCACGGCAGCCTCGTCCAGGTGGCGGGCGTACCGGGGCACATAGCTCAGGCGGTAGAGGTCGTTGGCGATGATCTGCGAGCTCGACACCACCAGCCCGTCGGCGGTGGACATGACGGCAGCGAGAATACCGACGCCCAGGAGCGCCGCGAGCCAGCCGGGGAACAGCTCGATGAACAGGAGCACCAGGGCGTTGTTGCTCGACTCGCCCGGCTGCAGCAGCACATCGCCCAGAATCGCCCGGGCCAGCAGGCCGCCGAGACCCAGCATGCCAAGGATCAGGCCGAAGGTGAGCGCCAGCTTGATGAACCGGCGCCGTTCCCCTGCGCTTTTCAGCGCCCAGACCTTGTTGCCGATATGGGGCAGCATGCCGAGCGGTATGTGGGAGAGCAGGATGGCCAGGATGGACCACCAGGAGTGATAGAGCACCGATTGAGGGTTCAGCCAGCCCACCAGGTTGGCGTCCTGTGAGCGCAGGCTGTCCACCATTCCGGAGTAGCCGCCCTCCACCCCGAAGCCGGTCAGGAACATCAGCACCAGCGCCGCGCCGATGGTCACCATGATGAAGCCCTGCACGCCGTCGGTGAGGATATCCGCATGAGCGCCCCCCAGCACCACATAGGTCATGAGCACGGCGGCTGTCGTGGCCAGCGCCCATTCCGGGCTGACGCCGAGCATCAGTTCGAACATCACGATGCCGGAGACGAGCTGGCCGGCCAGATAGAAAAACAGCAACAGCGAAAAGATCGAAACCATGATCCGCACGGCGTCGGACTGGTATCGGCTGCCCAGGTATTCGGGAATCGAGCGGTTGCCGAACCGGTGCCCGCTGTTGCCCACGATTCGCATGCAGATCCAGACGCCGACGTACACGCCCAGGGGATACAGGAACGCCGACCAGATCGCGGCGAATCCCGCGTCGTAGACGATGCCCGGAAAGCCGATGAAGGTGGCGCCGCTGGCCGTGGTGGCCGCAAAGGCGAAAGCGAGGAAGATCGGGCCATAGGCCATGCGTGCCGTGGCGAAATCGTCAGCGTTCTTCACCTTGACCCGGCCCCAGATGCCGAATGCGACCATCATTCCGATGTAGAGCACCAGGAACAGCCACGACCAGCCGATCAGGTCCATGCCTTCCCTCCTCCAGGAATCCCGTTGTGCATGGTAACGCGGGCGGAACCCGCCACAGCCCATATACTGCAACGGGGGCATCGGATGTGTCGAACCCCCGGAAACCACCCCGAGACAATCGCCGGGGCCGGGCACACGATCACCAGAGAGAAAGCTGCGGGCTTTCCGGCCGCGGCGGCTCGAACAGATCGGTTCTGAGCGCGGGCAGTTCCGCGTCTTCCAGCCCGTGCTTCCGGCAAGCGGCCGCAAACCGGGACGCCAGCAGTTCCGCGAATGGCCCGGTGCCACGCATGCGCCGCCCCCAGGACGAGTCGTATGCCTTGCCGCCGCGGGTGTCGCGCACGGCACTCATTACGCGTTCTGCGCGCAACGGATAGTGTTCGGCGAGCCAGGCTTCGAACAGGTACTTCACCTCGAGGGGCAATCGCAGGAGAACGTAGCGCACCGCCCGGGCGCCGGCCTGCGCGGCGCGCGCGACTATGGCTTCGAGTTCTTCATCATTGATGAACGGGATCATCGGAGCTGCCATGGCGCCGACCGGCACGCCCCGGGCCCCAAGCCGCTCGATGGTTCTGAGCCGCGCCGCCGGGCTCGCGGTGCGCGGCTCCAGTTTCACCTTCAGTTCGTTGGAGAGGGTCGTCACGCTGACCATGACGTTCACCAGCCCGAGCCTCGCGAGTTCCGCCAGAATATCGGCGTCGCGCAGGATCGACTGGCTCTTGGTGACGATGCTTACCGGATGCCTGCACTCCAGCGCCACCTCTAGCCCGAAAATCTCACCAAAAAATTGGAATGGGATCTCGATTTGTCGGATAA
>JAPPHD010000030.1 GCA_028821125.1 Gammaproteobacteria bacterium
ACGCGCTTCGGTTCCGGGGCGGCACGGCTCTGAACAAACTGCACCTCCCCAGCCCGTTGCGCTATTCGGAGGACATCGACCTCGTGCGCACTTCGAAGGGACCGATCGGGCCCATCCTCGACCGCCTCAGGGCCACGCTCGAGCCATGGCTCGGGGCGGCCCAGTTCGCCCAGAGCCCGGTGGCTCCGAAACTGCGGTTCCGCGCCGACCCCGAAGACGGAAGCGGGGTGCCCATGCGCCTGAAAATCGAGATCAACACCCGCGAAGTCGAAGCCTTCGACCCGCCCGTCACAAGGCGCCTCGAGGTGGCGAACCCATGGTTCGCCGGCCAAGCCGACATTCCCACCTTCTCGCCCGAGGAAATGCTGGCAACGAAGCTCAGGGCGCTGCTACAGAGGAACAAGGGTCGCGACCTGTACGATCTGGCGGAGGGCCTGGCCGTCCTCGAACCGCTGGATGTCGGTCGCGTGGTCGAGCTATTCCGCTGCTACATGGACGCATCCGGCATCACCATCTCCCGCGCCCAGGCGCAGGAGCGCATGTTCGCGAAACTGGCTCACCCGCGGCTCTGGCTCGACGTGCGCCCCTTGCTGCCAGCCGACCGGGCCGCCGCCCAGACCGCAGAGATGCTGGCCGAGTCCTTCAGGCGGGTATTCACGAACCTCATCGACCGACTCCCCGGCGATCCCTGGGCTCGCACACCGGCGATGAAGACACGCTTCGGCATCGAGTGGTGAACATGCCGCCGGTTCGATGGGCGTTGGCATCGCCAGCGTCCGCCACCACACCAGCGCGGCATGCCCGTACTGCAGGATCTTGCCGTCGCGCCACGAAACCCGTGTCTTCGTCGCGGTTCGCGGCTTCCGCCTGGAGTCATAAGAGCGCAACGCTGTCGCGGGGTCATTCCCGCGGCGCAGGCTGTCTGCCAGAACGACGGCGTCCTCGATTGGATCGCCCCGGGTTTGTCGGAGGCTGTTTCGTTAGGGTGGAGTGACCCCGGTCTGGCGGACACCTGCGAAACATCGCTCCGCCAGATCACTCAACCGAGTCCCGAACCGGATGCCGAATCCGTCCGGGTCTGCGATGGTGAAATCCCGCAGACCGTAGGGCTGATCGGTGATCGGCGACAGAACGCGAGCGCCCAGTTCCTGGGACAACGCCCAGTAGGCGTCCACGTTTGGCACCATTACCCTTACATTCCCTTGTGGCAATCCAATCCCCTCGGCCATCTTCACTTTGAGTTCATCGCTCAAGAAAAGGCGATTTCCTTCCCAACCGAGTTCCACGAAGCCTTCGTCGTCTCTCAACAGCTCAAAACCCAGTTTGCAGTAGAACTCCACCGAACGGTTGATGTCGCGTGTGAATATCTCAGTGACGAGCTGTTCCGTGGGTTCAACGTATCGTGTCATTGTGCGTCTTCGTGCCTATTCCACGCGGAGTTGCCGCCTGTTCCACCGCAAAGTCGCCGCCCGTTGCACTTACCTCTGGCGCGACCCCAACTGGACCAGCACGTCTCTCGAAGCCCACTCACTGAACTGGGGCAGACTACCGTCAATGTTGTACCAGGGCGCCTTGTCGCCGACGAAGGTATGCGCTTTGGCCCGCTTGTCGAAAGGAGTATCCAGGGTTCCGAGGCGTACTCGAACCAATTCCCGGGTCGCGACCAGGTAGGCATAAATCGGGGATCCGCAGTTGGAACAGAACGTTCGATACTTCCCGGGAGACGATTCGTACTCGCGCAGGACGCCCTCCGGGTCGGAGAGATCGAAGTGCTGTCTGGCGACACCTGCATTGGCACCATGTGCAGAACCGCTTGTCTTGCGGCAACTCCTGCAATGACAGTATCCAAAATCGCTCGGTTCCGAGTTGATTCGAAAGCGAATCTTTCCGCAAAGGCAGCTTCCCTTGTACATTTCAATTCTCCTCCGGAGCCCAAAACCCCGAGATTGCCTCCGGGCACAACGGGGTCCGCCTGACATCGACTCTCATTGCGTTTCCCGTCGCGCCAGTCGCAGGGCGCACTCGATCCAGTGACTCTTGCCGCAGGTGTAGGCGCCTCGGTCACCCGGGTTCCGCCTCGCGAGCTGTTGTTTCAGTTCCCCGTAGGCCGCTGCCTCTTCCGGATGACTGCGGAGGTAGTCGCGGAACAGGATATGCCGATGAAGTTCGGGGCTGCCCTCGGCGCAGACGTAGAGATGATGGTCGGGCGAGCCCGGGGGCGATCCGAACGCGTATCGACCCGTCACTCCCTTGTCGCCTTCGAACATGTAACCGATGCCAGTGAGCCGGTCGATGACCTCGCCAAGTTGATCGTCCCCTTCGATGACGACATCGATGTCGATGATCGGCTTGGCCGGCAATCCGGGAACCGAGGTGCTGCCGACGTACTCGATCCGTCGACCGGCCGCTCCGAGTGCGTTCTCCACTCTTGCCTTGAGTGTCTCGAACATCTCGGGCCATTCATCCGAGTACGGGGCTACCAGAATCGGATCAGCCATTCCCGGCCGCCGGTTCGATGGACGTCGGCATCGGGCTCTGCCCTACGTTCACCGCCGCAACCTAGTCGTCGATATCGCATGCCAATCAGACGGTGATGCCCTGTTGTGTTCAATTCCTCTCACGCCACTGCCGTTGCGCAAACGTCGCCCAACCGGTTTTTTCAAGAGGCTTTCTGGCATTGTATTCTGTTCGCCTCCCCAAAAGTCGAAACTCGGTGCGACTCTCGGAACTGGGATCGATGCCTCTGTGACTGCCATGCAACGCCGACAAGCCGTACGGGCTGTAATCCTGTCGGAGACCGACAACACGGTCCTGCTTTTGCGCATGAAACACCCCGACCGCCCGGGTGACTTCTGGCTGTTGCCCGGCGGCGGAGTCAAGCCGCACGAATCTCCGGTAGAGGCGTTGCGCCGAGGACGCTTCCCGCTCTCGTCGACGGACTCGTCACCAACGGTCCGTGCGCGTCACCGGTCTCCCAAGGGCGCCACCTATGAGTAGCACATCAAAAACAATCCGACACGTCGACCATGACGTCGCGCCAATGTCTGCTTGGCAGATTTGTAAACTTCGTGATACATTTATTTATTCAACGTAGTACCAAGATGACATATGCCTACCCCTCACAACTCGTCGGCCGCCGTTCGGCGAGCACTGCGCAAACTCGGGGCGGACATCCGTGACGCCCGTCGCCGTCGCCGGCTGCCCATGGCGGTCGTGGCGGAACGCGCCTTCACGTCCCGCTCCACTCTCCAAAGGGTTGAAGCCGGCGACACCAATGTCGGGATCGGCATCTACGCCGGTGTATTGCAGGCGCTTGGCTTGCTCCAGGGGCTAAGCCAAGTCGCGGACATTCGCTATGACACTGTCGGGCAGACCCTCTCGAGCGCCGCGCTCCCCAAGCGTGTCCACAGCGCCCGGCCGCATCGTTAGGCGATGCCTGACTTTGAGGTCCACATCGACCTTGACGGCCGTACCCGGTCGATCGGGCTGGCGAGATGCAATCGCGTTCGCGGCAGCGAGACCGTTCTGTTCGAGTATGAGAGCACCTGGCTGGAAGACCCTGACACCTTCTCGCTGGAGCCTGCACTTGCCCTGGGACGCGGCACTTTCGCGCCGCCTGACGGCCTCTCGGTTTTCGGATCCATAGGCGATTCGGCGCCCGACACCTGGGGGCGCCGCCTGATGCAACGCGCCGAGCGTCGCCTCGCCGCACGCGAAGGCCGCGCCGTTCGCACGCTCCTGGAAAGCGACTATCTACTTGGCGTGGCGGACACGGCCCGACTTGGCGCCTTGCGTTTCCGTTGGGCCGGGGATAACGAGTTCCAGGCTTCGGCCCGCGCGGGGGTGCCCGCTCTGATCGAGCTTCGCCGCCTGCTCCAGATCACCGAGAGGATTCTCCGTGACGAAGAGACAGACGAAGATCTCCAGATCATCTTCGCTCCCGGCTCCTCCTTGGGCGGCGCGCGTCCGAAGGTGTCGGTCGTCGACCCGCGCGGCAACCTCTTCATCGCCAAGTTTCCGAAGGAGACCGACGACTACCGCATCGAGACCTGGGAGGAGATCGCACTGCGCCTGGCCAACCACGCCGGCATCGCCACACCCTCGCACAAGCTGATCGACGTCGCCGGCAAGAAGGTCATGCTGTCACAGCGTTTCGATCGCCAAGGCGCATTCCGCATTCCGTTCCTGTCGGCCATGGCGATGATGGGCACGAAAGACGGCGAGCGCCGCAGCTATCCCGAGATGGTCGATGCTCTCGTGGAACATGGCGCCCGGGGAAAGACGGACGCCCATGCTCTTTATCGGCGGGTGGTCTTCAACGTATTGATTTCCAATGTCGACGATCACTTGCGCAACCACGGGTTCTTGTGGCTCGGCAGGACGGGATGGTCCCTTTCTCCCGCCTACGACCTGAATCCTGTACCCACGGACCTCAGGGCGCGGGTCCTGTCGACCAACATCGATCTCGACGAGGCTACCTGTTCGATTGACCTGCTCGAAGCCGCCTCGGAGTATTTCGCGCTCACGCTGGCCCAGTCTCGTTCGGTAATCAAGGAGGTCGCCACCGTTACCGCGACCTGGCGCGACACGGCGCGGGAGGTTGGCGCGCCCGTTAGCGAGATCGACCGCATGGCCAGTGCCTTCGAGCACGACGACCTGAACCGGGCTCTCAACTTGCCCTGCAAATCTTGCCCCGCAAATTAAAGAAGGACCAACTGAGCGCTACTCGGCCCTGACTACCCGAGCGCCCCTTCGAACAGCGCGAGCAGGCGCGCCCAGGCGCGTTCCGCCTGCTCTTCGTTGTAGACGGCGGAATCGGGCGGGCACCAGCCGTGCAAGGTTCCTGCGTACACCTCGATCTCCGCGTCAAGGTCCGCGGCATCGAAGGCTTCCCGCAGCGTAACCTTGGCCTGCGGGTCGTTTTCGTCGTCGTTCTCGGCGATGGCGAACAGGAAGCTCGCGCGCATGTTCGGCACCAGCAGGTGAGGACTGCTCTCGTCGTCGGTCGCCAGGCCGCCGCCGTGGAACGACGCGCCGGCGCCGATCCGGTCGGGAATGGCCGCGGCCGTCCGCATGGTCATCGGGCCGCCCATGCAGTAGCCGGTGGTGCCGATCTTGCGCGCCGTGTCGACGGCCGGCTGCGCGTCCAGGAACTCAACGAACGCCTTGGCATCCGTGACGTTGCCCTCCGCCGAGAGGGATTGATAGAGGGGCATGACCACCTCCCGGGTTGCGGCATCTCGGAAACTCGCGCCGTCCGGTACGACCGGCGCTCGCGTCAGCCGGTAGTAGGGGTTGACCACCAGCACGGCGTAACCGGAACTGGCGAGCCGGTCCCCCATGGCGCGGAACGCGGGACGCAACCCAAGGATGTCGGGCCAGACGATCACCCCCGCATGCCCGCCCGTTGCCGGGTGCGTGAAGTAGCAGTCCGCCTGGCCGTCGGGCGTCTCGACGCTGACGTCCTCGCCCGTGACCGCCGCCGCGCCCCTTGCCCACGGCATGATCGCCGCCGCGGCGGCGGCGGCCGTGGCCGCGGTGAACCGACGCCGGGTCATGGCGTTGCCGAGGGCGGCGTCGATGTCGCGCTCCGTGGTTTCATCGCACATGCTGAAGGTTCCTTGCCCGTCCAATTGCGCACACTCTAACCGGTTCGCTGGCCGTCCGCATACATGACCAAACTCGCGAACTCGGGCGCGAGCATGTGAATCACCCCGGGTTTACCGGAGGCTGTTTCGTCAGGGTCTGACTGCCTCAATCAACCTCGAGTTTCGCTATAGCCGGCAATCACGCGGCCGGCAGTTCATCGCCGGGTCCGGGCGGTACATCCGGCGCATTGTCAATATGGCTTATCAGGTCTCCTACCTCTTCCGCCAAGCCCATGCAGCGTCAACGGGCCTCATCAAGGTTCTCGAAGGCGCCGAAAACTCCCAAAAAGCAATGCCTTGCAGAAAGGGCCGGTAACTGGTCGGGTTGAATCGGCCTTTTCGACACGCCAATCGCCATGACGACGCTATCGGCACTTGTGCGCACGTCGGCGTGGGAGCGAGCGCCGTGGATATGTGGACAAATCCGTACTGACCGGCACGAGCCGTTCGCACCGTGTCGGCAGCCGAAGAATTGCAGGTTCCGGGTTCGGCGTTAGCATCGCCGCATGACCCCGGCACCCGACAAAGACAACCAGGCGCTTCAGGGCGCGATCGTCCCCACCTTCTTCAGGTACCTGGGGCTCGATGTGCTCGGGCTCATCGCCATGACCTCCGCCATGCTGGTGGACGGGCTGTTCATCGGCAACTACGTCGGGGTTACCGCGCTGGCCGCCGTCAACCTGATCATCCCTATCTCAACCCTGCTGTTCGGCGTCGGCATGATGCTCTCCATCGGCGGCTCGGTGCGGGCCGGCAAGTATCTGGGCGAGTACAACACGTCAGCTGCCTCCGCCGTCTTCAGCAAGACCCTGGTGTGCATGGTGCTGTACGGGGTGGCCGCGATCTCCCTGGCGCTCGCCTTCGAGGAGCGGCTGTTCGCCGGGCTCGGGGCAAGCCCGGAACTCTTCGGTGTCATGAGCGAGTACTACCGCATCATCATGCCGTTTCTGCTGGCGCAGCTCATCGTCCTCGCCCTGTACTACTTCATCCGCCTGGACGGCTATCCGAACCTGGTCGCCACCGCACTGACCATCGGCGCGCTGGTCAACATCCTGCTCGACTACCTGTTCATCGGCCTGTTCGGCTGGGGCCTGACCGGCGCGGCCCTGGCCACGGGGATATCCCAGGCGCTGCCGCTGCCGGTGATGTTGGTTTATTTCCGCAAGCCCGGCCGCAGGCTGCGCTTCGCCTTTCGCCAGCGTAACTGGAAGGAGGTGTTCCAGGCAGCGTACAACGGCGTTTCCGAATTCATCAACGAGGTGTCCGGGGGGATCGTCGCATTGATCCTGAACTGGATGCTGCTGCAGCGCATCGGGGTGAGCGGCGTCGCGGCCATCACCGTAGTGAACTACACGATGCTGCTGGGGTACATGATGTACTTTGCCATCTCCGACACCATTCAGGTGATGATTTCGCAGAACTTCGGCGCCCGCAACGCATTGCGCATGGCCGCCTTTCTGCGGACGGCCGCCGGCACCATCGCGCTGCTGAGCGCGGTTTTCATCACGGTGCTGCTGACCGCCAGCGAACCGATCATCCGGCTGTTCGTCGATGCGGGGGACAGCACCGCCACGGTCGCCATGGCTACCGAGTTCGTCACCTACATCTGGCCGCTGTTTCTGTTCGCCGGCGTCAACATCCTGCTGTCGGGCTACCTGACGGCCATCCACCGTCCGTTCCAATCCGGCATCGTGGCCCTGTGCCATAGCCTGATCCTGCCGGCGGCGTTTCTGGTTCTCGCCTACTGGCTGCTTTCCGACCAGCGGTTTGTGGTGGCATTGCCGGTCGCGGAAGCGGTTACCTGCGTAGTGGCGGTATCCCTGTTCCTGCGATACCTGCCCACTAGGGCGGTGCGCGCCTGAAGCATGTTTGTATACCGGCTTCTTACGATCACCCCAAAGGTATCCTTCAGATCAATGGCGTAACGCGCCGATCGACACCGTCGCCTGATTGAACTCGATGGCGGTAGTGTGTTTCTCTCGAGGCCGATTGGGTCGGAGTGTAGGGTTCGGTGTCTGTCGATTTTGTTTTCCTGGTCATGGATTCGTTCGCGGTGTTTGCCATGGCGCTCATCGCCATTCAGTACCTCTGCCTTTTGCCGACCAACAAAAATGCGCAGCTTTTGGCGGTGCTTTGCCTGGCGGCGGTCTGTCATGTCGTCCTCGGTAGATATCAGTACGGATACTGGATTTCGGAGCCCTATCAGATCGCCCTGTCTCCCATTGCCGAATCGATTCTGAACGTGCTGCGCAATACAGCGCCTGGCGTGTTCATGTTGCTGAGCCACTCGATGCTGCGTGATGGTAAGCGGCTGCCGAAAACGCTGCTTGTCCTGTTCGTCGTGCAGTTGCTCCTTGAAGAGCCCATCCACTTCGTGGTTGGTCAGAGCTTCCCGGCCGAGCGTCTGATATCGGAAGTGTTGCCCACGTTGCTGCAATCGGTCTTTCTCGGATGGGCGATATTCTGGATCGTCGCCGAGTGGCCGTCCGACCTGATCCAGGCGCGCCGCGGAGTCAGGTTTCTGTTTCTGCTGATCGTCGGCGTAAACATGCTGTTGGCCGGCTTGCTGCAACGAGTCTTCGTACCGCCGAGCGAAATAGCAAACTACTTCGTGCACATGGTACTGATCGGCATTTACACACTGGTTGTCTGCGCGGTGCTCGTCCGCACGCTGTCCAGAGACAGCGCGCACCTGATGCAGGTACGTGCAGACAATGTCGAGACAGCAAAAGGCGAACCGGCCTCGCGAGACCGCCCGTCGACACCGGCAAGTGCCGCCGGCGCCCCCGAGTCTGCGCGGCTGGTGGACGGGCTGTCCCGGCTCCTGGATGTCGACCGCGTATACAGGCGCCCGAGGCTCTCGATACGATCACTGGCGGATGAACTGGGGCTTCCCGAATACCGGCTGCGGAAGCTCATTCACGAAGAGTTGGGCTTTCGCAATTTCAATGCCCTTCTGCATCACTACCGCCTTCGCGAAGCTCGCGAAATGCTGTCTGACCCGGACCAGGTCCGGACACCGATTCTGACGATCGCGCTCACCGTAGGATACCAGTCGATCAACACATTCAATCGGGCGTTTCGGGAGAACTTCGGCGAAACGCCGTCGACATTTCGCACCAGATCGCTTGACGGAGTTGCTGACGAAACGCCTCCTTGATAGACCGATGATATTGATCCGCCCTGGATGGCCCCAGACTGCACCTTGGCTGTGATGCAAGACAGCTCCGAATCAATAACTAGCGGTCGGTTTTCTCTAAAAAGCCAACCGAAGTTCAAGGTCGTGTGCGCCAATCCGTTTTCCGGTGTACTCGAAGCCAAGCCGCTCGTAGAAACGACCGGCATTCGCGTCCACCTGCAGATGGCTGGTTGTCAGCGCCTTCGCGTGGTCGGTTCGCAGGATGCGCGCACTACCCAATAGCTTCCCAGAATCCGCAAAACCTCCCCGTTTTCTGAAATTGGACAGCCTTGATCATTTTTTGGGGAGATTCGGGCCCGAATTTGCCTGACGCTCCACCCTGCGTAGCTGATTCAACCATCGCAGGCACAAATTCTGAGACGAGGATCGAGTCATGAGTGAGCTGATCAGGTGTACGAACGTCTGCAAGGACTACGTTCGTGGGGCGGAGAGTATCCGGGTGTTGCGCAACGTGGACCTGTCTGTGGCAGTCGGCACCATCGTTGCGTTGATGGGCCCCTCCGGTTCAGGGAAGACGACGCTGCTCAATCTGATCGGTGGTCTCGACGCGCCGACATCCGGTGAAATTGAAGTCGATGGTCTGCGCCTGGATTCCGTCAGTGCCAGGCACCTTGCCCGTTGGCGGGTTCGATCCGTCGGTTTCGTGTTCCAGTTCTACAACCTGCTGCCGGTGCTGACTGCGCAGGGCAACGTTGAACTGCCGCTGTTGCTCACGGACCTGTCCCGTTCGGAGCGCAAGAGGAACGCCGCGTTGGCGTTGGACATCGTCGGGCTGGGCGATCGGGGAAGGCACAAGCCGGGCGAACTCTCCGGTGGCCAGCAACAGCGGGTCGCCATCGCGCGGGCGCTGGTGTCCGATCCGCGGTTGCTGGTCTGCGATGAGCCGACCGGCGACCTGGACCGGCAGACAGCCGATGAGATCCTGGAACTGCTCCAGACGCTTCATCGAGACCTCGGGAAGACGATTGTGATGGTGACCCACGATCCCAAGGCGGCTGACCATGCGATGGTTACGCTGCACATGGACAAGGGGAAGCTGGCCTCGCAGGACGACCAAGCGGCCTCGGCGCTCCCGTCAGCGAGGACGGTGGCATGAACCTGCTATCGCTGTTGGGTGCGAACCTGCTCCGCAAGCCGACGCGAACGTCCCTCACGTTTGTATCCCTGGCTATCGCGTTCCTGTTGTTCATGCTCCTGCAGGCAATCTCGGACGCCTTTTCCGGCGGGGTGTCGCTGGCGGGCATGGACAGGATCGTCATTGATTCCAGGTACTCCATGACGGACAACCTGCCGCTCTCCCATGTCCAGCAGATACGCTCGCTGGATGACGTGGAGCAGGTAACACACATGAACTGGTTTGGCGGCTACTACCGGGAGCCTCGTAACTCGTTCGCCACCTACCCGGTCGACCCGGTGAGCTACTTCGACATATTCGACGAGCAGATAATTTCTGGTGAAACGCTCAGTCGATTCAGAAACATCCGCATTTCCGCAGTGGCTTCCGAGGCGCTCGCGGCGCACTACAGCTGGCAGCCCGGGGACACGATTCCGATTATGCAGGACATCTTTCCCCAGGAGAATGGATCCTGGTCATGGCAGTTCGAGCTTGCGGGCACCTTCCACTATTCCGGAGGGCAACTCCTCCTGATCAACTACGAGTATTTCAACGAAGCCGTTGCCGGGTGGGGAAAAGACCAGGTCGGATGGCTGGTCGGCCGGGTAGCCGATCCGCCGGAGGTCGATGCGGCCATACGAAAGATCGACGGCCTGTTCGAGAACTCCTCGGATCCTACGAGAAGTACCACGGAGGACGAGTACCGCCGCCGGTTTGCCAGTCAGCTCGGTGACGTTGGCGAGATCAGCAGCATGATTCTGATGGCCGTCTTTTTCACGATCATTCTGTTGACCGGAAACACGGCGGCACAGGCGTTTGCTGAAAGAGTACCGGAGTTGGCAGTCATGAAAACGCTGGGCTTCTCCGACCGTGCGGTGGCGGCGCTGGTGCTCGCTGAAGCGATCGCGCTCTGTGTCAGTGGGGGAATCTTCGGAACAGGCATCGCCCTGCTCCTGGAGCCCGGCCTCAATGCGAATCTGGGCGGCATGATCGGCAGCTTCGAAATGAGTGGCAGAAGTGCCGCTTACGCGCTGGTTCTGGCGACGTTGCTGGGATTGGTGGTTGGCGCTTACCCGGCGGTGTCTGCAATGCGCCTCACGATCGTCGACGCGTTACGGGAGCGGTAGTCATGTTTCGGCAAACACTCAACATAACGGCATTGAACCTGCGCAACATCCTTTCCCGCAAAGGCTCGTCCTCCATCATCGTCGTCGGCATTGCCGGCGTTGTCGCCGTGGTGGTCGGCCTGCTTTCCATGTCCGAAGGAATCGAATCCGCGTTGCAGGAAACGAGCCACCCCGACCGCGTACTCGTGATGCGTAGCGGCACGCAAGACGAAATCACCGGCTGGTTGTCTGCTACGGAAGTCAATGTGCTCAACGGCATGGACGGAATAAGGACGGTCAGCGGCGAACTGGTGGTCGTCGTTGACCTGGTCACCAGAGAGACGGGTAAACCCGGAGTTGCCGTAGCTCGCGGTGTCGAAGCTTCGGCTCTCGAGGTTCGGCCGGAACTGAAGCTGGTGGCAGGCCGGTGGTTTCAGCCCGGAAAGAATGAACTGGTCGTCGGGGTGAACGCGGGCGACACGTACGCAGGGCTCACTCTCGGGAGCAGAGTGAACTTTCGCAACAAATCGTGGGCCGTGGTAGGTCGCTTCGACGCGGGAGGCCGGGCGCACGATTCCGAAGTCTGGATGGACCTGCCGATCGCTCAGGCCGAGTTTAGACGCGAGGGTGTAGTCAGTACCGCGCGAGTGTTGCTCGACAGGGATAGTGACGCTGCGGCCGTCGGCGAGCACATCCGGCAAGACCCCCGGCTGCGCGCCGATCTCATTGCCGAACAGGATTTCTACGCCCGGCAGTCTCAAGCGAGAACCGGCATGGTGGAGACTTTTGCTTACCTGATCGGTGCAATCATGGGCCTTGGCGCCGTAGTCGCGGCGATCAACACCATGTATTCGTCCGTAAGCACCCGATTGGTAGAAATCGGCACGTTGAGATCACTGGGTTTCTCCAGCGTCCCGGTTGTGGTCTCGGTGATGGCGGAGGCGTTGCTGCTCGCCCTCGTTGGCGGTGTTCTTGGCAGTGCTGCGGTGTATCTGCTGTACGACGGGTTGGCTAGCTCGACGTTGAACGCAGGAAGCATGTCGCAAGTGGGGTTCGAGTTCTCGGTAACGCCGCGCCTGCTGGTCATCGGGCTGAGCAGCGCGGTGTCGCTGGGCGCCGTCGGGGGGCTGCTGCCGGCGGTTCGTGCGGCGCGACTGCCCGTCATCGAGGCTCTTCGCGCCAATTAGGCAGGGCGCTTGGGCTGCAAAGCGGTCTACGACGGCAACTATGGGAGGCAGTGCAAACCGAACGAGCGGAAGTCGTTGTCGATGGCGACGCACAGGGGCAATTCCAGCCGGTTGCACAGCGCGAAACTCGTGCAGTCCGTGAAGCTGAACGACTTGTCGAAGTACGTGGCGAAGATGGCCCAGGCCGCCTCCTCATCGCTGGGGGATATCCGTTCGAGGCGGGCAAGGGAACCGGTGCGGAGCTGTTCCCCGAGCCGATGCGCAATGTTCCAGCCGAGGCGGTACCGGACCAGGGTCAGGGTTTCGTCCAGCACGAAATTGCTGGTCAGCAGACGGTCGCGATGCTCGCGCAAGGCCGCGGTAACGGGTTCGTGATCCGGGTCCCTGCGATCGATCAGCGCGTACCAGGCGCCGGTGTCGACGAACAGCCTTTTCAATCGGCGCTTCCATAGAGGTAACGGTTGTGTTCCCGTCCGACGGGATCTCCCGTACCCGAACCGATCCCGATGACGGCTTCCAGGGGATCCTGTACGTGCCCGCGATCGGCATTGAAGTACTCGTCCACAAGGCTGCGAATCAGGGCCGACAGGCTGATCCCCCGACGCCTGGCTTCAATCCCCAGCAGCCGGTATTGTTCCTGCTCGAGGGAAATCTGCGTTCTGTGCATTACCGGGCTGCTCGTTGGGCTGAGTTGCAGTGAATATTACATCACGCAGAAGGTGATGGATACATCACTTGTTCGCGATGGGGGCCGCTTCGCCGTGGGCTCTGTCAGAGCAAACCCGCTTGAGTCGCTACGCACGCCCTCGCAGTCTGGGTAGACGAAGAACAACCCCTTCGGTTGTTTCAACAGCTCGTCCGAGGTCATTCGCCCTGCAGTGATAATGTACGTTCTTGAGGCTGCCAAATTTAAATTACAACTTCAATAAAACATGTTATTTTGAAGTTTATGTTCAAGAGAAACCTGGATCTGCCGCATTCCGGAGAAGAAACGTTCTTCCTGTGGGGCCCACGTCAGGCCGGCAAGAGCACGTTGCTCAGGCAATGTTATCCGGACGGGCACTGGATCGACCTGCTCAAGGCTGACGAATTCCGCCGCTATGTTACGAACCCGGAATATCTTCGCGAAGAGCTCGTTGCCGGAGAGGTGGATACGGGGACTCAGATCGTCATCGACGAAATTCAGAAGGTCCCCGCGTTGCTCGACGAGGTGCACTGGCTGATCGAGAACCTCGGCTATCGCTTTGCGCTGTGCGGTTCCAGCGCCCGGAAGGTGCGGCGCGGCGCGGCCAACCTGCTCGGAGGGCGTGCTTCACGCTATCGGCTGCACGGCCTGACGGCCAACGAGATGGGGGCCGATTTCGATCTGGAACGCCTGTTGAATCACGGTTACCTGCCCCGCGTTGTCGATGCGGCGCGACCGGCCCGGCTGCTCGATGCCTATATCGCGGACTATCTCAAGGAGGAGGTGGCCGCCGAAGGCCTCGTGCGCAACCTGCCGGCATTCTCCGGTTTTCTCGATGCGGCCGCACTCAGCGACGGCGAGATGATCAATTTCTCCAACGTCGCGGCCGATTGCGGGGTGTCGAGCCACACCGCGAAATCGTACTTCGAAATACTGGAAGATACGTTGCTCGGCCGGTGGCTGCCCGCCTATCGCAAGCGCCCCAAGCGGCGGGTTGTCGGCGCGCCCAAGTTCTACCTGTCCGATGTCGGGGTGGTCAATCGCCTGGCGCGGCGCGGCCCGGTATCCCCAGGCTCCGAGTTGTTTGGGCGCGCATTCGAGAATTGGGTATTCCACGAGCTTTCGGCCTGGCTGGATTACACGAACCCCGGGGGGGAGCTGGCTTACTGGCGGCTCTCCGGGGGTACGGAAGTTGACTTCGTGGTCGACGACCTGCGGCTGGCGATCGAGGCAAAGGGTAGCGCCAGGATCGTGCCCCGGCACCTGAAAGGCCTTCGCAGCCTGGTGAAGGATCACCCTGACACGGGCCGCCGAATCGTGGTGTGCCTCGAGTCCCGTGCACGGCACTCGGACGACGGCATCGACATTCTGCCCGCCGAGGTTTTCGTGCGCCGGCTATGGTCCGGCGAACTGTCGGCTGTCGCTTGAACGGAGGTGGGCGGCGGCCGTTTCAAGCGTCTGACACTGCATGAAACCGATTGTTTTCATTTTCGCGCTATTGCTCAGCGCAGCCGCACAGGCACAGGGCGTCGACTGGTCACCGCAGGGTAACGAGTCAGGCGGCGAACTGCTTGCGGAACAGGCGGCGTATGACGTCCGTTCGTACAGCCTCGATATCGCCGTCGATCCCGAGGAACAGCGTATCGACGGCAATGTGACGGTGCGGGCCGATGTCGTGGCTGCCACTCGTCGTTTCGTGCTTGATCTGGACGACCGTCTGCAGGCAACCGAAATCCGCATCGACGGGAAACGGGCATCGTTCGAACACGAGGACGATCGCCTGTGGATCGATCCCGGACGGGCACTGCAGTCGGGCGAGGCCGTCGAGATCACCGTGCACTATGGCGGCGCCCCCCGCATCGCGCCGATGCCGCCCTGGAACGGCGGATTCACCTGGGAGAAAACAGCGAACGGCGAACACTGGATCGGCGTTACGAGCTTCGCGGACGGCCCGGACATCTGGTGGCCCGCCAAGGACCATCCCTCCGACGAACCGGAGGATGGCGTTACGATGCGATTCACGGTTCCGGACGACCTGACCGTGGTTTCCAACGGCCGCTTCGAGGGCAGGACCGATAACGGGGACGGAACGGCAACCCACCGGTGGCGTGTCACGACATCGATCGATCTGTACAACGTCACGTTCAATGCCGGGCCGTTCGTCGCCATTACCCGGGACTACACCAGCGTCAGCGGACGCCCGCTGCCCATCACGTTCTGGGCGCTGCCCGAAGACCTCGAGGAGGCGCAGCGGCAGATGCCGGAGCTGGAAAGCCACCTGGCGTTCTACGAGGAATTGCTGGGGCCGTACCCGTTTCAGGGCGACAAGTACGGCCTTGTCGAGACACCTTATATCGCGATGGAACACCAGACGAACCTCGCACACGGCAAGGACGCGATGGCGACCGTTCGGATGGGCTTTCACTATGTGCCGCTGCACGAGCTCGGTCACGAGTGGTGGGGCAACCTCGTCAGCAACGACGACTATCGACATCTGTGGATTCAGGAGGGCATTGACGGCTACATGGAAGCTTTGTATGCCGAGCACAGGCTGGGCAAGGCGGCCTATCGCGAATACGTCGCGCGCTTTCTGCGCCCGGGTGTCAGCGACGATCGATCCGTCGTTGCACCGCACCCGATCACGGCGCGGGCCGCGCTGCGCGAATACGACCCCTACCTGAAAGGCGCCATGGTCATGCACAGCCTGCGCTGGGTACTTGGCGACAATCTTTTCTTCGAAGTGTTGCGGAAGCAGGCGTATCCGAGCGATGACCATTCCGATCTGCTGGCGTGCGGACAGTGCCGCCTGACCAACTCCAGGGAGTTCATTGAACGTACTGAAGCAATCGCCGGGCGGGATCTCGACTGGTTCTTCGATCTGTACCTGTACGATGAAACCCTGCCGCGACTGGATTCGAAACGGCAAGGCGGAGAACTGGTGCTGCACTGGGATACCCCCGGCGACTTTCCGATGCCTGTCGAGATCCGACGCAACGGCAGACTCGAGCGCGTTGCCATGCCCGGCGGCTCCGCACGTATCGACGTCGGTGACGATGACATCGAGATCGACCCGTTCTATCGCGTACTTCGACAGGCCAAACCGGATCCGGACGATTTCGGCACACTGGGCGCCGGGGACATTGTCGGATTGCAGTCCGAGCAGTAGCGCGTCGAGGCCAATATCAGATTACGCCCGCAAGGTCATCAAAGATGATCATACGACCCGCCACCATCGCCGACCGTTCCAGCGTCATCGCACTGTGGGAAACGGTCTTCCCCGATGATCCGCCTCACAACGCTCCGCCGAAAGTGTTCGACGCCAAGCTCGCCGTACGGGACGACATGCTGTTGGTGGCACTGGACGGAGATGCCGTAGCAGGCACGACGATGGCAGGATACGACGGTCACCGCGGCTGGCTGCACAAGGTGGCAGTCTCGCCCCAATACCGGGGCCGAGGCCTGGCCACGGCTCTTGTCCGTCATGCCATCCGTGTATTGCGGTCCGCCGGCTGCACTAAGGTCAATCTGCAGATTCGAGCGACAAATCTCGAAGTCCGCAAGTTCTACGAAGGCCTGGGCTTCGAGATCGAGGAGCGCCTGAGCATGGCGAGGCACATCGGTTGAGCCGCTTGTTCGTTGGACGATTGGCCCGAGCGTTTATCTCATCATGGTCCTGAAAGTTCGTACTGCCGCTCGAGCCTGGCTGATGGTCGTCATGGGCGCGATTGTCATCAATATAGGCGGGCTGGGTGTCGTATCGATCGGGGTAATGGTGCCGAGTGTCATGACGACGTTCGAGGCGAATCTGTCGGTCGTCGCGTTGGCGTCGTCCATCACACTGATTATCGGCGGTGTCGCTGCCCCGATAGTCGGGCGGCTCCTTGATCTATGGAGCGTTCGCCGCATTCTGACCGCTGGCGCCGTCGTCACCACCATCGGAAATCTGATTGTCTATTTCTCTACAAGCGTCTGGATCTTCAACGCCGGTTACTTTGTTGTCGGGCTGGGCGTGGCGTGCCTTGCGCCGATGGTGATCGTGAAACTGTTGAAATACTGGTTCGATGACAAACTCGGGGTTGCAACAGGATTCGCAACGTTGCCGATTTCCGTGGTTCTTGCTCCGCTTGCGGCAAACGCAATCGTGGGCGCCCATGGCTGGCGCGGCGTTTACCTGACGTTTTCGGTGCTGGCTGCTATTACCTGTGTGATCGTTCAATTCGCGACCCAGCAGGCCGAAGGGCACAGCACTGGCGACCGGCAGGAAGCAACGCAAGCGGGGGATATCGAGAATATCAACTTGCTCGATGCCTATCGTGCCGTTCTGGCATCGACGTGGTTCTGGGTTGTGACCCTCAGCATGGCGATCCTGTCCGCAGGATCCGTCGTGCTGCTCACGCATATGGTGGTATTCGGTGCCGATCTGGGGCTTGAGAACCTGCAGTCGGTTTCGCTTCTTTCCCTTTTCGGATTGGCAACACTACCCGGCGGGCCGGTCTTCGGTTGGATGACAGACAGATTCGGCCCTGCCGTCGGCTTCCTGATCATCGGCATCTGTGTGGCTGTATGCTTCCTGTTTTTTCTCGGTGCGCCCGCTTTTCCGACCCTCGTGATACTCATGGTTGTGCTCGGATTGTGCGGGGGCGGGTTTTTCGTCGTGTTCAGCGGTCACTTGAGCGCTTTGCTGGACGAGAGAATATTCGGTTCAGGAATCGGAATCGCAACGATGATCATGATGGTCGTAGCGGCAGCCGCCGCGCCCATCGCGGGATACGTTCACGATCTGACCGGGTCCTTCAACGTCTATTTCGCCGTTCACATCGCTCTGGCTGGAGCCGTGGCTGCAAGTATGGTCGTGATGATGCGAACTCAGGCTAAGCCATGATTTTCAGCACCTCAGTCGGATCGAGCGCCAACACCGGAATCTCCCTTTCCGTCAACTCTTGATACCGGGCGTAGGGCGGCCACATCCTCACCATCCAATCCCAATAGGGCGCTCGCTCGCCTCTGGCAAGCATGCACGCCCCAGCTCGATACAGAATCTTGCCCACCTGGACCGTACACGCTGGGTTGAACCGCAGATTGGTGTACCAATACGGATTGCCCGGTGCTCCACCATTGCTGGCAACTACAATGAAACCCCTGCCGGACGGTTGGTATAGCAGTGGGGCCAGGCGCTGCTTGCCAGATCGACGACCCGTGGTAGTGAGCAGCAGGGTCGGGACGAGCCCCTCGCCGCCAAACCGCGTCGAATCCAAGTCGTGGGCCGCAACGGGGTCGGACCTGTAGAGGGCTATATGCTCCTGCAGGATGGTTTCTTCAAGGGTAGCCACCCTTCACTGCTCGACGGGCAGGCTGAAGTCAATATCGTTGAACACTTTTTCGAAGTCGAAATAGGCCTTCACCGAATTCAGCTTGCCTTCTTCGTTGACGCCGTAGATGAAGATACCTTCGCAAACGCACTCAATGAGCTTTCCATCGCCCTTTCTGGGCAACATGCTCACCGTTCGCCCGACGCACGCCACCTCGTCTCCACAACAATAAAAAGTGTGCATCTGGTGCTGAGGTGCGGGTACTCCATCGCCCGCACTTTTCATCGACCTGTCCCAGAGCTCGGCCATCTGCGCCTTGTTCAGCGGTGTACCGGTAGGGTTGATAGGCGTGGGACCCACTGGATCCTGGATGACAATATCTTCAGCCATGTTGTCCAGCCAAGCCTCCTTGTTTATCTCATGGATGTATTTCATATGGAGTTTGTGCGCTCGCCTGGCCGCGTTTTCTTTGTCGTTGGTCATGTCGCCCCCTCTGTCATTCACCAATCAAACGGTCTTCCGCCCCATGATATACGCATACAGACACCTTCCAGTGACCGTCGACCTTGATCAGCGTATACAGGCAGCCGCCCTCTTCCAGGACCGAATCGTCCTCGCGAAGGCGGGAAAAGCACCTGCTCACGAGAGCCAGCGCGGAGTTCATCACAAAGATCTCGGTATTGTCCGTTCGCGTCGCCGCCCACCCTGCTTCGGCGTTGGCCGCCATTCCCCCGAGCAGCTTCTCCGCGACGTCCTTTTCCGCGGGCATCGTCAGCACCGTACTACCGTCAATCAGGATGAGCGGTAGAAGATAGTGCGACATCACGGCCGGCATATCGTCCGGTGATGTCAGCAGCTTCGGTGAGATCGCCGAGAAGAATTCATCCATAAAGATCCGAACTTCCTCAAACGTTGTCATGGTTTGTTCCTCCTATTTGTCCCGCCGGCCCATGCCACGCACATAGCCATGCAGGTATTCACGGATGGCCTGCTTATCGAGAAGGCCCTGAATTCCGGTTTCGCAACCGGACAAGTTGTCTTTCATCACTGCATCAATGCCATCAACAGGCGAGAAAGCCTCCATCCACGACCAGCACCGCACCGTTTACGTAGCTGGCGAGGTCTGACGCCAGGAACGCAATCGGCCATGCGACTTCGTCGGCGCTGGCAGCGCGGCGCAAGGGAACCCCCTTTAAGAAAGACTCAGCGTCCGCTATGGGTGAGTCCGCCGGCGCTTCGTCGAGCTTGCCCATCCCTGCATCGACAGAACCCGGCGATACGCAGTTGACACGGACGCCATGCGCTCCCCATTGGCAGGCGAGGGTTTTGGTCACCATCTCGATACCCGCTTTGGAAGCGGTGTAGGCGGCGTCCCCAGCGAAAGAGCGCTGCGCAGAAATTGCGGACACATTGATAATCGCACCCCGTTGGCGCTCCACCATCCAGCGACCTGCGAACCGGGACATCAGGATCGTGCCACGGAGATTGACGTCCAACGTGCGTTGCCAATCCTCGACGCTAATCGCCAGAGCGCCTGCATGATTTCCCGGCAGGGCAGCACAGTTGACCAGAATATCCAGGCTCCCCAGCGAGGAAACCATATCGCCCACGATGCGCTCGCAATTTGCTTCACTCGAGATGTCAGCGGCAAACACTCTGGTGCCGCCACCGAGTTCGGCCGCCGCTGACTCCAGCGAAGCAGCGTCGACATCAGTCAACGCCACCTGCGTCCCACACGCCCGCAGGACGCGTGCAACCGCCGATCCGATGCCACCCGCGCCACCGGTGACCAGCGCCACGCGTTCCGAAAAGTCAATGCCACTCAACTGCGCGCTCCCCAGGTTTCAAACATTGAAGGCGCAATGCCCCAGTCCGAGTGCACATGAAACACAGCCAAAATACCCCGTATCTTTCAGAAATCGTCTTATCGCCCTGCACGACATCACACCAAATTCCAAGGCGGCAACCACTTCCGCGCATCGGGAGCGGTTACAACGGCGGTAACGGACTCGTCTGGCGTAGTGACGCAGGATTTTCGCTGCATGACGCTCCAACAATCCCGCTAATCCGCCCCCCGACTCATTGCCAGTTCGATCTGGCGCCGACGCTTGGCCGCGGCTTCGGCCGTGCTGGCCAACGGTTCATAACCTTTCATATCGAAAATCTCGTCAATGTGCGCATGAACGCTTTCTATGGTCAGGTCACGATCGAGGTATCCCTGAGTTTCACCCACGAACAACCGATTGACGACCCCGCCACCAACCCCCAGCAATTCGCCGCTGAAGGAGCATGCCGAGTGTGCGAGCAATGCAACAACCGGCGCCACGCTGCCCGGGGGCATGGCGGTTTCAAACCAGCGCCTCTCCCTGGCGCTGATGTCCGTGCCCATCATGCGCGTCGCCGCCGTTGGCGCCACCATGTTCGCCTTGACGCCACTGACGGCTCCTGTAAGTGCCACGGAGCGCGTTAAACCGAAAACGGCGCCTTTCGCCGCCGCATACGCAATGAGATCGCCGTCGCCGAGCATCCCGTGAGAGCAAAGGTTGACTATTCGCCCGCTGCCGGAAGCCACAAGGTACGGCCAGGCGGCCCGGCACATGAGCAGTGTTCCTCGATGGTGGACGTTCATCAAGGCATCCACATCCGCCAGCGACGTTTGGGTAAGCGACCCACTGATGAAGTTCCCGGCATTGTTGACGAGGCCGTCCAGACGGCCAAACGCGTCGATGGCGATGCCGATTGTTTTCGCCGCGGCTGCTTCCGTGGCAACCGACTCGCCGCTCGCAATCGCCTCTCCACCCATCGCCCGGATCTCGCTCACAACGGACTCAGCCAATTGAGCATCGCCACCCGATCCATCGACAGCCGCGCCGAGGTCGTTCACCACGACCGAGGCACCGCGGCCGGCCAGCAGCAGCGTGACCTCCTTTCCCATGCCCCTTGCCGCGCCGGTCACGACTATTACGCGACCCTCAAAACTGATCTCAGACATGCTATCCATCTCTCACGGTGCCGATAACATTCGCCAGCGCCGAGTTCATCACCAAAATCTCGTTGTGATCCGTGTGCGTCGATGCCCACCCTGATTCGGCATTGGCCGTCATGCCCCGAGCAAATTCTCCGCAAATTTCTATTCCGCAGGCATCGTCATCACGTTAATTCCATCAATCAGTGTGAGCGGTAGAAGTGAGCGGTAGAAGATAGTGCGACATCACGACCGGCATATCGTCCGGGGATGTAAGCAGCTTCCCTGAAAACAGGTCAACATGTTCGTGCGAAACGGCCCCGGCCAAATACCCTGTCCATCTGCTCCGCTGTAACGCCTTTACTCTTCTCTAGATCAATAGCCAGAATTTCCTCTAGTGTTGCCTTGGCAGCCTGCCAGCCGGGACGCTGGGCCATCGCCTTCATCCACCGATCGGTATTTGGACGATCACCCAAGTTGACTGTATTTTGGACGTGATATTCCAAACCGGGGTACATTGCAATGTCAGCGATCGAAAATTCGTCATATCCCACATAGGGTGATTGACTCAGGCGTGCCTCCAGCACGTCCAACAGGCGATAAGCCTCTGATGTGTAGCGCTCTCGTGCGTACTCGTTACCCTCCTTCGGCGCCAGAGCCAAAAAATGCCGGGCCTGGCCGTACATCGGACCAAAATAGGCTGCCTGAACGAGCAGCCACTGTAGCATTTCGCTGCGCTTTTTCGTGTCTGTCGGAATCAACGCCCCACACTTTTCAGCGAGATAAACCAGTATGGCGACGGATTCGAAAACAACGTGTGGTTCACTGGACGGACCATCGTCATCCACAATGACGGGTACTTTCCCGTTCGGATTAAGGGCGACAAACTCGGGTCGACAGTTTTCGGCTCGAACGACGGATACATGCTCGTACGCATACGGCAGACCTACCTCAGCCAGCATGAAAAGCACCTTGGTTACATTTGGGCTGCCACAAGCATAAAGCGTAATCACGTGTCACCTCATTCAGAGTTATCCATATCCCGCGATAAAGAAATCGAAATACCTTCCTTGACCAGCCTGGCAGCCTCGACGCGCTTATTCGGGGTGATCAAGTTGAGAGTGCCCAGCCGGTCATCATCCCCCCACCTTCCCCAGTTGGAGTATTCCGTCATCATTCGATCAAAGTCATCGTTACTGACGTCATACACCGTGATCGAGTCTTGTGCTCGAAGTTGACTACAGAATATCAACAGAAGTGGTGCAAGGAACTTCATCGTTTTCCCGATCTGTGACCTCGCGCAATACGGAGCAAGAACAATATACGGAGCAAGATCAATCGATAATGCGATTTGACCGCTGGAAAGTTGCCAATTGCCCCAACAAACGTCGCAATCGCACAGAAGCCCTGCGCACCACGGCCGGTCGTGTACCGCGACGTTGGGGTCGTTATCAGGCCGGAATGGTTTTCGCTTGCATCGTGCCTGCAACAGGCACAGCTTCTATTGCCAGAGTTTCGCGGCGAGATCCCGAAACCCCTGAAGACCCACCTCGGGGCCTTCGATGGCATCGGCGATGGCGACGAGAATGACCCGGCTGGCGCCGGCTTCAAAATGCGCTTCGATGCGAGACCGAATCAACGCCGCATCTCCAAAAGCGTTCACCGCCTCGAGCAGCTCATCGTCGATACACTCCGCCGATTCTTCAATGGTTTCAATCATGCCCAGACGCTTCCACGCAGTTCGGTATGCCCTGAGAAATCCCTGCAGCTCGAGGTGCCGGCGGGCCAGCATTCGGCCTCGTTCCCGATCAGAATCCAAATGGATGCGAACGCACGGAATGACTTCCTTGTTCGGCCCAACCAGTTCACGCACCCATCTGGTGTGTTCAACCGGCATGTAATTCGTGAGCACGCCGTCGGCCAACTCAGTCGCCACATCGATCAGCTTCGGCATGCTTGCGGCTACGTATATCGGCGCCGGTTGCTGCGGGGCCGGCGCCATTACCTCGGTCGCCCGCATGGTCTCGAGATAGGCCCGTATCTTCGTTGGCGCGTCCTGCCAGGTCTGCCCTCGCGTTTCCACGCCTGCCGGATAGGTCGGGCCGATTCCCATACGGAAGCGCCCTGCGGACATTTCGGCCAAGGTGTGAGCGGCCTGCGCAGCCGCTACCGCATCGCGAGCATAAACACTGGCAATGCCCGTGCAGATCTCGAGCCGGCTGGTCCGCGCAAGCAAATGCGCGGCCGTGGCAATGGGTTCCCTGGTTACATGCTCGAGAATCCACATGGACCCATAACCAAGGTCCTCGATCTCGAGCGTGTACTTTTCCAGCTCGTCCACCTCCATGACGCCCAGATTGCCTCCCAGTATTCCCACGCGTTCACGTTGCATGTCAGTCTCCTAACGGCTCACCAGCCATTCAATCATCAGGAGGGCGTTTCCGAACTCCGCAAACCACCCGATGGGCGCGCACACGCATTCGGCCACGGCTTCAGTCTTCTTTTTCGCCATGGCCCTTCAGGTCTCTGACGAGGTGGCCTACTTCTCCTTGCCCGACACCGCTCGTCACGCCCCCGTCAACAGGCAGTACGGCGCCGGTAATGTAAGAGGCTTCATCGGAAGCGAGGAACGCAATGGCGGCTGCCTGCTCTTCGCACTCGGCATAGCGTCCGAGCGGTATCGGTGGGAGCATTACCGCCTTTGAACTGAGCCGCGTTCCGCGGCGGGGCGCCATGCCGGGGCCCGATGCCGTT